>NZ_CP061771.1:638539-957808 GCF_011751885.2 Salinibacterium sp. ZJ450
GGGTGCTCGATCCGACCGGCAGCTACCCGGGCAAACGGGGCAAGTTCGACGCGGGCGGGTACGACCTGACCGCGGTGCTCGGCGGTCACCCGCGATGAGCGCCGTGCTCGGGCTGGTCGCCGGGGTGGGGTTGCTGCTCGCGGCATCCCCGTTCCTCTGGCCGGCCGGTTTCGCGCCCCGCACCTCCCGGCCGCCCGGCGCGGCGGCCGAATGGCGAGGCCGGCTGGCGCTGGCCGGTCTGCCGCAGGCGTCGCTGCCGTTGCTCGCCGTGGTGTCGGTGTTCGTCGGCCTGGCAATCGGCGCCCTGCTGTTCGCCCTGCTGCCGGTGGTGCCGCTCGCGATCGTCGCCGCCGTGCTCGGGATGCTGCTGCCCCTCGCCGCGGTCAACTGGCGAGCGCGCGCCGCCCGGCGCGCCACCCGAGTGCTCTGGCCGGACGTCGTCGATCACCTGGTGTCTGCGGTGCGCTCCGGGGTCCCGCTGCCCGACGGGCTGTCCACACTCGCCCGAGCCGGACCAGCGTCCACCCGCCCCGCGTTCGCCGCGTTCGAGGCCGACTACCGGGCGACCGGCAATTTCTCCTCCTGCGTCGACCGGCTGAAGGCGGCCCTTGCCGATCCGGTCGCCGACCGCATTCTGGAGACGCTGCGGATGTCGCGGGATGTCGGGGGCACCGAGCTGGTGGCGGTGCTGCGCAACCTGTCCGCGTACCTGCGGCAGGAGGCCGCCATCCGTTCCGAGGTGGAGGCCAGGCAGTCGTGGATCCTGAACGCCGCGCGGCTCGGCGTTGCGGCGCCGTGGGTGGTGCTGGTGATGCTGTCGACCCGGCCGGAGGCCGCAGCGGCGTACAACAGCAGCGCCGGTGTGCTGATGATCGTGGCCGGTCTAGGCGTCACGGTGGTGGCGTACCGGATCATGCTCGGCCTCGGCCGGTTGCCGGAGGAACGGCGGTGGTTCCAGTGAGTGCGGCGCTCGGCTGGGCGGTGCTGACCGGCCTCGGTCTCGGCCTGGGACTGTGGCTGCTCGCCAGCACCGTGCCGCGGATCGGGCGGCCTCGCCTGATCGACCGGGTGGCGCCCTACGTGCTGGATGTCTCCGAGGGCGCGAGGCAACGCCTGGCCAGACGCACCGCCGACCCGCTGCCACTGTTCGGTCTGGTGCTGGCGCCGGTGATCGGCCCCACCCGCAGGCTGCTGGCATCCGCTCTGGGCGGGACGGCGACGATCGAGACGCGGCTGCGGCAGTCCGGTTCGCTGCTCAGCGTGGACGCGTATCGTTCCAGCCAACTCGTCTGGCTGGTGTGTGGGGCGATTCTCGGGGTGGTGCTCGCGGTTGCCGCGGGTCGGCTGCAGCCCGTCGGCCTACCGATGGCCGTCGCCGTGACGCTGGTCACTGCCGGGCTTGGCCTGCTGGCGCGGGACCTGGTGCTGAAGCGGGCCGCGGCGAAACGGGTTGCCCGGATCGAGAGCGAGTTGCCGACGATGCTCGAGTTCCTAACCCTCAGCCTGTCGGCCGGCGAAGGCATCCTCGACGCGCTGCGACGCGTCTCGCGGGTCAGTCGCGGCGAGATCGCCGCGGAGTTCGCGCGCGTGGTGGCGGAGGTGAACGCGGGCGTGCCGCTCGCCGATTCACTGCACGCGTTGGCCCGTTCACTGCGGGTGCCCGCGTTCAGTCGCGTGGTGGAGCAGCTCACCGGGGCGCTGGAGCGCGGCACACCGCTGGTCGACGTGCTGCGCGCGCAGGCGCAGGATTCCCGCGACGACGCGAAACGGCAACTGCTCGAGGTCGCGGGCAAGAAGGAGGTGGCGATGCTGGTGCCGGTCGTCTTCCTCATTCTGCCGATCACTGTCGCGTTCGCGATTTTTCCCGGCATTGCGGTGCTGCAGCTCGGGTTCTGATCGGAGCACTTCCGACGTTTCCGACGAAAGACGTTCCGACGAAAGGAGAGACACGTGAAACGCATGACCACCCGAATCATGTCTGCGCTCGACCGGTTGCGTGACGACAACCGTGGAGACGTTCCCGGCTGGGTCCTGATCACATTAATGACCGCGGGGCTCGTGATCATCATCTGGGGCCTTGCCGGCCCGGCGCTCAGCAGCGTGTTCGAGCAGGCGATCGAGCGCGTCACCGGATTCTGACCGATGCTGCGGCGAGCTTGGGCGGATGAGCGCGGATCGGCGCCCGCCGAGTTCGCCATGGTCGGCGCCCTGCTCACCGTGCTCACCCTCTCGGTGATCCAGCTCGGACTCGCCCTGCACATCCGCAACACCGTGCTGGATGCCGCGGCCGAGGGCGCCCGATACGCGGCGCTCGCCGACACCTCTCCCGAGCAGGGCGCTGACCGCACCCGCCAGCTGATCAGCGCCGCTATCGGCACCGGGTACGCCGCCGACGTGACGGTGCAGCTCGCCGACCACCTCGGGCATCCGTCCGCGATCGTGACCGTGCGAACGCCGCTGCCGCTGATCGGACTGGTCGGCATCGACGGCGGGTTGGAGGTGCGTGGCCATGCCGCGCTCGAACGCCTGGACTGACGAGCGCGGCACCGCCTCGCTCGAATTCATCACCGTCGGGGTGCTGCTGCTGGTGCCGCTGGTCTACCTCGTGCTTACTCTGGCGGCGCTGCAGGCCGGTGCGCTCGCCGTGGAGGGCGCGGCACGGCAGGCCGCGCGCGTCTACGTGCAGGCCGAGTCGGTACCGGATGCCGCGGCCGCAGCCGAACGCGCCGTGCTGTTCGCCCTGGCCGACCACGGCATCGACCGCGAGCAGGCCAGCGTGAGCATCGAGTGCTCGGCGACATCCGACTGCCTGACCAGGCGAAGCCACGTCACGGTGACCGTGCGCCTCACCGTGCCGCTCCCGTTGCTGCCGCCGGTGCTCGATCTGCCCGCCCGGATGAGCGTGCCGCTGGAGGCGCAGGCCACCCAGCAGGTGTCGCGGTTCTGGAGCGCCCGGTGACCGGCCATCGACGGGCGGGGACCCTGGCCACCGGCCGTCGACGGGCCGGCGCCCCGGCGCCGGGACTCACCGACGACACCGGCTCCACCCTGCCGCTGATCTTCTTCTACGCGGCCCTGTCGCTCATCCTGATCCTGCTGGTCACCGCGGCGACGGCGCTGTACCTGGAACGCAAACGGTTGTTCACCCTTGCCGACGGTGCCGCGCTCGCCGCGGCCGAAGCCTTTCCGCTCAGCGCGGTGAACGTCACCGATCGCGCTCCGAAATTGCAGACACCGGATGTCGCGGCTGCGGCCGCCGCGTACCTGGCGGAGGCGCCCGCCGACTTCGAAGCCCTCGCCATCGAGCACGCCGGCACCGATGACGGCCGCAGCGCCAGAGTCACCCTGTCGGCATACTGGCGACCGCCGGTGCTGACCGTGCTGGTGCCGGAAGGCCTGCGCATCGAGGTGACGTCGACGGCGCGGTCGGTGTTCTTCTAGTGCCTTCTGAGGAGCACCGCTGGCCGGTTCTCGCAGGTACCGCCCGGTAGAGTTGGCCCGGCCGCACCGCAGTCCCGCGCCGACTGGGTTCTGCGCGCACGCCCGGCTCGTGGCATCCGCTCGCCTGCGCCTTCATCACCCCCATCACCCCGCCCCAAATCCGAGGACACCAGTGAGCCTGATCCGCCTGAACGACGCGAGCATTGAATTCGACGGGCGGCCGGTGCTGCGGGAGGCGTTCCTCAAGCTGCGGCGGGGCGACCGCATCGGGCTGATCGGCAAGAACGGCACCGGCAAGACGACGTTCCTCGAGCTGGTGTTCGGGCGGCGGAAGCCGTCGGGCGGCACCGTGGATGTGAGCCTCGGCACCAGGATCGGGTACTTCTCGCAATTCTCCGAACTCGACGGTGAGCAGAGCGCGTGGCAGACGCTGAGCGGCCACTTCGCCGCAGTGCACGAGACGCAGGCCCGACTCGAACAGATCGGCGCCCAGTTGGCGCAGCCGATGACGGATGCTGCGATGACCACCCTGCTCGTCGAGCAGGGTGAGCTGTTCGAGCGGATGGACGCGATCGGTGGCTGGACGTACGAGAACACCATCGACACCGTGCTCACTAGCCTCGGTTTCGACGAGGAGCGGCGGCACCTTCCCGTCGACCGGCTCTCGGGCGGATGGCGCAACCGTGCCGCGCTCGCGCTGATCCTCGTGCAGGCGCCCGATGTGCTGCTGCTCGACGAGCCGACGAACTTCCTCGACCTCGACGGCGTGCGCTGGATCGAGGGCTGGCTGCGGGGCTTCGGCGGCGCGCTGCTCATGGTCTCGCACGATCGGCAGTTCCTCGATGGGGTGGTCGACCGCATCGTCGAGATCGAGAACTACCGGCTGCAGGAGTACGAGGGCAACTACTCGGCGTACGTGCAGGCGAAACAGTCACGGCTGAAGACGCTCGAGCGTCAGTTCGCGCACGAGGAGGAGTTGCTGGCCTACGAGCAGGACGCATCGGCCGCGCGTCGTGAAGCGGCCCGCAACCCATCGAACGCGGTCGCCCGGCGGCTTGCCGACATCAAGAAGCGCCAGGCGCCACGGCCGATCGACCAAATCATCACCGGCATCTACGGCGGGCTGCGGGTCAGCAACGACCTGCTCACCGTGACGGGGCTCAGCAAGGGGTTCAACGGCACGCCGCTGTTCCAAGGGCTGTCGTTCGACCTGCAGCGCGGCGACCGGGTCGCGGTGCTCGGCTCGAACGGCTCGGGCAAGTCGACGTTGCTCGACGTGCTCACCGGTGAGGCCGAAGCGGATGCCGGAACGGTTCGGTGGGCGAAGGGTGTGCGGTTCGTGTCGTACAACCGGGTCTACGCGTTGCTGGACTTGGACGACACGGTCGGCCACGCGGTGAACGCCTACCCCGACTCGCTCGCGTTCACCGCGACGAAGAAAAGCGTGAATCGGTTCCTGTCGATGCTTCAGTTCTCTGAGGCGGACCTGCAGCAGAAGATCGGCACCCTCTCAGGCGGCCAGCGCGCCCGCGTGGCGATCGCGCAGTGCCTGCTCTCGGGAGCAGGGGTGATCGTGCTGGATGAGCCGACGAACCACCTCGACATCACGAGCACTCAGGTGATGGAGCGGGCGCTCACGCACTTCCCGGGCGCGGTGATCGTGGTCAGCCACGACCGGTTCTTCGTCGACAAACTCGCTGATCGGCTGCTCGTCTTTGACGGCACACCTTGCGTGAGAGAGACGACGGCAACCGGGGCGCTCTAGCCCTTGCGCCGCGGCACGTACTTCGGAATGTAGCGGGCGAGGATCCCGGCCCCAAGCAACCCGAGCACTCCCATTGCCCCGGCCGCCACGCTGAGCGAGGCCACCGCGGTGATTGCCGACAGCAGCAGGGGAGCGGCCGCCCCGCCGCCCTCGGTGGTGAACCGCCACGCGCCGAGGAAGGGCGCAGGGTTGTCTTTGTCTGCGAGGTCGGCGCCGAGGGTCATGATGATGCCGCTGCCGATCCCGTTGGCGAGCGACAGCAGCATCGCGGCGGCGATGAACCAGGTGACATTCGCGGACAGGTCGTGGGTGAACGCCAGCACCAGGTGGCCGATGCCGAGTCCGATCATCGACGGCACCGCGGTCCACAGGCGGCCGAAGCGGTCCATGATCTGTCCACCGGTGTAGAACAGGGCGAAGTCCACACCCCCGGCGATGCCGATGATCAGCGCGGTGTTCGCCTCGCTGATGCCGATGCTGACCGCCCAGAGCGGCAGGATCACCTGCCGGCTGGCCCGGAGGCCGGCAATCATCGCCGATCCAGACCCGAGCTTCAGCAGCACGCCGCGTTTCGCCCAGATGGTGTGGAACACCCCGTGGCTCTCCGCTGCCGCTTCGATCTCGCCCTCGTGCACAATCCGTCGCTCGCGGAACGTCGACTCGGGGTCGGGCAGGAAGATCAGCATCAGCGCGGCGGTGACGCTGGCGATCAGGTGCAGCCAGAACACCGGCTGGCTGTCGCCGACGATGGCGATCACCGCGGCGCTGATGAACGGGCCGATAAAGAAGCCGAGCCGGAACGTGCCGCCGAGGGTGGACAGCGCCCGCGCGCGGAACTGCAGCGGGACGTATGTGGTCATGAACGCGTGCCGGGCCAGGCCGAACACCGCAGCCGAGATGCCAATCAGCAGGATGCCGATGCCCAGCACCGCACTGTTCGGGGCGAGCGCGGCCAGGGAGACGCCGACCGCAGACAGCAGTGCCGCGGTGATCATCGCCGCGCGCTCACCGATGCGGCTGACGATCCAGCCGCCCGGGATGGCGCCCGCCAATGCGCCGACGGTGATCAGCGATGCGATCAGCCCGGCGCCCGCCAGCCCGGCGCCCAGATTGTTGGCCACGATCGGGATGAGCGGCAGGATCGCGCCCTCACCGATCGAGAAGACCAGGGTCGGCAGGATCGCCGAGAGGAGCACTCCGCGCCAGCGGAACGGGGCGGGATCGGTAGTCATGACGACTCGAGCCTATTGCGCGCGAGGTGCCTTGCCTCAATCCGCGCAGCCGGCGGCGGGTAGGCTGGGTCCGACATGATCGAGCTTGATATTTCAGAACAGATCGCACAGCTGCGATCGACCTTCGCTGACATCCGTTCGGTCGTCGGCGTCGACCGGCTCGAGGCCGAGATCGCCGACCTGAGCGAGCAGGCCGGCGTGCCCGACCTCTGGGACGACACCGAGAAGGCGCAGAAGGTGACCAGCGCGCTCAGCCATCGGCAGTCCGAGCTGGCCCGCATCACCAGCATCCAGAGCCGTCTCGACGATCTCGAGGTGTTGGTCGAGATGGCGAACGAGGGCCACGACGAGGAGTCCTGGCGCGAAGCCGAAGCGGAACTGAAGGCGCTGCAGGCCAACCTCGGCGACCTCGAAGTGCAAACCCTGTTGAACGGCGAATACGACCCGCGCCCCGCGGTGGTCACCATCCGCGCCGGCGCCGGCGGTGTCGACGCCGCCGACTTCGCCGAGATGCTGCTCCGCATGTACTTGCGCTGGGCGGAACAGCACAAGTTCAAGGCCACCGTGCTCGACACCAGCTACGCAGAAGAAGCCGGCATCAAGAGCGCCACGTTCGAGGTGGACGCCCCGTACGCCTTCGGAACCCTGAGCGTCGAAGCCGGCACACACCGGCTGGTGCGGATGAGCCCGTTCAACTCCGCAGGCAAGCGGCAGACCTCGTTCGCGGCGGTCGAGGTGGTGCCGTTGATGGAGGAGACCGAGGCGATCGAGATCCCCGACAACGACATCCGCGTCGACGTGTTCCGCTCCTCCGGCCCGGGCGGGCAGTCGGTGAACACCACCGACTCCGCGGTGCGCATCACACACCTGCCCACCGGCATCGTGGTCAGCTGCCAGAACGAGAAGAGCCAGATCCAGAACCGTGCCGCCGCGATGCGCGTGCTGCAGAGCCGCCTGCTGCTGCAGCTGCACGAGCAGGAGGCCGCCACCAAGAAGGAACTGGCCGGCACCATCACCGCCAGCTGGGGCGACCAGATGCGCAGCTACGTGCTGGCGCCGTACCAAATGGTGAAAGACCTGCGCACCGACTACGAGGTGAACAACCCGTCGAACGTGTTCGACGGCGATCTCGACGGCTTCATCAGCGCCGGCATCAAGTGGCGGAAGCGCGACAAGGACTAGGGGTTTCGATACGGCGCTTCGCGCCTACTCAACCAACGAATTGGCCTACAGGTCGACGACCTCGAATTCGAGCAGGTCGGCTCCGGTCGCCACAGGCTTGCCGCCCTCGGCGCGCGACTGCCCGTGCGTCACCTTGCTCTCGCCGTCGCGCCACGCCTCGTAATCCGCCTGGCTTGCCCACGTGGTCACCACGAAGTACCTGGTGTCTCCGGCCACCGGGCGCAGCAGCTGGAACCCCTCGAACCCGGCCTGGCTGTCGACGGAGTGCTTGCGCGCCGCGAAACGCTTCTCCAGCTCGGCGCCGGCCCCCTCGGGAACGTGGATGGCGTTGATCTTGACGACCGACATGCGTGATTCCTTTCGATGAAGACCGGATGTCTCGGACCCATCATCGCAGCCACACCCGAGTGACCCGAGTGCGAGTCGCTGCTGACGATCGGGCTTCGGCGACCTAGGCTCGTTCTGTCATGATTCGGTTTGATCAGGTTACGAAGCTCTATAAGGGCAATACCCGTCCGGCGCTCAACGCGGTCAGCCTGGAAATCCTCAAGGGCGAATTCGTCTTCCTCGTCGGCGCCTCCGGCTCCGGCAAGTCGAGTTTCCTGCAGCTGGTGCTGAAAGAGGAGAAGCCCACCAAGGGCGAGGTGCACGTGCTGGGCCAGCGCCTGAACACCATCGCGAGCCGCAAGGTTCCGTACTTCCGGCGCAGCCTCGGGGTGGTCTTCCAGGACTTCCGCCTGCTGCCGAACAAGACCGTGTTCGACAACGTCGCCTTCACCCTGCAGGTGATCGGCAAGAGCAAGGGCTTCATCCAGGAGGCCGTGCCCGACGTGCTGAAAATGGTGGGACTGGCCGGCAAGGCCAGCCGCTTCCCCAACGAACTCTCCGGCGGTGAGCAGCAGCGCGTGGCCATCGCCCGCGCCATCGTCAACCGGCCCGCGATCCTGCTCGCCGACGAACCCACCGGAAACCTCGACCCGTCGACGAGCGCCGGCATCATGACCCTGTTGCAGCGCATCAACGCCAGCGGCACCACCGTGCTGATGGCCACCCACGACGCCGGCATCGTCGACCAGATGCAGCGCCGAGTGATCGAGCTCGTCGGCGGCCAGGTGGTGCGCGACGAACGCGGCGGTGGCTATCAGACCCAGGCGGTGCCGGTGCAGTCGTTCGGTCTCGCCCCGGAAGAGGGATCGGCACGATGAGGCTCGGACTGATTCTCGGCGAGGTCGGCCAGGGCCTGCGCCGCAACATCTCGATGGTCATCTCCATCGTGCTGGTCACCTTCATCTCGCTCACCTTCGTGGGCACCGCGATCCTGCTGCAGGTGCAGATCAACGAGATGAAGGGCTACTGGTACGACCGCGCCGAGGTGGCGGTGTACCTCTGCACGGAAGTGTCAAACGCCGGAAATTGCACCCTGTCGGTGGCCACCCCGGAGCAGATCGCCGCGGTCGAGGCAGAACTCGAGTCAGACACGCTCGCGCCGTACATCGAACGGTTCGAGTTCGAGAACCGCGACCAGGCCTTCGAGAACTTCACGAAACAGTTCGCCGACAGCCCGATCATCGACCTGGTCGAGCCGGAGTTCTTCAACGAAGCCTTCTGGGTAAACCTGGTCGACCCCACCCAGTCCGACATCCTGGTCGAGAGCCTCGGCAGTATGGCGGGGGTGGAGAGCGTGGAAGATCAGCGCGCCTACCTCGACGGCATTTTCGCGATCCTGAACGCCGCGTCCATCACCGCCGTCGGCATCGCCGCGCTGATGCTGGTTGCCGCCGTGCTGCTGATCGCCACCACCATCCGGCTCAGCGCGTTCTCGCGCCGCCGGGAGCTCGGCATCATGCGTCTGGTCGGAGCGTCGAACGGATTCATCCAGACCCCGTTCGTGCTGGAGGGCGTGTTCGCTGCGCTGATCGGTTCGGTGCTCGCCAGCGGCGCGGTCGTGGTGATCGTGCAGGTCTTCGTGCAGGGCTACCTGGGCGGATCGCTGTCGACCACCACCTCGTTCGTCGGGCTGAGTGACGCGCTGCTCGTGATTCCGGTGCTGCTCGGTCTTGGCATCGTGTTGGCCGCGCTGTCGTCCAGCTTCGCCATCCGCCGCTACCTGAAGGTCTAGGCCGGCACTGCTTCTAGGCCAGCACTACCGCGTCCACGACTTGGGGCCGGTGGCGCCCGCCGGATACTCATCAAGCGGCACCTGGCCCGCGCGCCAGGCGTCGAGCACCGGCTGCACGATGCGCCAGCACTGTTCCGCGACGTCGGCCCGCACCGACAGTGACGGGTCATCGTCGAGGATGCCGGCCAGTACCTCGCCGTACGCCGGCAGCCGCCCCGGGCCGAAGTGCGCGATCAACGGCACTCGGTCGAGCACGTCCGGGTCATCCGGCCCGTTCATGTTCAGTTCCAGCGTCATCTCGTCGGGGGCGAGGAAGATGCGCAGTCGGTTCGGATGCGGGGTGCCCTGCAGCCCGCCCGGTACGTGAGCCGGCGGTTTGAAGGTGACGATGATCTCGCGGTGCCGATCCCGCAGGGCCTTGCCCGACCGCAGCCGGAACGGCACGCCGCTCCACCGCCAGTTGTCGATCTCCAGGGTCACCTCGGCGAGTGTCTCGGTGTCGTTCGCCGGCTCGACACCCGGCTCGTCGAGATAGGACGGCAGCTCGCGACCCGCCACGGTCCCGGCCGTGTACCGGGCGCGGCGGCTCGCCTGCGCCGGGTCGTTCCGCCAGACCCTGGTCGCGCGCAGCACCAGGCCCTTCTGATCCCGGATGTCGGCGGCATCCGTTGTCGGTGGCGGTTCCATCGCGAACACCGCCATCACCTGCAGCAGGTGGCTCTGGATCATGTCGACCAGCGCCCCCGCCTTGTCGTAGTAGCCGGCCCGGCCCTCGAGCCCGAGTTGCTCGTCGTAGACGATGTCGACCCGGTCGATGTGCTCGGACCGCCAAAGCGGTTCGAACACCCGGTTGGCGAACCGCAGCCCGAGCAGGTTGAACACGGTGCTGCGGCCGAGGAAGTGGTCGACCCTGTGCACCCGGTTCTCGGGCACCAGCCGGTCGAGAACCTGGTTGAGCGCCTCGGCGCTGGCCTGGTCGACGCCGAACGGTTTCTCCAGGGCGAGCACCGTGCCGGCGGGCACGCCGATCTGCTCGAACGCCGTGCAGGCCTGCGCGGTGATCGCCGGCGGCAACGCGAAGAAGATCGCCATCGGCCCGTCGTCCGCGGCGAGCACGCGGCGCAGACCGTCGACGGTCGTGGCATCTGCGTTCACCCAGGTGAATTGCGACAGCAGGTGGTCGACCGCTGGGCCCTCGGCGTCCACGCTGGTGAAGGCGGTGCGCACCACCTCGGCCCACTGCTCATCGCTCCAGTCGGCGGTGCCGGCGCCGATCAGCCGCACCCGGCGGTCCTGCTCCACAGTGAGCAGCTGCCCGAGCGCCGGCAGCAGCAGCCGAGAGGTGAGGTCGCCGCTGGCGCCCAGAATGAGAATCGTCGAAACGGCTGTCATGTTGAACACCGTACGCCCCGGGGTGAGGATGGGGGCGTGAGCCTTCCCATTGAGCAGTACGCCCTGATCAGCGATTGTCACACCGGTGCGCTCGTCGGCAGCGACGGCAGCGTCGACTGGCTCTGCCTGCCGCGGTATGACTCGAGTTCGGCGTTCGGTGCCCTGCTCGGTGACGAGGACCACGGACGCTGGCTGCTGGCGCCGGATGACCCGACGGCTACCTCCACCCGGGTGTACGTCGATCGCACCTTCCTGCTGGTCACCCGCTGGGTGACGTCCACCGGTGAGGTGGAGGTGACCGACTTCATGCCGCACGGCGACGGGCGCAGCGACCTGGTGCGGCGGGTGCGGGGGGTGCGCGGGTCGGTGGCGATGCGTCAAGACCTGCGGATCCGGTTTGGCTACGCCGACGCCATGCCCTGGGTGCGTCAGATGGAGGAACGCGGCGGCAACGCTCTGTTGGCGGTGGCAGGCCCCGATGCCCTGGTGTTGCGGGGACCCAAGCTCGCGGCATCCGGACATAGTCACAGTGGTCAATTCATCGTGGACGCGGGCGAGACGGTCGATCTGGTGCTCTCCTGGTTTCCGTCGCACCTGCCCGATCCCGGCACCCTCAACGTCACCTTCGAGATGTCGCGGACCGCGCGCTGGTGGCAGGACTGGGCGCGCAGCTACGGCCACCGCGGGCCATATTTCGAACCGGTGATCCGGTCGCTGCTGGTGCTGCGGGCACTCACGCACGAGGAGACCGGCGGCATCGTGGCGGCGGTGACCACCAGCCTGCCGGAAGAGTTCGGCGGCACCCGCAACTGGGACTACCGCTATGTCTGGCTGCGCGACGCGGCGCTGAGCCTGAGCGCGTTTCTCGGGCATTCCTATGTCAGCGAGGCGCAGAACTGGCGCAACTGGCTGCTGCGTGCCATCGCCGGAGACCCGCACGACGTGCAGATCATGTACGGCCTGGCCGGGGAGCGGTACCTGCCGGAACGCGAGCTCACCAGTCTGCCCGGCTATCAGGGGGCGGCCCCGGTGCGGGTGGGCAATGCGGCGGTGGGCCAGTACCAGTCCGACGTGATCGGCGAAGTGATGATCGCGCTGCACGAGGCCCGCGAGGCGGGCATCAAGGAGGACGCGTTCTCGTGGCCGCTGCAGCGGGCGCTGATGACGCTGGTGGAGGAGAACTGGCAACGGCCGGATCAGGGCATCTGGGAGGTGCGCGGACCGGAACGGAAATTCACGCACTCCCGGGTGATGATGTGGGCGGCGGTAGACCGGGCGATCCGCGGCGTGCGGGAGTTCGGTCTGCCTGGTCCGGTGGAGGAGTGGGAGCGTCTGCGTGACACGCTGCGCGAGGAGATCGAGACGCACGGGTTCGACGAGAAGCGCGGCACGTACACGCAGTACTACGGCACCGACACGGTGGACGCATCCCTATTGCAACTGCCGCAGGTCGGATATTGCGAGGCGGATGACCCGCGGATGCTGGGGACCGTGGCGGCGATCGAGAAGGACCTCATGCGGGGCGGGCTGGTGTGCCGCTACCTCACCGACCCCGAGATGGACGGGCTGCCGCCCGGGGAGAACCCGTTCCTCGCCTGCTCGTTCTGGCTGGTGGAGCAGTATGCCCGGTCGGGTCGGCTTCCCGAGGCGCGCGACCTGATGGACCGACTGGTCGCGCTGTGCAACGACGTGGGCCTGCTGTCGGAGGAGTATGACGTGGTGGCCGGACGTCAGGCGGGCAACATGCCGCAGGCGCTGTCGCACCTGGCGCTGGTGCAGGCGGCCGACTGGATCGCCAAGGCGGAGGGCGAACCGGGCAAGGCCGACACGCGGGTCTGACCTACACGCGGGTCTGGACCATGGGTACATGCCCCCCCAGATTCAGTGGATGAAGGCCTTCAGCAGGATCATCACGATCCCGAACGCGCCGGTCGCCAGGGCGCCCAGGATGCGGGTGAGCAGGGGAGCGCCGCGACGGAGGAAGGCGACGTAGCCGAGCACCCCCAGAGCGACGACCTCGCCCCACAGGGCGAGCCAGATGGCGACGGCATCTGGCACGACGCGAGTTGCTCCTAGCAGCAGGATGGCGGCAGGGATCGCGGCTCCGATCAGGAGCCCCGAGGACCGGCGCACCGAGGCCAGAAAGGCCCCCCGCAGCTCGATGCTCTGATGCCGTCCGACGTTGAGGTGGGCGAGCGTGCCGGCGTAGACGTGCGCCGCCCAGAACACCAGCACGGTAACGATCACTGTCGTGAAGACCGCCCACGACGTTTCGTCGTGGCTGCCCGACACGACGATCATGCCGGAGACGAGGATAAGCCCGTAGACGGCCTCTTCGGTAACGAAACCGGCGCCGCGCACTGGCGGATCACCTTCGGCGAGTTCTCCACTCATGGGGCCATGCTAGGTCGCGCCATCGCGGAATCGGTCAAAGCCAACACGCCGCTGTGAACTATGGGTAAACTGATGGGCTGCCCGGCACTCGGCTGGGCATTTCGTCTGGAGTGATCGTGGCCAAGGAACGTGGAGAGAAGGTCGTTGCGACCAACCGCAAGGCTCGCCACGACTACCTCATTGAAGACACCTATGAGGCGGGCCTCGTGCTGTCCGGCACCGAGGTGAAGTCGCTGCGCCAGGGTCGCGCATCTTTGGTTGACGGCTACGCCTTTATCGAGCGCGGGGAGGCGTGGCTGGATGCCGTGCACATCCCCGAGTACACCCAGGGCACCTGGAACAACCACGCACCGAGGCGCAAGCGCAAGCTGCTGCTGCACAAGGCGCAGATCCTCAAGATTCATAACAAGATCAAAGAGGGCGGCTACACGCTGGTGCCGCTGAAGCTGTACTTCAGCGATGGTCGCGCCAAGGTGGAGCTTGCGGTGGCCAAGGGCAAGAAGGAATACGACAAGCGTCAGGCGCTGCGCGAGCGGCAGGACAACCGCGAGGCTGACCGGGCCATCTCGTCGAGGCGCCACCTGGGCGAATAGCCGCTCAGCTGCCGGCTGGCGGCTGAGGGTCGCGGGGACCCTCCGCGTTCTCGTCGTCGGCGGGCTCACCGACGTCGCCGATATCGCTGCGCAGGCTGCCGGTCTCGGCGTCGACCGCGGCGCCCACGGTGGGCGGGAAGCGATCGGGCGGGAATCGCGTGCCCAGTCCGTGCTTGCGCATGATGTCGCGTACCGGCCCTTTCACTTCGGCGAGCACGAGGCGGATGCCGCGCTGGGTGAGGTACTCGTCGAGCTCGACGAGCTCGTCCATGGCAGTCGTATCGATGTCGGTGATCGGCTCGGCCGCGAGGATGACGGTGTGGATCGCGGGTGCCCCGGGTTCGGCATCCTTCGCAGCCTTCTCGACCATGGAACGCACCCAGTCGTCGAAGATGCCGCCGTTGGCGAAGAAGAGGCGAGCGTCCCAGCGCAGGATCAGGACGCCCGGGATGCGCTCCGCCTCCGGGTTGCGCACGCGGTCGTGATAGCCGCGCACCTCGGCGATGCGCCCGAGTTCGGTTCGGTAGGGCCGCCATGAATCGACGACAAAGGCGATGAACGAGAGGCCGATCGAGACCAGGATGCCCGCGAGCACGCCCACGAGGAGCACGCCGAGGGAGGACGCGAGCGAGAGTACGGCGTCCCAGCGATCGACCTTCCACAGCCTGATCAGGCCGGAGAAGTCGATGAGGCCGATGACGGCCATGATCACGACCGCTGCGAGCACTGACTCCGGAAGAAACCGGGTGACACCGGGGATCAGGACCATGAAGGCGAGAACAAGGAGGGCACCGACGACCCCCGCGAGCTGGGAGCGAGCCCCCGCGGCCTCGGCGACGGGCGTGCGCGAGGTCGAGGCGGAGATGGGGAACCCGCCGAACAGGCCACCTGCGATGTTGGCGATGCCGAGTCCCGCCATCTCCCGGCTACCGCTCACCTTCTCGCCCCGTCGCGCGGCGAGAGTGCGCGACAGCACACCCGTGTCGGCGAACGCGATGAGGGCAACCCCGACGGCGGGCGCCGCGAGGGCCGCGACATCCGCCCATTTGATCTCACCCAGCGCCGGCGTCGGCAGCCCCTGAGGCATCGCGCCGACGACCGGAACGATGCGGTCGAGGCCGAACACCGCGGTCACCATCATCGCGCCGGCGACGGCGACGAACACGCCGGGTATGCGCCCGCCCCATACATAGCGGAACACGAGGATGACGGCGATCGACCCCACACCGAGGAGCGCCGCGGGGACGTCGATCTCTCCGCCCGTGATGCCCTCCGCGATGCTGGCAACGTCGCGTACCGGGCCGAGCGAGTCGATCGAGAAACCGAGGAGCTTCGGCAACTGGGAGATGATGACGACGAGGGCGATGCCGTTCAGGTAGCCGATGCGGATGGGCTTCGACAGCAGATCAGTCACGAACCCGAGACGGAGACCGCCCGCGAGCACAAGGATGGTGCCCACCATGATCGCGAGGAGGCCCGCCAGCGCGACGCTACGCTCCTCGCTGCCGAGTGCGAGCGGGAGGATCGCGGCCGCAATGATCGGCGCGAGCGAGGAGTCGGGCCCGATCACGAGGATCCTCGACGGCCCGAACACGGCGTAGGCGAGAAGGGGGATGATCGTCGCGTAAAGGCCGGTGTAGGCGGGCAGCCCGGCGGCCTCGGCATAGCCCATGCCAGCCGGAACAAGCAGTGCCGTGAGTACGAGCCCCGAGCGGATGTCGGGCCAGAGCCAGGCGCGCTTGTAGCCGAGGGCGACGTCGAGCCCTGGGATCCAGCGGCGCAAAGTCCTCACGGCAGCGGTCACCGGGCCAGCCTACGCGCGGGGCACCGACCGTCGGCCCTCGCAGCCCCTCAGGGTCGCGGTCGATCGCGGGCAGGACGGTCAGTTTCCCTTGTCGGTGCGGGCTTTGCTGGCGGGTCGCCAGGTGCCGGTGGGGTCGATCCAGGGTGGTGCCTTGAGGTGGGGGACGCCGCGGATCATGCGGATGTCCCAGCCGGAGGTTTCGATGGTTCGGTGGTGGAACCAACACAGACTGACCCCGTTGTCGGTGTGGGTGAGCCCGTCTTTGGCCCAGTCCAGGACGTGGTGGATCTCGGTCCAGCCGGCGGGGATGTTGCAGCAGATGCAGCTGCCGTCGCGGAGGTTGATGGCGCGGCGTTGGGCGGGGGTGAACACGCGTTGTTTGGTGCCGAGTTCGATGATCCGGCCGAAGGAGTCGAATCTGACCGGTTGGATGCCGCCGGTGCAGGTCATCTGGTTGACCGCGGCCATCGAGATCGGGGTGGTGAGCCCGTCGATCCAGCCGGGTCCGCGGCCGCTGTTCAGGTCTTCGGCTTTGACGCTGACCAGCACGGTGGGGGAGGCGCCGCCGATGCTGGGGGCCTTGCCGGAGCGGGCGTGGCCGTCGACCAGGGCGGCGAGCACGTCGTGGCGTTGCTGGTCGGGGGTGCGGTCATCGCCGAGGGCCTCGGCGGTGGCGCGTTCGGCGTCGGTGAGGAACACCCCGGTGGTGTTGGGGGAGAGGTAGGCGTCGAAGAGCCGGTCCAGTTTCGCGGCGATCTCGGGCAGTAGGGCGTATTGGCCGCGGACCAGTCCGTCGCGCAGGTGTCCCTTGCCGAACATGCGGCTGCGCATGGCGCGTTCCTCGGAGGGTTGCAGCCCGTCGGGATCGATCACGGCCCGCCAGACGGAGGCCTGGATGGCGATCTCATCGGCCGCGCAGGGCAACGGCGCCACCGGGGCGGCATCCGGGTCAGTGTCCGGGTCGCCAGCAGGGTCCGGGTCGGTGCTGGTGGGGTGGGTTCCGGTGGCGGCGGCGACCAGTTCGGCCTCGGCGGCGGCCAGCTCGTCCGGGTGGGCGTTCGCCGGTTGCAGGCCCTTGACGATCGCCGCGGCGGCATCGATACCGATCCGGCCGGCGGTGAGGGCCTCGGCGACCTGCGGGAACCGGCCCGGCAGTGCTTCGCCGCTGAGGGTGGTGTCCGGGTGCAGCTGCCGGCCGAGTTTCAGCCGTTGGTTCGCGGTCAGGCCGCCGATCAGGGTGACCCGTTCCAGCAGCTCGATCGCGTTCCGGCAGCCCTTCTGGTAGGCCAGCCCGTCCGGGCCGAGCTCGCGGCGGGAGCGGTCGCCGATCTCGCCGGCGGCCAGCACCCGGGCCCCGTCCACGGTCCGGCCGAGCCGCTCCACCGCGCCGGTCAGGATCAGCAGCTCCTCATCGGTCAGCGTCCGGACGCCGACCGGTCCGAGCAGGGCAGAGAGTTCCGCGCCGAGCTGGTCGAACTGGTCTACGAGGGTTTCCATGTCTCCTATGTTCCTCCTCTAGAACACAGATACGAAGGAATGTCGCGAATCTTGGGATAAGTCACCGAGCCGGCGCCTGTGGAGGAGAGGACGCCCTCCGACATCCGGCAATCAGCTCGCAATGAACCGCGCATCCACCTCCGCACGCACCTCGATCTCTTCCGGCTTGAACTGCAGATCGCCGCTGCTGGCGCTAGCCATCCGAACCATGTCCGCCTCGAAGACGCGCGCCGCTGGCGAACCCTGATCGCCCAACATCCCTGGGTCGGCGAGGGCGATGGCCCGCACCGTGCCGAGCCCGATGCTCTGAGCGAATACGCTCGCCTTGGCCACGGCATCCTTCACCGCGCGCGAGCGCACCTCGGCGGTGACGGTGGTGATCTTGGCGTCGGTGAGCGTCCACTCGATCTCGCCCAGGGTTACCCCATCGATCGCGACAACGCGTTCGATGAACCGGGCGAGCGCCTCGAAGTCGCTGAACTTGACGGTGAACGAGACCGCGGCATGGAACACCGGTGCCAGGCGCCGGCCCTCACTGTGCCACGGGCGTTCGCTCCAGACGCGCACCGAGTCGCTCGACCACCAGGTAATCGGCCCGTCTGGAGACTGATGCAGTTGGGTGATGTCGTCGCGCACCCGGTCTGCCGCGACAGTGGTGCCTTCGAACACCGAGTCCCGGTCGCCGCCCTCGAAGCTCACGGTCACCGTCAACTTGGCGCGCTCCGCCGGGAAGTAGGCCGAGAACCTGCCCTTCACGGTGATGATCGTTTCGGTCACGGCGGTCTCCTTATTCACAGACTCGGCGGCGGCATAGTCTTACCGCGTCCAGTGTTCTATACTGTAGAGCTGTGCTCTTCGGAGCACGATTGGTAATTCAACAGCGCGTGACAATGACCCACCTAACGGTGCACATGGGGATGATCGGTTTCGACATTGCCTGCAAAACTGCGAGAAGCGGGTCGAGGATGCAGGGTTATCTCGTAAACGATCTCTGCAAACAATAAGTGCCAATTCAAAGCGCACTGACTTCGCCCTCGCTGCCTAAGCGAGCTCGATAGTCCGTCAGCCCGTGGGTCTGTTCCCGCCCCGGTCGCTGGCGTCATTTAGGGAACTTGCTGCGACATTACGCCTTAGGGTGTCGCGGGACTTGCACTAGGGCTGGGCTCGTCGACCTAGAGGCCTGCAGCAAAGGTCGGAGCCGAGTAGAACGCCTGAGCAGGCTACGCCCGTAGAAGGCGCAGAATTACAGCAGTGGACCGGGGTTCAATTCCCCGCATCTCCACAAAAGCAATGAACAAGGTGTCGCATGACTTTTCTGGAAAGCTTCAGAAATGTCGGTGGCTGTTCGTAGCATTTGGAGAACTCCTCAAATGAGGGGATCTCCCCATGGTCGTTGTCACGCACTGTGATCGCCCCCTCCGGTGAGATTCTTTTGAGAGCTCACCGGAAGGGGCGTTCGTGCGAGTTCAAACAATCAAACTGGCTGCCATGAATGGGGCGCTTCTCACCGCGACCGGTGAACCGATTAGTCCGGACGACATCCAGTCGATTGCGCGTGGGGCATCCATTCCGGACGGAACCCCGTTTCTCATCGGCGAGGACGGAGACGTTCTGTCCGCCGCGCACGTCAACGCCTACCTGCTCGAAGCATCACGGCAGCGCGCCTACGCCGGCGATTCACTTCAAGCCGTGCATGCACCGACCCTGCTCCGGCTTCTTCAGCACGTCCGGAATCGACAAAACGCCAAGGTTGACCTGAGCGCGACCAAACGGGAAGACCTAGTCGACTACAAGGATATTCGTCGACCTCGACTCGCAGCCGGAAGCTGGAACAATGAGCTCGCCATCCTGAGCAGCTTCTTCGACTATGCGCTGAAAGCCGGCTGGGTCGACCAGAACCCGGTGCCGCGGTGGGGGAGTCGACAACGCAGCACGCTGGCCGACCGAACAAGTACCCACCGCCGAGAACGCCACCTAACCGAACAACAGCTCCGCTTCTTCCTCGAAGTCGGTCTCCGCGGAGACCTACCCTCCGACCGTGACACGCGGCCGCCCTACCCGGAACGGGACTACATCCTAGGGCTCCTCCTGGCGACAACCGGGCTCCGTCGGCAAGAGGCAGTGCTCGTCCTCGACTGCGAGATCCCGACCCCGACGACTATGCCGGCCAGCGGAGTGCACACGTTCACCCGATACGGCAAGGGCTCCCGCCCTCGCGACATCTGGATCACCGACACCTTCGTCGACAAGGCTCAGCTCTATCGCAGCTCCAACAGGGAGAAAATCATCGCTCGTGCGCAATCCTCTCTCCGCAAGCGTGTTCGCGAGCATAGAGCCCTGATGACCGTTGTTGAACAAGACAACCGCGAACCGCCCAAGCTCATCATCGACGGCCACCGGGTGAAGCCCGAACTGCTCAGCAACGCCGACCGCGCACGCGCGGTCACCCGCCGGGCCGATGGCACGATCGAACCGCTCGCGTTCATTGTCGCGGAAGGCGGCAAGCCCCCCGCCCTCCGCACGGTAAACCAATGGTTCAACGATGCGGTCAACAGAGTCTCTCCGCTCGACCACCCCGCCCAGCCGCCCAGCCACATCCACGTCACCCCGCATGTCATGCGCCACACCTTCGCGGTCCGCATGCTCGCCGCACTCATCCGGTTAGGGCGTGAAACAAAGAGCAACCCCTACCACTTCCTCGCGTCACCCGAGTTCGTCGTTCAACAACTCCTCGGCCACGCGGACATTGAAACCACGGCGATATACCTACGCGCCGCCCTGCGCTACAGCGACGAGCTTCCCGACGCACTTCGGATGCTTGTCGCTGAATCAATCGGCAGTCCCGGGGGTTCCGCTTTTGCAGAAAGTGATACCTACTCATGACTACCTCGAAGCAGGCCATTGTTGTTGTGGTGCAGGAGAAATACGGCACGGCTACCCGGTTCATCATCAGGTCCGACGAGTATGCCGTTCCGCGACTTGTTCGAGAACTGGCAGAACATTTCCAAACGATCGCGCCAGAGATCGGCGGTTCGGTTGAGGAGGTGGCAGGGGCAATCCGCAGCTTTGGCAGATCGATGGGGAATCAGCCCCTTGACGCTCTTCACATGCAAGACTTCGGCCTTAATGACTTACGGACTCGTCATCTCGACGCATGGGAGCGACAGCTCGCCATCGCCCAATCGGAATCAGGAACAGACACTCCATATCGCCGCGCAGTCCATCTGTTCGCACTGCTGCGTCGATTCGATGACGACCAACCCGGCACGCTTCACAGCGGTGTCTCACGTCGGGTCCGTCAGCAAACCCGTCTATCGCACATCCGCCGCGCTCCGGACGCAGACCACACCGACGAGGAGTCCCGCCGGATACGCAGCGCCGCGCACCGACTCGTCTATGACGCACTGTGCATCGCTCAAGAAGATCCCGACTATCTGCCGAACAGCGACGTCATAGCAGCCCTGCACGTGCTGCTCAGCCTCGCCACCGGCGAGCCACCCGAAGTGCTTCGATCACTGACCATCGACGACCTCAAGGTCACCCCAGAGCCCGGGCGTCGCGCCGATTGGCCTCGAAACCCCAGCTGGTCGCAAATGACTGACCTCGCCCGAGCCGACGGTATTCAATCATTTGCAGTGACCTTCACCAAGCGACGCGCAGGAGTCCGATACGACGAGGTATTCACCCGGTCCGACCATCGGGCCGCCCACCAAAGCCTCACCAGACTGCTTGTTCTCACCGCCGCTGCCCGCACTCAGGCCACAGATCGATCGCTCTGGCTCACTAGGAAGAATCTATTGACCCGGCAAATGGATTGGCGAAAGGCAGGTCTCCTGTCCACCTGGTATCGCCAGCACGTCAAGGGTGCTCCGATCAGCGTTCCGCACAAATTCTCCCGTCTCCGGAAAACCAAGCTGCGGCGGGAGTCCTCCGCCGACCCCGTCCGCTACCTCAAGGACGGCCGCCGACACACTGCACGGACCTTCTTCGAGCACTACACAAATAGCGCCGTACTTCGAGCCGAGGCTGGCGCGATAGTCGTCGAAACGATCGGCTCCTACTTCGACATCGCCACAGGGCCCACCATCATCACCCCAGAAGCAGAAGCCATGCTCCGGGCCGGAGCGACAGTCGAGGTCCTCGATCCCGGCACAGCCACAGCTCTGATTAGCGGGCAACTCGAAGGAGCGCTCTGCGCGTGTCGAAATCCACTCGACTCCCCCCATGCGCCGGCAGGCGACCTGTGCCCTGTCGCGCAGATGGGACATTGCTTCGGCTGCCCCAACGGAATCGTCACCGAGCGGCACCTGCCCGCGCTGCTGGTTGTGGAGGAGATTTCGAGTCCTCAAGAAGCACCCAACCTCGCTCTCTGGAAAGAGGTGTGGGAGCCCATACAGCGAGGGACCAGAGCGATTCTGCCCCTTTTCCCCGCGGATGCCATTGCCCGCGCCCGAGAGCACGTGGACAAAGTGCACATCGATTTGGGGCTTCGCAACGACTTGAGAGGAACAAATGGCTAACGGAGTCAGCCGCTCATACGCCCACGGAGGCGCTCCGCGATTCTTCGATGACGACGAAGAGGTCGAGGAGGGCAACCTCCAGGGTCCGCGATTCGGTGATGAGGTGTGGGAATTCGGTGACCGCCCACGGCTTTCGCAGGGGGAACGTCGCATCCGGGTCTCTGATATCCCGAAGGGGTACCTTGAAACCGCTCGTCATGTGCTGTTCGTCCTGAGCAGGCCCTCACATCCGGTCGTCGCCGAGAATGCCGTCGTGTCTGCGCGCAGACCCGCCCCCATGGCGAAGCTGTACAAAGTATTCCGTCAGCTCAGAACCATCGCGGAATGGGGAATTGCTCGAGGGCTGCACAATTGGGGCGAGTGGACGCAGCCGACCCTCGACGACTTCCTGACCGATCTACAAGCGGGTCGCCACCGACCGCAGGGACAGGCGCTGGCGCCGGGCTCGGTACGTGGATATGTTTCCACACTCAAGCTGCTTCACCGTCTCGGTGGCGTGCTTCCCTCTGGTCTTCCAGAGGAGCCCTGGCCAATGCGGTCGGCGGCTCGGGTGGCAGGCGAGGTCGCGGCTTTCGAGAACCGGACTCCGCCGTTGCCCTGGGATACTTGGCGACCGCTGATCGCCGCATCCGCGGTATTCATCGACCGCTTCAGCACAGACATCCTCGCCGCAGACCGGGCGCTGCGAGCAGCTCAGACGAGCAACCAATTGAACCGAGGCGCAACCGGTAGCGACGCCATCGAGTGCCTCGAGAAGTTTCTCGACGACGGCGGGGTTATCCCACTTCACACTGGCTTCGGCAAAGCGGGTGGGCGTTCCCGAGGCCACGCCAACTTTGCATTAGTGCAACGCCTTGCGGGAGTGAGCGGCATCACCTTTAAGCGGACGCACCACGCCTACCAGCCCCGAGTGTACGAAATCATTGATGATGCCGTCACCGAGGGAAAAGTAGCGTACGGCGGTCTTGTAACGCCAAGCGTAGAGATTACGGACGGGTCCGGCGAGAGCACCACATGGATCACAGAAATTGGCATGGGGGAGGCCGAGTACCTTCCGAGCCTCCTTCGGGCGGCCAGTTACATCCTGATCGCTTCCCTCACTGGAATGCGCGACAGTGAGATCCAAGAACTCCGCGTGGGCAGCGTCGAAATGCAAGACGGCCTAACCGTCCTGCGAGCCAAGCAGTTCAAAGGTCGATCACCCGAAGGTATCGAGCGCGTCTGGTGGGCGCCGGAAGTTCTGACGAAAGTCGTCGATACGCTGACTGAACTCTCCACCCACGAATGGCTCTTCGCACGGGTGCCACGATCTGGGGAGAAGCGCCGACCCGGCCCATATGACCCACATCGTGACATCGCCCGTCTCATCGACTTCGTCAACGCCGCACCCGACTCGCGTGTAGGGCGAGGAAACGGACTCGCTCTTGAGAAGATCGCACTCAGCCCGTCTGATGCGATCAACGCAACATCGCTTCGTCGGTCTTACTCGGTATATGCGGCGACCCACCCCGGCGCCATCATCGGAATCGGAATGCAGCTTGGACACTCCGCGTTGCGCCAGACGACGGTATACGGCAGCGACGGAAACGAGCACGCCGTTTCCCTGCTCAATGACGAGCGCATTAAAGTCGTACGCGAGGAAGTGGATCGCATTGTGGGCGACGCCCGGCCACTCGCAGGATCCGGAGGTGATGACCTGGATAAGATTCGCGCACAGGTGATCCTTGACCCCGACCGCGCCGAACGTCTACTCGACCAGGTAGCCGATCGCTACCATCTCGGCCTTGTAAACGATTGCCTGTATACGCCCGGAACTGCCGCGTGTGGAACAGACGGGCCGCACCTCGCCGGGCACTTTTGCGCTGCGAACCGCTGCCCCAACGCCGTATTCCACGAGACGCACCGGCCGCTGATCACCTTGCATATCGAGCGGCTCGACCACCAACTGGACCGCCCAGGAGGGCATCCAGATTTCGCGTCTTCGATCCGCGAGCAACGCGCAGGCTGGGCGGCGGTGCTGTCATCTCTGACGGACGATTCGGAAGGGAGTGCTGATGACGCACAAGCGAGTGAGTGACCAGTCGATGCAGGCCATCAGCGATGCGATTGATGCGATTGCTCGCGACGATTCGCTGCCGAGAACGAAACGTGAAATCGAGAAACTGACCGGACTCAGCCACGCGACAGTGGCCCGAGCTTTCTTGCAAGATCAAGCAGCGACTGTGGCCCGATGGCGGCTGGAAGCACGATTCACGGAACTGACCGCACACAGCGGTGGGCGCAGCCCGCACGCAGCGAATGTTGCCGAGTTGAAGAGTCTGCTGGCCCAGCGGAATCGCGAGATCACGCAGCTTCGGGAGCAGACTGCTCGCTATCAGCAGATGATCTACATCCAGCACGTAGCTACTCAGCAGAAGTTAGGCGGTGTCGCTCCTATCGGGATTAATCGCCCGCGAGGGAAGCAGAATTGACTCCGGCGGGAAGCCCGACCTCCTCGGCAATCCTTGTGGACCCCGACTTGCTCGCTCGCGAGCGAGTGCCGGCTCCGTAACGGAGGAGCGTGTCCGTCTGGCCTACGGTTCTAGACAGCGGACAGGTGCCCTCAGTCGTCGCCCAGATCCGACTCGGTTGTAATCCAATCTTCGTCACCGTTGAGTGGCGTGGTTCGTTCGTCGGCCGGGCCGATGGACGGAATGGGTTTGCGATTGTCGGTCATCGCTCAACCTTCGCGATCAGTGAGTGAGAGCACAATGGGCGCAAGAAGTTCTTGACTATACGCTGCAGGGGTGGACATGAACGAACCTGACTCGTCGAGCCGACCGGCCTTGGGTGACCAGCTGTCTGATGCGGAGATAGAGATTCTCCGCGCGGGTGGCATTGACCTCACCGGCGACGACGAGGACCCGTCCAAGTACGAAGAAATGGTCGCCGAGTCGACCGCGTGGATCCGAAGCCTGTTCCTATCCGTGGACAAGGCTGCGGAACGATTGTCGATCGACGCGAGCGAGGTCGAGCGAATGTGCGAGGACGGCTTCCTCGTTGCGGAGCGGCAAACTGATAGCTGGAGCATTCCGGCGTGGCAGATCATCCGGGGAGACGGTAACAGGTACTTCCTTCTGGAGCGACGGCGTGACGTGGATGCTGCGGGTCGAAAAGCGGACCGTGATGCCGTGACCATCGCGACTGTCATGAACACTCCGCAACGCGAGCTTGCAGTTGGTGACGTGCTGATTACACCTGTTCAGTGGCTTGAGCAGGGACGCGATGTGCGGACCGTGCTCCAAGTGATGTCGAGTGACCCCGGGGCTTGGTGAACATCTAGCCGCAACTGTTGGAGTGGAACCCTTCGCGCCGCAAAAGGTTCCTAGGAGGACGTTCCGTCGGTTCGCTTGCGAACTGGCATGGCCCGACCGGCGGGCCTCAGCGAAATTCGTTCGTTAGAGGTGCAGCCGGACGCTAGCCGCTGGATTGGGCACGTAATCACGGGGCACGCTTATCTGCAGTTACGCAGTTGGGTACCTCCGTCTGGGGGTCGGATTGGCGAAGATTCTGAGTGATGATTAGGTATGGACTTCGACCTCGACCGGATGGGCTGGCGCCAATTCGAGCATCTCGTGCAGGCCCTTTCCCTTGCGGAACTCGGTAATGGTGTGCAGATATTCGGGGACGGCGTTGACGGGGGACGAGAAGCCACTTTTGACGGTCCTGTGCAATTCCCTCAAGGAAGCGGGGAGCTCTGGGACGGCTACGGAATCATTCAAGCGAAGCACCGCACTTTCCCGGGTGATCCGCAGAAGAATGCCGATGAGGTCATCGCCCAGATTCGCACTGAACTGTCGAAATTCGAGGCGGACGTTTTTGGAGCAGTGAAACGGAAGCGGAAGCCGAAGTACTTCCTCTTCGCGACTAATGTCCGACTATCCCCAGGTGACGAATCCGGCGGAATCGATCGAGTCGAAGCCGAACTCGAGTCGTGGGAGACCAAGCTCAATCTCAAGGGCACTTTCGTTTGGCACTACGCCAACATCTGCCGGATGCTCGAGAAGCACGAATCCATCAGGCGATCTTTCGCCGGCTTCGTTACCCCAGGCGACGTCCTATCTGAACTGATGAACCACTTTGGAGTGGCCACCGGAGCGATCGCCACGCAGCTTCGTGTTCACGCAGCCCAGCAGCTTCGGTCTCGACAGTGGGTTGACCTCGGGGACAGTGGCGGCGACGGCGATGACCGGCTAGCGCTGAGCCAGGTAGGCATCGATCTGCCCGCCATCATTCCCGCCCGCCTCATTGACAGCGGCGCCGAAGAGCCGGCTCGGGAAGTGCGGGTGTTGCAGCACGTCGTGGAACGCGGGGACACAAATCTCCGGGATGCGTACGACGCCGGCGACGGGATTGGCATTGTCATCGTGGGCGGCCCGGGGCAAGGTAAGAGCACAATCGGCCACCTCATATGCCAGGCCTATCGAGTTGCGTTGCTTTCCGACGCGGCAGCGAGTCTGCCGGGAAACATAAAACCGGTACTCGAGGCAACCCGAGCGCACATGGCCGAAATGGGTGTAGCCGTGCCCGTCAATCGCAGATGGCCCATCTACGTCGAGCTGTCGAAGTTTGGGGATGCTGTCGCAGCCGATCCTGAAACCTCACTTCTGAAACACATCGCAAGTGGCATCACTGTCGAGGGCGAAACGTTGAGGGCCAACCAGCTTAACAAGTGGAAGGCTGATTGGCCCTGGCTAGTGGTTCTCGACGGGCTGGATGAAGTGGCGGAGATCGAAACGCGGCAGCGCGTCGTCAACCGGATCGCCGACTTCGTAACCGAAAGCAGGCTGCATAACCACGACGTCTTGATCGTCGCCACCACCCGACCTCAGGGGTACCGCGAGGAATTTGCTGAGTTCGAGCCGGAGCGACTTGAGCTGCGCAGCTTGACTTCCGCGGAGGGTTTGGATTACGGCAAACGACTCGTCGAGATTCGCCATGCCCCGATCCCTGACAAGATTCCGGATATAACTATGCGATTGGAGGCGGCGACTCACAGCGACCTCACCAGTCGGTTGATGCGCTCTCCGCTGCAGGTCACCATCATGGCGATCCTCCTTGAGAGCGTCGCGAGGGTTCCGAGCACCAAGCACGCGCTGTTCGACGCCTACTACAAGACCATTTACTCGCGAGAGGTAGGGAGAGCGGGAAACTTAGGCAGTTTGCTCGAGCTCCATCGTGAGCACATCGATTTTGTGCACGAGCAAGTCGGTCTCCGCTTGCAAATCAAATCTGAAATGCCGGGCGAGTCCGAAGCAATGCTCAGCGATCAGGATCTCGAGCAGCTGTTCCGCGTCCGCCTGACCAAATCGGGCTTCGAAGAACCTGAAGTCACGCGATTGTCGACGAACTTGATGAACGCGGCGAAGAATAGGGTTGTACTCCTTGTTGGCAAGCAAGCGGGCCACGTTGCGTTCGAGGTGCGCTCCTTGCAGGAGTACATGGCTGCGCGGGCTCTGTCCACAGGACCAGACGACAAGGTCCTAGACCGAATCGATGCGCTCGCTCCGTCCTCCTTTTGGCGCCACACGATGCTGCTTTTTCTGGGGCGCGCGTTCACGAAAGAGCACCTCCGCGACAGCATCATAGTGCGCATCCGGCAACTCGATACCGGCAGTTCTGCCGGACTCTTCCTCGGCTACGGCGAGATGCTCGCAATCGACCTGCTCGAGGACGATGTCGCGGTAACGGTGCCGCGTGTCAGACGCACTCTTCTCGAGCACTCGTTAGGGGCGCTCCGACGATGGCCCCGTCCTGAACTTCTCAAGCTCGCGACGGTTGCAAAGCCGTTCGTGGATACGAAGGATGCAACTGAAGCCACACTCGTTCGACGTCTCATCACTGAGGCTTTCGAGTCCAGCGGCAGGGCGCACATCAGCGCCGTGCTCGTACTCAAGACGTGGAAGAACAAGCCTGGATTAGCTGGGGCGTTTGCCAATCTCATGCTGGAACGCAACCAGAACTGGCGGCCTGACCCCGCCCGTGACCGTGACGTTCGACCCAAGTACTCCGCGCGTGACATTTTTGCGGACTCGTTTCCCGATGAAGACCTTGCGGAAGACAAGCAAGTAGGGCGAGACGCGATCCTCACCCTGCTGAATAATCACAAGATGCCGCGCGACACCAGTGCGGCAGAGGCAAGCAGCTACGCACTCCAGCGGGCGAAATTGACTGATGCCCTTCCTCTGCAGCCCCTCTTTGAGGACCCCGAGCTAGAACAGCGGATGATGCAAGCCGTCGACAGTTTGTCGACGTCCGATGCCGTCGCGGCGACTTGGATGCAGCAAATCATTTCCATCGTCGATGAGCGGCGACCAGTTGGGACTGATCCACGAATCACGGAACTCGTCGAGGCGGCAGAATGAATGACTTCGCGAGCCAACTCTCATCATTTGGGAGCAACGCCTTCACAGCACTCCGCCCTGCGCAGCTTGACGTGCTGGAGCAGTATGGCAATACGTTTGCAAGCTCACCTGACATTGGGATTGAGCTTCCGACGGGCGCGGGAAAGACGCTCATCGCTCTGCTCATCGCGGATTTTGCGCTCGATCGCGGCCTGCGGGTGTCCTATCTCACGGGGACCCGACAACTTGCAAATCAAGTCATAACGCAGGCGGAGGGCTTACCCGGGCTGGACGTACGGCAGTTCTATGGCAAGAACTATCCGGCTGCCGATCTCCTCGCGTATAACCGGGCCGAGGCGCTCGGCATTATGAATTACTGGGTCTACTTCAACGCCTCGCCGAAGGTCGAGCCCGCTGACCTCATTCTCTTCGACGATGCGCATCTTGCAGAGCAGGCATTGGCCGGGATGTATACGCTTCGCGTCGGGCGGGAAAGTGCTGAAGCGGCAAGCCTTTACCAGGCCATCTGTAACGCAATCGATCAGACCGCACCAGGACTGTACCCCCTACTACCTGCGCTTCGAGACGGCGCGGTTCCGCGAACCGTTGCGCCCGAACTCATCTCCTTCTTTGACTGGGAACGAGCGCTCACCGTCGTCCACGACCTCATCGATGAGTCTGAGCTTCTCAAGTCGGACACCTCCGCGTTCTTTGCGTGGCGGGCAATCAAGAGCAACCTTGCGCGGTGCGGGGTGCTGGTCGGCCCAACTGCAATCGAAATCCGCCCGTACCACATACCGACACAGACAATTCCGGGATACACCAAATCACGGGAGAGGGTGTACCTCTCAGCGACGCTTGGGCAGGTCGGGGACATTCAGCGTCGTCTCGGAACGCGTCCTGTAACCACCATTCGGCCGAAGGACAGTTCGCCAACGGGTATTCCACGGCTTGGCCGGCGAACCTTCCTTGTGAACCCCGGTCTGGAACAGAGCCTAGAAGGAAATTCGTGGTCTTTCGCGATGGAGCAGGTCGAGCAGGCTGCTAAACACCCGGGTGGCCGGGTCGCTTGGTTGTGCGCCAGCACCCCTGAAGCCAACGAGATTGAGAAGCGGCTTACTGACCTCGGCAGCCGGGTATTTCGGCTGAAGCAAGGAGATGACTCCGCCGTGGAACGATGGCAAGAGGTCCCTTTTGCGCACCTTGTCACCGCCGGCCGATTCGATGGGCTCGACTTTCCGGATGATGTGTGTCGTCTCGTCATCGTTCCAAGTGTGCCTGCGGCCTCTACTGAGTTCGAGCGCTTTGTGGTTGCCTATCTCGGTGACGCGGCTTACATGCGTTATCGAGTTGGCCAACGAGTAACACAGGCGCTCGGAAGAGCGAATCGAACGCCGGGCGATGCGGCGCTCTATATCGGTCTCGATCCCGCGCTCGGCGCAGACGTGCGTGAAGCAGTGGCAACGGGAATTCAACTCCATGGCGGCTCTTGGAACGCCGTCCGGGAGGCGGCGGCCTCGTTTTGGACCCAGGTCGAGGATCCCAAGCAGCAGGCGGTCGACGCGGACAGCGCCAAGGTCCGCCGGACACGACCCGGCCGACAGGTTGGAGCCTCGGCCGCAGACAGTGCGCCGTCCGAAATTGCTGCAGTGACTCGACTGTGGCTCGGGGACAGCGAGGGTGCAGCAACAAATGCTGCCAGGGCTGCCGAACTGCTCGATGGGTCGGGCGAATTGGAACATGCCGCGTTTTGGAGCTACGTGGAGGCTCATAGCTATTTCGTTGGACGATCGGGGGAGGATGAAGGACGAGCCCGCAAAGCATTGCAGACGGCTGTCGCTTCGGCGCCGCAGACCGCTTGGTTCGTGCGACTCCAGCGGACCGTTCATGCGATGGAGGGCACTGCGCCCGGCGATTCCTCCTTGGATTCCGTCTTTCTCGCCTGGGACGAATGGATTCGCGAGAGTGGGTCACGCGTTCTTCAGGTATTGGCTACGGCTCGACAAGGCCTGCAAGGTCGCATGGAAGAACAGAACGAGGCGTTGGCGACATTGGGTCGGTTATGTGGTCTCAACGTACGGCGGAACGCTTCCCCACGGCCAAGTGGCAGTAGATGGGCATGGGCTACGGCCGGTACGGGTCACCTCCGACTTCTGATGGCGCGTGACGGACATAGTGGGCGTGTTGAGCGCGACGACGTGAATGAGCTCCTTGCAATCGTCCTCGAGGAAGAGACGCTTCACCCGCGATCTCGCGTCTCGGGCTGCCTCGTGACCGAAGCAACCACACTCACTGAGGCTGCGGCGCTGGCTGCGGCAAGTGATCGGATATCGTTCGTCGAAATCGGAGCAGCCGTCGCCCTCTACGACCTCATGGCGGAACGGTTCACTGATTACGTGTCTGCAAGTGGAACCGGATCCGCTCGGGAGCGCGGGGCAGCACGCATAGCGCTCGAGCATCGCCTCCCAGCCGGCAATTGGCTTGCTGACCTAACCGGTCCGCGAGGTGTGGAGTTCACGACCGCGATTGATGTGAGAAACGCGTTCGCCGCTAAGCGGTAGGTCAAGGCCTCCGCGCTACCTAAACGCGCGACATGTCCGCGCCGATCCTGCAGAAACTCGAGTGGTCTCACGGATGTGCCGCTGCACGTCGAAGGAACCCGCGACAAAGTGCCCATTCGGCAAATCGGGTGGGTTAGGGGGCGCAGATAGAGTGAGCCCGGTGCTCTGATTCAGTTCAGAGCACCGGGTTTTCCTGCTGGCAAGAATCTCTACTGAGCTGAGGGGGTGGCGATGCGACTCAGCCCCGGCGACGTTCGTTGCCTTCAGCCGCGCCACCACGGCTCGAAGATTACGAGCAGAGGAACACGTACCGACGCTACAGGGCCTGGATGGCAGCGATTCCAGTGCAACAAGGCTTAGTCGGGTCTGCTGTAAGAATGGGCGCATGACGCGCTGGCCGCAGGTACTCATCGCCTTCGTCGTTGTGCTCGGTGTCACCGGGTGCACGCAGGTCTACACCGAACGCTCGGGTGACGTGCCACCAGAGCTCTACGACATCGCTGACCCCAACGACATGATCCCCGGGGTCGCTTGGGCGGGCGGGGACACGGATGTATGGCTGGTGCTCACTTGGGGGAGCTCGTCATGCCCTTGGGAGCCGAAAGAAATCCGCGAGATCGGGGACGCCATCTACGAGATTCGCATCGAGAAGACCGGGGGCTGGTTCTGCACCGCCGACCTTGCCCCAATGGTCTATAGCCTCCCGGCGCCCGTGACCCGGGGCACCCCGGTGACTGTGCACCTCGGTTCAAGAATCGTAGGGCTCTAAACAGCAAACCGAGCACCCTTCGTGTAAATGATGGACGCAGCCCAGTCCCTTCACCGCACGATGATCGTCATGCTGGCGGCCGATTCCTATGGCCCCGTCACCCACCCGATTTGCCGAATGGGACAAAGTGCGAGGGGCTGTCGATGAAGGGAAAACGATCGAGCAGTTGTTCAAGAGCCACGGGGTGCTGTACGCCTAAGCCGTAACCCGCGCGCGCACCCGATGCCAGTCGATATCGATGAGAATAGTTCGCTGTGCCCGATAGAGTGCCGTGGTGGATTGGCTTATCAACTCGAACGCGGCTGTGACGGTGACTGGCGCGCTGTTAGGCGTGGTGGGCACGCTGGTTGCCGCTGGTATTGCCCTCGGCGGTCTTCTTTGGACATTCCGTCATGAGCGTCGCGAGCGAGCCGAGGAACGGTTTGACCGCGCTCTTCAGGCCCTTATGGAAGCACTGGGGCGACGAGCTGAGCAGCTAGATGAGTGGGTGTCGACGCCGTCGCACACACGCAATATGAGGGGTGAAATCTCGACAAGCTGGCCCAAGAGCCGCGACCGGAGTGGAGGTCCCCTGGACGCCGATGTGCAGACGGCTGCGGATGTTGCCCATATGTTGGCTCGCGGTGACGATCAAGTTCAGGCGTTGGCGACCGTCGCGGAGACAATCTACATGCTGAAGCGCGGCCGTATCGGATGGCAGATCGGCACATGCGGTCAGATCGTCGGAGACATTCGAAAATGGAGGTCGGGAAAGCTCTCGACTCAAGCTTTCCATGACCAGATGAAGGAACTGACCGCGACTGCTTTGGCGCATGAGGATGCGCTCGCGCGCGAATCCGTCTAAGCGGGGGCTGCCTCATGCACTCCCCATGGGCTAAAGCGCAACACCTTTAGGCGCGCGAAGCGTTGCAGACGCGGTACATGGGCGGACAGGGCCGTCGAACGTCGTGTCGGCTGGGAACTGGGTTTGCGGGACAAGCTAGCTGCATGGGAATCTCCTTCTTCGATGAGACCATGCGCCGCGAGCTCTGGAAGTCCGAGAAATCATATGTGACATGACCGCGTATGCAAGGCCTAGATACTCTTTTTGGCGCTTGCTAGCGTTTGCCTTCCAGCCAAACGAGGTGAACCGGGGATGGTCAGTCGCCCGTACCGTGTGTGTCTGATCCGCCGAAATTGGCAACTCAACAAAGGAGCCAGAAATGCGAAAAATCGGATACATCGGTGCGGCAGCCGTGTTTGCGGCAGCGTTAATGATTCCCGCCGGTGCGGCGGCGGCTGCGCCAACAGAGGTGATACGAACCCAACTCGTAAGCGACCGGTTCAACACCTGCTCCGGGGAGCTCGTTACTTTCACTGGCGAGGCCACGATTTGGCAGAAGACACTTGCCGATGGGTCGAACAAGATAACCCTCTTGATCCGCGGTGAGGGGACAGGCGAGAGCGGCAACGAATACATCGTCCACGTCAATAGCCTGCTGGTCTTCGACCCCTCAGTGGGGTTCGTACTGGAGGACGACAAGATCACTCTCGTGAGCAAAGGGTCAGCCCCGAACGAGTCCCTCCGCATCCACTCCGTGCTCGGTTCTCCGGACAACACCTTCGAAATAACCTGCCGAGGCTGAGCAGCCCTTGCTGGGGCGACCTGCTCATTTGTGCGACCGAGGAGACGGGACCACGCTTCAAGCGTGCGCGCCGAGACTTGCAACGGCCCGGCGATCTGCTGGATCTGCGGGTCCTTGTCCGCTGTGACAGAGCTTTCGAATCTTCACCGCCCTGCCGACTGCTCGAGCCAAGGCTTAGGTGACAGCCGTACGAGGTCTTCCTCCGACGGTGACGGCTTGGGATGTTGACCGCAGTATGACCGCGATCTTTCAAGCAAAGGGACTGAAAAAATGACCGAAGTTGTATTGAACGAAGAAGGCACTATCCAAGTGTTGGAGGAGCCCTTCGGCCTTGGCCGGTGGGAATCGTCAGAAACACAGATGTCGGCGCATGCGGCTGCATCATTGGGCTTCATCGGTGCCGGCACAATAAACGCCGAAGTCAAGTCACTTGTACTACTGCGGCACTTGCTGAACTACAAGGAAGTGGAAGGGGAGTTGGGTACGGAGCGATGGGGGGTCGCCATTCGTCTCGTCATCCTCGCTCAAAGCGCAGACCTTGAGGCCTCTCTGACCATTCCGCAGGTCGCAGCGAGGGCGGAGCTCAATGACTTACAAGCCAGCGCTATATTGCTCGTGCATGGCTACGAGCACGCTGGTTTGATTGATAAGTTCCCTGATTTTGCGTTCTTCAAGGGCCTCAATGTGGAAAGTTACGCGAACTACACTCGCGCAAGCGATGACATCAAAGACTTCATTGGTGAACATCCCGAAGGTATCAAACCAGCGAAGCTCGGCGTGCAGACGCGACCAAGCAGGAATGACGCTGACATGGCCACCGCTGTTGTAACGACGGTTGCCATAGCAGCGGTGGCCGACGGCAAGCCCTTTGATGCGTTCCGCCGCAGGCACCCTCTCTATACCGAGGATGACATGAATGTGGCTCGAGGCGTGTGGGAGAGGTTGGGTGAAGGATCGTTCGATCCCGGCATTGAACCATCCCTCGTTGCGCAGGCTCGCGCTCGTGATGCGTTGAGGAAGGCTGACAACTAGCAGTTGTATCTCGGCACCATGGGACGACTATGGACGCGAGTCGACAAGATGAACAGTACGCGGCGAGCAATGGCGCGATTCGTTTAGTTGATGCAAGAAGCTCTTGGGAGACACCGAGTGATCATCATTGCTCACGAGCGTGGGCAATCGACCGTCGAGTTGGGATACACGTCCACCTGGGAGACACGTCAGATATGACCTTTATCTCCACCATTTGGTCGTGTCACGCGTTGTTGAGGAATTAGGGCCGTCCATCTGGGCGGCCCTATTTCGTTCTGCCCCCTTTCGGGGCAGATTGTCGGCATGTGCGAAAACTATTCATCTCTACCCGTATGCTGCATCTGCAGGAATCTGACACTGATGATGGGGTACACACGTGAAGAGAATCGACAAGAGGACCCTGGGTCGCGCCGTGGCCATGGGCCTCGGGCTCGCGATGATCGGCGGGGCGACCCTTGCCGTGACCGCCCCGGCGATGGCGGCGGATCCGGCCTTCGGCTATAACGTTCCCGAGGTGTACGCGAGCGACATCGCGCCTAACGAAGACCTGTACACGGGCTGGCACCAGGGTTACGCCAACGCGGCCGACTCCTTCGAGGTGACCGCCGAAGGCCTCGTGCTGACCGGCGAGTCGCAGGTCATCTACGGGTACGCGGAGGGCCACCGCATCACTGCCGACTGGCTGCTCAAGGAAGACGTCAGCGCAGGACGCATTTCGTGGACGACAACCGCCGGCAGTGACCCCGCATATTTCCAGATTCCGATGTTCTTCGGCGCAGACACGGTCACGCCCAAGTTCACAACGCTTCGCCCTGAGGCGCCGGTTGCCGGAACGAACACCGCAACGCTCGACCAGAACTGGGTCACCAGCGGCGACATCAACGACAGCTATGGCAGTGACGCGATTGCGCCGCTGGGTGACCTGCTCGACGCGATCATCGCGGAACAGAACGCCCAGGTGATCGGCTTTGGCGTACTGAGCCAGGACGGCACCGAAAGCGTTGTCACCAGCCTGAGCTGGCACTACGCGACCTACACGTTCCTGCCCGGAACCCGCATCGAGGCTGGCACCGTGGCGGTCACCGGGGCCGCCGCTGTCGGCAGCGTGCTGACCGCAGTCCCGGCCGGCTGGCCCGCGGACACCAGTTTCAGCTACCAGTGGATCGGCGCGACGGACAGAATGGGCGGCCCAATCGACGGCGCCACCGGCTCGACCTACACCGTGACCGCCAACGACATCGGATTCCGGTTGATGGTGGAGATCACCGGAACCAAGCCAGGGCACGGACCGGGAACCGCCCTGAGCGCGCCGACCACCGCTGTCCCGGCGGTGGCGAAGGCCGTCGGAGCCCCTCCGGTTGCCGATTCCACCGGCCTCGCTGCTTTCCTTGCCTCGAAGGGCTCGACGCCGCAGAACCAGACCGCTGCGGGACTGCCGGCGGGATCGCTTGACCCGTCGAAGCCGTATACGGCCACGCTGCCGTGGGCTGAAGGCAGCGACGCGTTCGTCGACGTCTACCTGTACTCCAGCCCGGTTGTGGTGGGTGCCTTCCCCATCGTCAACGGCGTGGCGCAGATGACCCTGAGCGCGGCCGTGCTGAGCAAGCTGTCGGAAGGTTCGCACACGCTAGTGGCAGTCGGTCAGACCTCGGGAAGCGTGCAGAGCGTTGCGCTCAGCATTGCCGCGATACTGCCGGCCACGGGACCGAGCGCGGCGTTGCCGCTGTCGGCCGGGGCACTGCTTCTGCTGCTGACCGGCGGCGCGCTGTTCATGGTTGGTCGCCGCAAGCACGCTTAACCAGCACAGAGTGGAAGGGCACGGCGGAAACGCCGTGCCCTTCGTCATGCCGAGTGCGCGCTGGGCGCAGCAGTCGATCAGATGGCCGCGCCCTTCAGCGTTCCCGTCGACTGTGTCGGAGCGAAATCCTCGTCGAGGGCGAAGATGAAACAGACGACCTCGCGATCCCCCTCAGCCCAGGTGGACTCGGAGGGCACCAGCGGGCCGACGCCGAGCATCGACTCGTCGTAGGCAATGCCGGCGAAGTCCTCGAACTCGGCCACACAAGCATCGCCCGCCTCAGCGAGCAGAGCCTCATCGCCCGGGAACTCCTCGGCCTCGATCTCGTAGGCGAAGTACGCCTCGTTGTCGTGCGGCTCACTGCACGGCACCGTCGGTATGGCGGCGATCTCTTCTGCCTCCACGTCGTTCGTGCAGTCGCCGACCCTAATCGAGAAGACGTCGGTGTTGTCGTTGCGCTCGGTGATCTGGCCGTCCGAGTCTCGCACGGCGTCGCCCGGGAACAGGCCTCCAACGAGGCTGCAACCGGACAGAGTCAGCGCGACCAGCGTGATCATCGCAACGGAAACGGTCTTCAAGGTGGGGGACATCACACGGTGCTCTCTGGCGCAGGCTGGAATGAATGTCCAGCCTATCGAGCACTCCTCAGTTCGACCCGGCCGCCGCGCCCGGCCGCCGCGCCCGGCCGCCGCGCCCGGCCGCCGCGCCCGCCGCCGCGCCAGCCATGACGCTGCGCGCGGCCAAACAGTGTCGCTCCGGGCGGCTACCGTAGAACTCATGGCAGATGCAGCAGAGCGGACGGGCGCGGCACCGACGAAACCAACGGCGCCGACGGCGCTGCGCGGCGTGCTGGTCGTCGTCGCCGGGATACTCCTGGCGGCGTGGGTGGTCGCCGGACGGTTCCTGTTCGGCGCGGGCGGTGACCTGACTCCGCTCTACCTGTTGCTCGGCATCCTGATCGTCGTGCTGCACGCGTTCATCGGGCTGGCGCTGCTGAAAACGGCCCAGGGCGGGCACCGCACTCGGGGCTCCACCGTCGGCACCCTCGTCGGGGCTTGGGTGTGCGGCATCCTGCTCGGACTCACGATCCCAGACATCACGCCAATCGGACTTCAGACCGTAATCACCGGCGTGACCGAACCTGGGCGCGGCATCGCCATCGGGCTCGCGAACCCGGCCGGCATCATCATGATCGCGCTCATGATCGCCTCGCTGGTCCTGGCGAATCAGGATGCGCGCGGCCCCCGCCCGTCGGACGACGACGCGGACTGAGCAACACCCAGCCCGCGATCGCGCGCCCGAGCAAACAGCGGCGGCCCTGTCACGCAGCTGAAGCTTGGCGAGGATCGTCGCGACATGATTTCGCACGGTCTTCTCAGAGAGCAGCAGCGCCCTCACTCTGCCCTTCTACGGAGCCGAGGCATTCGCCCTGAACGCCATCGGGCAGCGGGTGTTGGACGAGGCTGACCCGATGCTGCTCAGCCTGGCCGAGGAGGTGCGCGGCGGGTTGGGGGTCGTCATCTTCATCGTGGGTCTGCTGACGCTCGGCGCCGCGGCGATCCCGTTCGCCATCAGCCAGCGGGGGTCCCGCCTGGGCCGGTGGGGCAGCGTCGTTCTCGCGGTAGGGCTCGTCACCTTCCTGCCCCAGTTCTTCGGCACCCCCGAGCTTCGGGTGGCGCACGGCGCCGTCATCGCGCTCGGCTGCGTGCTGCTCGCATTTGCCGCCTGGGCGCCGAACCGGGTGTCGCGCACCCAGAGGATTTCCACCGGCGGATGACGCCAGAGCGCCGGAGTGCGACTATGGGGTGACAGCCTGCCGCCAGTCCGCTGAACGAACTTCTGGACGCACAATGCTCGCTTTCCATCGGGGGAGGGGCAACCGGGCCGACACCGAGACCCCGGGAGCTCGCTCGCCGCAGGCGAGCCCATCCGTTGCCCTCTTCTGGTGCTTGTTCGCCGGTCAGGCGTCCGTGCTGGTGCTCAGCCCGACACTGGTTCCCCTCGCCCGCGAGCTGGGCGTGTCGGTGTCCACTGCGGGCCAACTGCGCACCATCTCCGGGGTCGTTGCCGGCGTCTGTGCGCTGGCCGCTGTCAACTGGGTGGCGAAGCGGGTAGGGCTCCGACAGCTGGTGGGTGCGGCGGCGCTGGTGCTGGCGGTCGGGTCGGTGCTGGCCGCGCTGGCTCCGAACTACCTGCTGCTCGCGCTCGACCAGGTGCTGATCGGCGCCGCCCTCGCCTTCCTGATCTCCGGCGCCACGGCTGCCGCAGGCGAATGGGCACCCGCCGATGACCACACTCGCGTGCTGTCGCGGGCACTGCTCGGCCAGCCCGCCGCGTGGGTGCTCGGGCTGCCGCTGATCGGGCTGGCACTGCAGGGCGGATGGCGCGTGGCCTGGCTGACCGTGCCGGTGCTCGCCGCACTGCTCGCCGCGACGCTCGTGCTCGCTCGCCCGAAGGATGCGCCGACCCCGACGGTCGGGGGAGTGCGCAGCATGCTGACGAACCCGGTGGCAGCGGGCTGGGCGGTGGCAGAGCTGCTGGCGTTCTCGGCGTGGGCCGGGGTCCTGGTCTACTCCGGTGCCCTGTTCATCGAGTCGTATGCCGTCTCGCCTGCGATTGCATCGCTGCTGCTGGCCGTGGCGGCGGCCGGCTACTTTCCCGGCAATCTGCTGGTCAAACGGATCGTCTCCCGCCGGCCGGTGCGCCTGTTGCTGGTGCTGTCGCTGGCGATGACGATCAGCGTGGCCGCGTTCTGCCTGATCCGGCCGGGCCCGATAGTCAGCACCGTGCTGCTGGCGGTGCTTGCCTTCTTCGCCGGCGGTCGCACCCTCGCCGGCGGCGCCTTTGGGTTGGTGGTCGGCTCCGGCAACCGGGCGGCCGCGATGGGGGTGCGCGCGGCCGCGCAGCAGTTCGGCTACTTCCTCGGCTCGGTGGTGGGCGGGCTGGCGCTGGCCGTCGCCGGGTACCCGGGGGTTGCCGCGGGTTTCGCCGGACTGATGCTGCTGGCCGCCGCCGTGTACGCACGCCTCGCGCTGCAGACTCGGCGGGAGCGTTACTGGTAGCACGCCGGACGGGAGCCGAGCAGGGTCGGGAAGCCCCGCTCGCGCAGGGTCGGAAGGCCACGCTCGCGCAGTAGACTCGGCATCCGCTATGTCTGATTCTTCTGCTGCCACACCCTTGTCCGAGCGAGCTCGCTGGGAGGCATTCTGGGTGTGTGCCGGCGTTGCCGCGCTCACCATCCTGGACCTGTCGAAGATCAACGTGGGTCTTCCCTCGATCGAGGCGTCGCTGCGCGGCGGCCCCACCGAGCTGCAGCTGATCGTGGCCGGATACGCCCTGGCGTTCGGGCTTGCCCTGGTGCCAGCTGGCCGGCTCGGCGACATCCACTCTCGCAAAATCATGTTCGTGATCGGCCTGTCGGCGTTCACGCTGGCAAGCCTGGTCTGCGCGATTGCGCCGAGCATCGAGGTTCTCGTGATCGGCCGCATCGTGCAGGGCTTCGCCGCCGGCATCCAGATGCCACAGGCGCTTGGCCTGATCCAGCAACTTTTCCAGGGACCCGCCCGCGGCCGCGCGTTCGGCTTGTTCGGCGCGGTGATCGGAATCTCCACCGCGTTCGGACCCACGCTCGGCGGGCTGCTCATCGCGATCGGTGGGGACACGGATGGCTGGCGGTTGCTGTTCTGGATGAACATCCCGCTCGGCATCGTGGCGCTGATCTTCGCCGTGCGCCTGCTGCCGGCGAAGCAGCAGCGCACCGCCGGGCGCACCGAACTCGACATCACCGGCATCCTGCTGCTGGGTGTCACGACGTTCTTCCTGATGTTCCCGTTCGTGCTCACCACCGGTGGCCCGGACGATGACCCGCGACGCTGGTTCTTCCTGATCGGCGCCGTGATCGCGGCGGCGGCGTTCGCCTGGTGGGAGCGCCGTTACGAGCGGCTGGGCAGGTCGCCGGTGGTCAACTTCGCCCTGTTCAAGCACGCGTCGTACCGCAACGGCATCCTGATCGGCACCGCGTACTTTGCCGCGGTGCCCGCCACCTTCCTGCTGGTCACCATCTATCTGCAGCAGGGGCTGGGACTGGCCGCGGTGTTCGCGGGCATGGTGACCATTCCGTTCGCGCTGGTGTCGGCCTGGGCGTCCTGGATCGGCGGACGACACGTCGACCGGCTCGGCCGGGTGATGGTGCTGCTTGGCGTCCTGCTGGTAGCGGCGGGGGTCGTGCTGCTCATCCCGATCGCGGACGCCGCGTCGCCCGACGCTGTGCCGTGGCTGTTCGCCGCGGCGATGATCCTCGCGGGTGCCGGTGGTGGACTGGTGATTTCACCCAACCAGACGCTGACGCTGCAGGATGTCCCGGTGATCCAGGGCGGCGTGGCCGGCTCGGTCGCCCAGGTGGGGCAGAGGGTCGGCACCGCGGTCGGTGTGGCCATTGCCTCGTCGACGTTCTTCGCGACCCTGTACGCCGAGGCGGACACCGCACTCGACCAGGCGACGATCTACGGCGATGCGTTCGGTCGATCGATGATGGTGGTGCTCGGACTGCTCGCCGTGGCGCTGCTGTTCGCCCTACTCGACCTGCGAAGCGGCCGGGTCACCGGGCGTCGCACGGTGCTTGACGCGTGATGCGCAGCGCTTGATGCGCTGACTCGCGGCGCCGGCCCGCGCGCTACTCGCTGAGCGCCGCGAGGGCCGCCTCGTGCAGCAGCCCGTTGGTGGCGAGGGCGCTGCCATGCCACGGGCCCGCCTCGCCGTCGATGGAGGTGAACGTGCCGCCGGCCTCCTCGATGATCGGGATCAGCGCGGCCATGTCGTACGGCTTCAGATCGGGTTCGCCGACCAGATCCAGTGCGCCCTCCGCCAGCAGCATGTACGACCACATGTCGCCGATGCCGCGCTCCCGCCAGACGGCGCGGGTGAGCGCGATCACCTGGTCGAGCCGACCGATCTCGTCCCAGCCCTGCAACCGGTTGTAGCTGATGTTCGCCTCGGCGAGGGTGGCCACCGTCGACACGGCGATCCGCTGCGGCTGCTGGCTTCCGGAGCGCACCCAGGCGCCCTGGCCGCGAGCGGCCCACCAGCGCTTGCCGAGCGCGGGCGCGCTGACCACGCCGACCACCGGGATGCCGTCGACCGCGAGGCTGATCAGAGTGCCCCAGATCGGTACCCCGCGCAAGAAGTTCGCGGTGCCGTCAATCGGGTCGATGATCCACTGCCGGCTCGAGTCGCCCTCGACGCCGAACTCCTCGCCGAACAGCGCGTCACCGGGCCGCGATTCGGCGATCTGCTCACGCAGCACGGTCTCGACGCGCTTGTCGGCATCCGTCACATGGGTCTTGTCTGCCTTGAGCTGGATGTCGAGGTTCGCGGCCTGGTACCGGTCGAGTGAGATGAGGTCGGCCTCCCCGGCAAGGGCGAGCGCGAAGTTGAGGTCGTCGGTCAGGCTGTAGTTCGGCACCCTGTCAGCGTATCGCCGTCGGGAGGTGCGCCGGCGGCAGCGCCCGGCCACGAGCGCCGCGAAATCGGCCGAGCGCCGCCGCCGCGGCATCGGCGCTCGGCCGTTTCCGGCGCGTTCGCGATGCAGCAGCCGCCGCGGCCGTCTCGACCGGCCAGTTCAGCGGCCCACGTCGGCGGGCAGCCTTAGCCGGCCAGTGTCTCCAGCAGCCGCTGCGCGGAGTCGTAGCGCTCCTGGCTGGCCTCGCCGCGCTGCACCGCCTCCGCGATCGCGCAGTCCGGGGCATCCGGCAGATGGGTGCATCCGCGAGGGCAGTCCTCGGCGATCGCGGCCAGATCGGTGAACGAACGCAGGATGTTGTCGGGGTTCACGTGCCCGAGTCCGAAGGAGCGCACCCCGGGGGTGTCGATGATCCAGCCGCCGGTGGGAACCCGCAGCGACACGGTGGAGGATGACGTGTGCCTGCCCCGCCCGGTGACCACGTTGACGTGCCCGATCGCCCGGTCCGCTCCCGGCACCAGCGCGTTCACCAGGGTGGACTTGCCGACCCCGGAGTGTCCGACGGCAACCGTGCGGTGGCCCTTCAGCTGCTCGATGATCGGCGCCAGGGCGAGGTCGTCGAGCCGGCTGGTGAACACGGTGAGGTCAAGCCCGGCGAAGTTCGCCAGGAACGGGGCGGGGTCGGCCAGGTCGGTCTTGGTGATGACCAGCAGCGGAGTGATGCCGGCGTCGTAGGCCGCCACCAGGTACCGGTGGACCAGCCGCGGCCGAGGCTCGGGGTTGGCCGCCGCGACCACGATCAGCATCTGATCGGCGTTGGCCACGATCACCCGTTCCACCGAATCGGTGTCGTCGGCGCTGCGGCGCAGCAGGGTGGCGCGTTCCTGCACACGCACGATGCGGCCGAGCGTGCCCTCCTCGCCGGTGGTGTCACCGACCAGGTCGACCACGTCGCCGGTGACCACAGACTTCTTGCCCAGCTCGCGGGCCCGGGCCGCGGTGAGCGTCCGCTCATCCGGGGTGCCCTCGGCGAGGATCACGCCGTAGCGGCCGCGGTCCACGGTGAGCACCCGGCCGACCACGGCATTCGTGTGATCAGGGCGGATCTTGGTGCGCGGCCGGTTGCCCTTGGGGTTCGGGCGCACCCGATAACTGTCGCCGTAGTCCGAGTACGGCTCTTCGTCATCGTCGTCGCCGGTGAGCCAGCTCATGTCAGTGACGGGCCCCACAGCGCATGCCACAGTTTCGGGAACTGCGGCAGCGTCTTGCCGGTCGATTCGATGCCGTCGATCTGCACGCCCTCCACCGCGAGGCCGATGATCGCGCCCGCCGTGGCCATCCGGTGGTCGTCGTACGACTTCCACAGGCCGCCGTGCAGCGGTCGCGGGTCGATCGCGAGCCCGTCGTCGAGTTCGCTGACCGCGCCACCGAGGCCGTTGATCTCGGCGGCCAGCGCGGCCAGCCGGTCGGTCTCGTGGCCACGCAGATGGCCAATGCCGACGATGCGGCTCGGGCTGTCGGCGAGGGCGGCCAGGGCGATGATCGCGGGGGCGAGTTCACCGCCGCGGCTGAGATCGAGGTCGAGTCCCGGAATGCTGGCGCCGCCACGGATGCCGCGGCCTCCGTCGATGGTCAGGTCGCCGTCGCCGCGGCTAATCGTGGCCCCGAACTGAGGCAACAGGGTCTCCAGGTCCGCGCCCACCTGGGTGGTGACATCCGGCCAGCCCTGAATGGTGACGGTACCGCCGGCGACGATCGCTGCGGCGAGGAACGGGGCGGCGTTGGAGAGGTCCGGCTCGATCGTCAGGTCGATCGCGGCGATCTCGCCGGGGGCGACCACCCAGACCCCGGGCTTCGGGCTGTCGACGGTGACGCCGCGGGCGCGCAGGCAGGCGATGGTCATGTCGATGTGGGGCAGGCTGGGCAGACGTTCGCCGGTGTGCCGCAGGGTGAGCCCCCGGGTGAAGCGCGGGGCGGCGAGCAGCAGCCCGGAGACGAACTGGCTGGAGGCGCTCGCATCGATCGAGAGCTCTCCGCCCTCGACCGCGCCCATCCCGTACAGGCTGAACGGCAGGGCGCCGCGGCCGTCGTCGTTCACGTCGATGCCCAGGGCGCGCAGCGCGTCGATCACCGGACGCATCGGCCGGTGTCTGGCGTACTCGTCGCCGTCGAAGGCGACCGGGCCGAGGGCGAGCGCCGCGACCGGGGGCATGAACCGCATCACCGTTCCGGCGAGGCCGCAGTCGATCGAGACGCCGCCCTCCAGCTCAGCCGGGGTGATCCGCAGGTCTGGCCCGTATGCGCCGTCGCCGGGGACTTCCTTGATCTCGGTGTTCAGGGTCTTCAGGGCCTGCACCATCAGCGCGCTGTCTCGCGAGTGCAGCGGCCAGCGCAGCGTCGATGGACCGTTGGCGAGGGCCGCGAGCACCAGTTCGCGGTTGGTCAGGCTCTTGGACCCCGGCAGTTGCAGCCGAGCGAGCAAGGGCGCGGTGGCCACCGGTGCCGGCCAGGGGCCGGGCGCCGCGACATCCTCTGAATCGTTCTCCCCGTAGGGATTGAACTCGGGCTTGGAATAAGGCGAGATCTGCATCGGTTACCACAGTATCGGCAGTTCGTAACAGGAAGCGGAGAGTATGCAGGTGATGACCGTACAGGCACCCGTCCTAGACTCTCTCCTGATGGACGACATGCCAGATGACGCTTCCGAGCTCGACCCGAACGCCGCGCTCAGTACCCCTCCCGAACCGCAGGATCCGCGCGAGCTGTTCGAGGAGCAGGCGCTGCCGTTTATGGACCAGCTTTACGCCGCCGCGATGCGGATGACGAAGAATCCGGCGGATGCGGCCGACCTGGTGCAAGAGACGTTCGTGAAGGCGTTCTCGGCATTCCACCAGTTCAAACAGGGCACCAACCTCAAGGCGTGGCTGTACCGCATCCTCACCAACACCTTTATCAATTCGTACCGCAAGAAGCAGCGCGACCCGTACCGCGGCACCATCGACGACCTCGAGGACTGGCAGATCGGCGGCGCAGAGTCGGCCACCGCCACCTCATCCCGCTCTGCCGAGGCCGAGGCGATCGACAAGATGCCGTCGAGCGCGGTGAAGGATGCGCTGCAAGCCATCCCCGAAGACTTCCGTCTGGCCGTGTACCTGGCCGACGTTGAGGGCTTCTCTTATCAAGAGATAGCCGACATCATGAAGACACCCACAGGAACCGTCATGAGCCGTCTGCACCGGGGACGACGGATGCTGCGCGAGCGTCTCGCAGATTATGCGGCGGAGCGAGGAATCGCCTCCGCGATCACCGGAGCGAAGAAATGACAGATTGCGGATGTGAGAAAGCGCGGGCAGAACTCGAGGAGTTCCTGCACCGAGAGTTGAGCGATCAGGATTTTCGGGATGTCGCTGAGCACCTTGCCGGGTGCGTCGACTGCTCTGCCGAGCACCTGATCGGCGTGACGCTGAGCGCCAAGGTGCGTGAGGTGTGCCAGGAGAAGGCGCCAGACGAGCTGCGGGCCGCCGTGCACGCCCGTCTGCTGTCGCTGCAGATTTCACGCTAGGCGCAACTCTTCGCGTGCTGGTGCCTCGGGTCGTGGCCGCCCTTCAGTGAGCGGCCGGTCCCACGGATCACGACGAACGCGAACGCGAACGCGGCGCCGTCCAGAAGGAGGGCGCCGCGTTCGGTTGTGGTGACGGAAGCTGCTTACGCGACCTTGTCCAGGATGACGATGGCCGACTGGAACTCGGTGCCGCGGGAGAACTGCAGCTGGATGTGCAGCCAGGCGAGGCCCTCGAGCACCACGGACTGGACGAGCACGCCGGTGTCGATGACGCGGAACCCGGTGGCCTCACCGAACGCGGCGACGGCAGCCTTCGCGTCGGCGTCGTCGCCGGCGATGAACAGGTCGAGCTGGTACTCGCCATTGGCCGCGACGTTGCCGGCGAAGATCGTGTTGAACGCCTTCACCACGGAGGCACCCGGCAGCAGGGCGGCGATGGCCGCGGCACCGGATGTCCCGGGCTCAACCGCCAGGCCGCTGAAGTCATCCTTGATCGGGTTCGACGCGTCGACGACGATCTTGCCCTCAAGCGATCCCAGGCCGGCAAGAGCACCCTCGATGGCGCTGTACGGCAGCGCGATGAAGACGAGGTCTCCGGTGGCGGGGCCGGTCAGCGGTGCAACCGAGGTGCTGCCGCCGAGGTCGGCGGCCAGCGTCTGACCCTTGGACTCGTCACGAACGAGGAGCTGCACGGCGTAGCCGGCGGCGATGGCACGGGTGGCGATGCCGCGGGCGACGTTGCCGGCGCCGAGGATGCTGATGGAAGTCATAGTCACTGATCCTTATTTTAGTTGAACGTTAAAGTAACCTGTCTGCAACTATAGCGCGGTTTCAGTTGAACATTCAAGTAATTTGCTATCATGGGGCCATGAGCAATTCTGGGAGGCCGTTCCGCTGGCTGAGTGAGGATGAACAGCGCGCCTGGCGCGCCTACCTCGTCGCGTCGACGCGCCTGCAGGAGGAGCTCGACAGGCAGCTGCAGCGCGACGCCGGCATGCCGCACGCGTACTACATGATCCTCGCCATGCTCTCCGAGTCGCCCGAGGGGGGAGTGCGCATGACCGAGTTGGCCGACGTGCTCAAGATCTCGTCGAGCCGCCTGTCGCACGCCGTCAGCAAACTTGAGGGTCTGGGCTGGCTGCGACGCGACGCCGACCCCGAAGACAAGCGGGTGAGCTACGCCTGCCTCACCGGAGACGGCCGGCAGGCCCTCGTGGCCGCGGCGCCCGGGCACGTCAGCACCGTGATCGACAACCTGTTCGATCAGCTGTCGGCCGAGCAGGTCGAGCAGCTCTACGAAATCAGCGCCCGCATGCTCGAGGTGCTCGCCCCGAACGAGGTCCCTGGCCAGATCCTGCGCCCCGGTCGCTGATCAGGCCAGATGCTGGTGGCCTCCAGCGGCTGATCATTTCAGCCGCTGCCCGGTCGCGATTTTCTCGACCGTCTTCCGGATGCGGCCGGCCCGCGTCTCAGCGCGTTTCGCCTCCGCGATCCACAGCGCATACTCGCGCTGGTGCGAAAACGACATGGCCCGGTAGGTGTCGGTGAGGCCGGCGTCATCCAGCGCCGTGCGGATATCATCGTCGAGTTCGACGACGCGTTCGGCGGTGTCGAGGTCGATGATCACGTGAATCGTGTCGCCCGGTGACTTGCCGATCTGCCGCTGCAGGTCGGTGCGCACCAGGATCAGGTGCGGCCCGCCGTAGGTCACGAGCGATCCGCGGTAGGAAACGCCGTCGAATCGCGCAGTGACCGGCACCCGGCCTTTCACCCCGAACAGCTCCGGCACGCTGAACGGGAACCCGACGAACGCCGATGAGCCCGTGACGTCGGCGCGGGTGAGGACCGCGTCGAACTCGACCGGGCCCGGGTTTCGGTAGCTGACCATTGCTGACATGCTAATCGGCGCCCGCATGTCGACCGGCTCACCGAGCGAACCCGGGGAGCTGTCGACGTGCGAACGCCGATTAGTGGTGAATTGTTTGCTAGAGCGTGAACGCCTTCTCGATGAGGGCGCTCTGCTCCTGAGCGCTGCGCTTGTTCGACCCGGTGGCCGGCGACGCGGACGCCGCCCGCGACGAGACCGACAACGCCCGGCCGCCGAGGTACTGCGGCAGCTCGAGACCGATGAACGGCCACGCGCCCTGGTTCTCCGGCTCTTCCTGAACCCACATCAGGTCGGCGTTCGGGTACTGCTCGAGCACCGCGGTGAGTTCGGCGACGGGCAGCGGGTAGTACTGCTCGAGGCGCACCAGCGCGACATCCGTCACCTCACGCTTTTCAGCTTCGGTCTTCAGGTCGTAGTGCAGTTTGCCGGCGTGCAGCAGCACGCGCTTGACTGCGGCCTTGTCGGTGATGCGGGCGTCGTCGATCACCGGTTCGAAGCGGCCGGACGTGAACTCGGCGACCTCGCTGGTCGCGCCGCGCAGTCGCAGCATCGCCTTCGGGGTGAAGACCACGAGCGGACGACGCGGCCGGGCGTAGGCCTGACGACGCAGCAGGTGGAAGTACGACGCGGGCGTCGACGGACGGGCGATCGTCATGTTGTCCTCGGCGGCGAGCTGCAGGAAGCGCTCGATGCGGGCGGACGAGTGGTCGGGACCCTGGCCTTCGTAGCCGTGCGGCAGCAGCAGCACGACGCTCGAGCGCTGACCCCACTTCTGCTCGGCGCTGGAGATGAACTCGTCGACGACGGTCTGCGCGCCGTTCACGAAGTCACCGAACTGCGCCTCCCAGAGCACGAGGGCGTCAGCGCGTTCCACCGAGTAGCCGTACTCGAAGCCCATCGCCGCGTACTCGCTCAGCAGCGAGTCGTACGCCCAGAAGCGGGCCTGGTTCTCGGCCAAATTGCCGAGCGGCAGCCACTCCTGACCGTTGGCGCGGTCGTGCAGCACCGCGTGACGCTGCACGAAGGTGCCGCGGCGGGCGTCCTGGCCGGCCAGGCGCACCGGGGTGCCCTCCAGCAGCAGCGAACCGAGCGCGAGCAGCTCACCGAAGCCCCAGTCGATCGAGCCGGAGCGGCTCATCTCGACGCGCTTCTTCAGCATCTGCTGCAGCTTGCCGTGCACCGTGAAGCCGGCGGGCGGGTTGTCGTGCGCGTCGCCGATCAGTTCGATCACCGACTGGTCGACACCGGTGGATACCGGTTCGCCCGCCGAGTCGTCCTGCTGCGATTCCGGCCGCTCCAGGTCGCTGATCCCGCCGTCATCCTGGGTGATGATCGGCATCGAGCCGGTCTGCGCGGCGTGTGTCTCGGCGAACGCGCGCTCCAGGCGGTCCTGGAAGTCGCGGTGCGCGGCCTGGTACTCGTCCTCGGTGATGTCACCGCGGCCGATCAGCCCCTCGGTGTAGAGGGTGCGCACCGAACGCTTGGCCTCGATCAGGTTGTACATCAGCGGCTGCGTCATCGAGGGGTCGTCGCCCTCGTTGTGGCCGCGGCGGCGGTACGAGATGAGGTCGATGACCACGTCGCGCTTGAACTCCTGGCGGTACTTGAACGCCAGCTCGGCGACCCGCACCACGGATTCCGGGTCGTCGCCGTTCACGTGGAACACCGGAGCCTGGATGGTCTTCGCGACATCCGTCGAGTAAATCGACGTGCGTCCCTCGCCGGGGGGAGTGGTGAAGCCGACCTGGTTGTTGACCACCAGGTGGATGGTTCCGCCGGTGCGGTAGCCGCGCAGCTGCGACATCTGCATGGTCTCGACCACGATGCCCTGACCGGCCATGGCGGCGTCACCGTGCACGAGGATCGGCAGCACCCGGAACGAGCCGATCGGCTGCCGGTCCTGCTTGGCCCGCACGATGCCCTCCAGCACGCCGTCGACCGCTTCGAGGTGCGACGGGTTGGCGGCGATGTACACCGGGATCTGCTTGCCGGAGGCGGCGGTGAAGGTGCCCTCGGTGCCGAGGTGGTACTTCACGTCGCCGGAGCCCTGCACGGTGCGCGGGTCCTGGGTGCCTTCGAACTCGCGGAAGATCTGACCGTAGGTCTTGCCCGCGATGTTGGTGAGCACGTTCAGGCGGCCACGGTGGGCCATCCCGATCGCAACCGAGTCGAGCCCCTCTTCGGCGGCGCCCTGCAGGATCTCGTCGAGCAGCGCGATGGTGGACTCGCCGCCCTCGAGGCTGAAGCGCTTCTGGCCGACGTACTTGGTCTGCAGGAAGGTCTCGAACGCCTCCGCCTCGTTCAGCTTGCCGAGGATGCGCATCTGCTCATCGTGGGTGGGCTTCTGGTACGGCTTCTCCACCTGGTCCTGGAACCACTTGCGCTGCACCGGGTCCTGAATGTGCATGTACTCGACGCCGATGGTGCGGCAGTAGGAGTCGCGCAGCACACCGAGGATGTCGCGCAGCGGCATCATCCGCTTTCCGCCGAATCCGCCGGTGACGAAGTCGCGATCCAGATCCCAGAAGGTCAGACCATGGCTGCGGATGTCGAGGTCGTGGTGGGTGCGCTGCTTGTACTCCAGCGGGTCGACGTCGGCCATCAGGTGGCCGCGCACGCGGAAGGAGTTGATCAGTTCCTGCACCCTGGCGGTCTTATCGACGCGCTCGGCCAGGTCGACCCGGATGTCGGAATCCCAGTGGATCGGAGCGTAGGGGATGCGCAGCGCGGCGAAGATGTCCTCGTAGAAGTCGCGCGCGCCGAGCAGCAGCTCGTGCACCTTCTTCAGGTACTCGCCGGAGCCTGCGCCCTGGATCACGCGGTGGTCGTAGGTGCTGGTGAGCGTGATGGTCTTACCGATGCCGAGGTCGGCGAGGGTCTTCGGGGAGGACCCCTGGAACTCGGCAGGGTACTCGAGCGCTCCGGCGCCGATGATGCAGCCGGCGCCCTTCATCAGGCGGGGCACCGAGTGCACGGTGCCGATTCCGCCCGGGTTGGTGAGCGAGATCGTGTTGCCCTTGTAGTCCTCAAGGGTCAGCTTGTTGTCGCGGGCGCGCTTGACGACGTCTTCGTACGCGGCGAGGAACTCGGCGAAGCCCATCGTCTCGGTGCGCTTGACGCCGGGCACCACCAGGGTGCGCGAGCCGTCCGGCTTCGGCAGGTCGATGGCGATGCCGAGGTTGATGTGCGCCGGTGTGACCACCGACGGCTTGCCGTCGACCTCGTCGTAGTAGACGTTCTGGCTGGGGAACTCCTTGAGCGCCTGCACCATCGCCCACGCGATCAGGTGGGTGAACGACACCTTGCCGCCGCGAGAGCGCTTCATGTGGTTGTTGATGACGATGCGGTTGTCGATCATCAGCTTCGCCGGGATGGTGCGCACGCTGGTGGCGGTCGGCACGCTGATGCTGGCGTCCATGTTGGTGGCCACGGTCTTGGCCACGCCGCGCAGCGGGGTGGTGACATCCTGCGGCACTTCCGCGGCCTTGTCGACCGCGGGAGCGGCGCCGGCGGGCGGGGCCTGCGCCGGGATCGGCTGCGGTTTGGGCTGCACCGAGGTGGTCTTCGCCACCGGCTGGGTTCCGGTGGTCGGCGCGGGCTGCGCCGGCTGCTCTGCGGGCGCCGGGGCGGCGGGCGTCTCGGAGGTAACCTCGACCGGAATCTGCGGCTCACCGCCTGCGGCCTGCTCGGCGGCGGCATCCGGCTTCTCTTCGGTCACCGGGTGATATTGCTCCAGAATGGGCCACCACGATGGATCAACTGAGTTCTTGTCTGCAACGTATTGCTCGTATTTTTCATCAACGAGCCACTCGTTTGCTCCGAACTCACTCGAGGAACCGTCCTCGGGGATGAGTCCGGTCACTTGGCTAGGCACAGCCGACCGCCCACTCTCACTGTCTAACTCTTGCGTTCCGGGTATGACCGCCTGTGGCCACACCGGCTACAAGCCTATGCGTTATTGCCCGGACGTGCCGACGAGAACCAAACGGGGCTAGCGTTAATTTCATGCAGTTTTACGGGGACGAGCCCAACTTCGATCTGACGTATTCCGACGTCTTCCTGGTGCCGAGCCGGTCGGGAGTTCGCAGTCGGCTCGCGGTGTCGCTTGCTCCGGATGACGGCACGGGCGCCAGCATCCCGATCGTGTCGGCGAACATGAACTCGGTGACCGGGCCGCGGTTGGCGGCGACGCTGGCGAGACGCGGCGGACTCGGCGTGTTGCCGCAAGACACTCCGCTGCAGGAACTGGATGCCGCCATCCGCTGGGTGAAGGAGCAGCCGGTCGCGTACGACTCGGCGCTGGTGCTTGCCCCCGGGCAGACCGTGGCCGAGGCGCTGCGCTGGTTGCCGGCCATCGACGGGCACGGCATCGTGCTGAAAGATGGCGAAGAGTTCATCGGCTGCATCCCCGCCGCCCAGCTCGCACACGCCCAGCCGGACGCCGTGCTCGGCGACCTGGTGCACGGGTCGCTCACCTCGCTCGACGCCGAGGACATCGCCGGGCCCCGCGCCGCGTTCGATCTGATGGTGGACGCCGACATCCACTTCGCTCCGGTGGTTCGCCACGGCACCGTGATCGGCACACTCAGCCGCACCAGCGCGCTGCGCGGCACCCTGTACGAGCCCGCCGTGGACGCATCCGGCCGGCTGCGCGTCGCCGCCGCGATCGGCATCAACGGTGACGCCGCGCGCAAGGCGCAGGCGCTCGCCGCGGCCGGGGTCGACGTGCTGGTGATCGACACCGCGCACGGGCACCAGGAGGGCATGATCCGGGCGCTGCAGGCGGTGGCCGAGCTGAACCTCGGTATTCCGCTGGTTGCCGGCAACATCGTGACCGCCGACGGGGTCGGTGACCTGATCGACGCCGGCGCCAACATCCTCAAGGTCGGTGTCGGACCCGGCGCCATGTGCACCACCCGCATGATGACGGCGGTGGGGCGCCCGCAGTTCAGCGCCGTGCTGGAGACCGCGGAAGCCGCCAGGGAACGCGGCGCCCACGTCTGGGCCGACGGCGGCGTGCGGTACCCGCGCGATGTGGCCCTCGCCCTGGCCGCCGGCGCGTCATCCGTGATGATCGGCTCCTGGTTCGCCGGCACCATCGAGGCGCCGGGCATGCTGGAGCGTGACAGCGACGGCCGCCTCTACAAGGAGAGCTGGGGGATGGCATCGACCAAGGCGGTCACCGAGCGCTTCGGCCGACTCGACGCCTACGAGCTGGCCCGCAAGACCCTGTTCGCCGAGGGCATCTCGAGCTCGCGCATCTACGTGGACCCGTTGCGACCGTCGATCGAAGACCTGCTCGACATGATCACCTCCGGCGTGCGCTCCTCGTTCAGCTACGCCGGGGCGGCCACCCTGCCCGAGTTCCGGGAGCGGGCGCTGGTGGGCCTGCAGTCGGCGTCCGGTTACGAGGAGGGCAAGGCGCTTCCGGTGTCCTGGTAGACGGGCGGCCGCTCCCAGCCAAGCTGCGACCTTCCCTCGGTATAATCGACAAATCATGGATGACCCTCCGTCTAGTACCGCGCCCACCTCGAGTTCGCCGGTACCGACCGATCAGACCGCTACCCCCACCGAGGCCGCGGCCTCGGATGATGCGCTGCCTGCCCATAGTCAGCCGCCGGTGACCGGGGGTGCCGATGTCCGCTGAAGTGATCATGCTGATCATCGGCATCGTGCTCACCATCGGAACCGGCTTATTCGTCGCCTCCGAGTTCTCACTCGTCAACCTCGACCGCTCCGACCTCGAGGCGAGGCAGGCTCGCGGCGAGACGCGACTCGGCATGACCATCGCGGCGTTGAAGATCACCTCCACGCACCTCTCCAGCGCACAGCTGGGCATCACGCTCACCACGCTGCTCACCGGGTACACCCTCGAGCCGGCATTCAGCGCCTTCTTGCGCGGCCCGCTCACGGCGCTCGGTATTCCCGACGGCGCGGTCTCTGCTGTCGCCACCATCGCCGCGGTCGCCATCGCCACACTGCTGTCGATGATCATCGGCGAGTTGGTGCCGAAGAACTTCGCGCTGGCGCTGCCGCTGCCCACCGCGAAGCTGGTGATCCCGTTCCAGGCCGCCTTCACCTGGGTGTTCAAGCCGGCCGTGCTGCTGCTGAACAACACCGCGAATGCCATCCTGCGCGGGCTGGGGATCGAGCCCAAGGAGGAGCTGAGCGGCGCCCGCACGGCGGAGGAACTCAGCTCCCTGGTGCGACGCTCCGCCATGGAGGGCAGCCTCGAGGTGGACACCGCCACGCTGCTGGCCCGCACATTGGCGTTCTCCGATCTCACCGCCCAGGACGTCATGACCCCGCGTCCCCGGGTGGCGAGCGTGCAGCGCTCCGACAACGCCCTCGCGGTGATCGAGCTGGCCCGCACCACCGGCTACTCCCGATTTCCGGTCACCGATGACGGCATTGACGACGTCGTCGGCCTGGTGCACGTGAAACAGGCCGTCGCGGTCCCGCGCGAGAAGCGAGCGGATGTCCCGGTCTCGGCGTTGCAGACCGACGCGTTGCGCGTGCCGGAAACCATGCGAGTTGACTCGCTGCTCGGCGAGATCCGTGGTCGCGGCTACCAGATGGCCATCGTGGTGGACGAGTACGGCGGAACCGCCGGCGTCACCACCCTCGAAGACCTGGTCGAAGAGTTGGTCGGCGAGGTGTCCGACGAGCACGACCGGTCACGCCCCGACGTGGTGCGCAGCCGCGGCTGGCTCACCTTCCCCGGCAGCCTCCGCCCCGACGAGCTGAAGGAACGCGCCGGCGTGAGCGTGCCGGACGACGGCCCGTACGAAACCGTCGCCGGGTTCATCATGAGCGAACTCGGCAGCATCCCCGTGGTCGGCGACATCGTCGACGTGGCAGCCGGACAGTTCAGGGTGGAACGCATGGACGGCCGTCGCATCGACCGGGTGCGCTTCACGCCCACCGTCGATGAGAACGTCGATGAGAACACCGAGCAGGGGGAGAACCGATGAGCGCCGCCGACTGGTGGGGCATCGCGTGGCTCGGCATCCTGCTCGCCGTCAACGCGTTCTTCGTTGGCGCAGAATTCGCCGTCATCTCGGCGCGCCGATCGCAGATCGAGCCGAAGGCCGAGGCCGGATCGCGGGCCGCTAAGACCGCGCTCTGGGCAATGGAACACGCCACGCTGATGCTGGCGACCAGCCAGTTGGGCATCACGGTGTGTTCGCTGCTGATCCTGAACGTGTCGGAGCCGGCGATCCACCACCTGCTGCAGGTGCCGCTGGAGTACACCGGCTGGTCGCCGGAGGTCATCGGCACGGTGTCGTTCATCGTGGCGCTGCTGCTGGTGTCATACCTGCACGTGGTGCTCGGCGAGATGGTTCCGAAGAACATGGCGTTCTCGGTTCCGGACAGGGCGGCGCTGCTGCTCGCCCCGCCGCTGGTGTTCATCGCCCGCGTGTTCAAGCCGATCATCTTCAGCCTCAACGCGATCGCCAACGGCGTGCTGCGGCTGTTCCGGGTGGAGCCGAAGAGCGAGGCGACCAGCGCGTTCACCCTCGACGAGGTGGCGAACATCGTGGCGACCTCGACCAAGGAGGGCGTGCTCAGCGACGCCACCGGCGCGCTCACCGCCGCGTTCGAATTCACCGAGAAGAAGGTGAAGGATGTCGCGGTCGGCATGCCCACGCTCGTCACCCTGCCGGAGGACGCAACCCCGGCCGACGTGGAGCGGGCCGTCGCCCAGCACGGCTTCAGCCGGTACGTGCTGGTGAACGAGGACGGGGAACCCACCGGCTACCTGCACCTGAAAGACGTCATCGACCTCGACGAGGACGAATTCACCGAGCCGGTGCCGCCGAAACGGATCCGGCAGCTGATCTCGCTGTACCGCGACCAGGAGCTGGAAGACGCGCTCGCGACCATGCGCCGCTACGGCTCACACGTGGCGCGGGCCTTCGACGAGCAGGGGACCACGCAAGGGGTGCTGTTCCTCGAGGACATCATCGAGGAACTGGTCGGCGAAGTGCAGGACGCCACCCGGCGGCGGTAGCGAGGGGTCGGGGCAGCGCGCGTCGGCGGGTCGAGACCGGATGCTCCTCAAGGGCGAGCCGTCGGCTTGGTGAGGTCTGGCAATCGGTTCTTCCGGGTGGGCGGGAAGGACTAAATGCCAGATCTCACGCTCAAGGCGAAACCGTCGGCTCGGTGAGGTCTGGCAATCGGTTCTTCCTGGTGAGTGGGAAGGACTAAACGCCAGACCTCAGGCACCAGGCCGAGCCACGCGGCCTAAATGTTCGCTCGCAGGTACTGGTCCGGCCAGTAGTCGATCGGCGTGCCGAGGTCGATCGAGGCCTGCAGCGGCAGGTGCGGGTTGCGAATCATCGCGCGCGCCATCATCACGGCATCCGCCCGTCCGCTCTGCACGATCTCGTTCGCCTGCTGGGGGGTAGTGATCAGGCCGACGGTGCTGACCGGGACGGATGCCGCGTGCCGCACCTGCTCCGCGAACGGCACCTGGTAGCCCGGTCCCACCGGGACCTCGACCCCGGCCACCAGGCCGCCGGTGGAGATGTCGAAGAAGTCGGCGCCGGCGTCGCGGGCCAGGCCGGCGACGACCGCGGTCTGCTCGACATCCCAGCCGCCCTCTGCCCAGTCGGTGCCGGACAGGCGCACGAACACCGGAACCTTCACGCCCACCTCGTCGCGCACCGCCCGCACCACCTTGAGCAGCAGCCTGGCCCGGTTCTCAAGCGATCCGCCGTACTGGTCATCGCGCCGGTTGGACAGCGGCGACAGGAACTGATGCAGCAGGTACCCGTGGGCGCCGTGCAGTTCGACCAGGTCGAAACCGGCGTCGAGCGCCCGCCGCGCCGCCGCCCGGAACGCCTGCACGATGCCGGCGATGCCGTCCAGGGTGAGCGCAGCCGGTGCCGCGTACCGACCGAACGCCACCGCGGACGGCGCCACCGTCGGCCAGCCGCCCCGATCCAGCGGGACCGAGCCGCGCTCCGGCGACCAGGGCCGGTAGGTCGACGCCTTCCGGCCGGCGTGCGCCAGCTGCATACCGATCAGCCCGCCCTGCTGGTGCACGAAGTCGACGATCGGCGCCCAGGCGTCCCGTTGCGCGTCGTTCCAGATGCCGGTGTCCTGCGGGGCGATGCGGCCCTGGGCGGTGACCGCGGTGGCTTCGGTGAAGATCAGGCCGGCGCCGCCGGTGGCGAACGAGCCGAGGTGCACCAGGTGCCAGCTGTTCGGGACGCCGTCGACGGCGGAGTACTGGCACATCGGGGAGACCCAGAGCCGATTGCGAAGCGTGACGGACCGGATGCTGATCGGATCGAAGAGGTGCACCCGATCAAACTATCGTGGCCCCATGAGCGAATGGACTGCAGCCGACGCCGCGGCGCACGTGCGGGTGCCGAACGCAGCGGATGACAAGTACTCGCGCGGCGTGCTCGGGGTGCTGACCGGCTCCGACCAATACCCCGGCGCGGCGGTGCTCGGAGTGGAGGCCGCGCTGCGCACCGGCGTCGGGATGCTGCGGTACCTGGGGCCGGAACGCCCCACCGACCTGGTGCTGCACCGCCGCCCCGAGGTGGTGACGGTGGCGGGCAGGGTGCAGGCGTGGCTGCTCGGCAGCGGCATGGATGTCGCGGACGGCGCCTCAGGCAGCAGAGACCGGATGCGGGCGGCGCTCGAGTCCGGCGTGCCGGTGGTGCTCGACGCCGGCGCGCTCGAACTGCTGCCGCTCGCGACCGGGCCGACGATCATCACCCCGCACGCCGGGGAGCTGGCGCGCCTGCTCGGCGTGCGCCGCGACGAGGTGGCCGGAGACCCGGAACGCTGGGCCCGGGAGGCGGCGGCATCCCTCGGCACCACCGTGCTGCTGAAAGGCCACACCACCCGAGTGGTGGCGCCGTCTGTGCGCGCAAATCAGCGCTTAGCGCCGGACCTAAGCGCCACTTCGCGCGCACAAACGGCCGGGACGGGCCAGACGCTGTACACGGTGACCGCCGCGCCCGCCTGGCTGGCCACCGCCGGGGCGGGTGACGCGCTCGGTGGCATCCTCGGTGCCCTGGTGGCGACGCACGCCGACCTGATCGAGGCCGACGACCATGCGCTCGCCAGGCTGGGGGCGACGGCCGCGCTGATCCACGGCCTGGCCGCGACCCGGGCGAGCGCCGGGGGACCGTTCACCGTGCTGGATCTTGCCGCCGCCATCCCGGTCATCATCGCCGAACTAGTCGCGGGTCGCTGAGCCCGGTCGCGAGTGGCAGGCTGGAAGCACCACACATCAAGGAGTGATCACCATGCTCGTCGCCTTTTCCGTCGCCCCGAGCGGCGGCCCCACCGAGGGAGACTCGCTGCATAACGCGGTCGCCGCCGCGGTGCGCGTGGTCCGGGAATCCGGACTGCCCAACCAGACCGACTCGATGTTCACCACCATCGAGGGGGAGTGGGACGAGGTGTTCGACGTCATCAAGCGGGCAACGGATGCCGCGGGCCAGTTCGGCACGCGAGTGTCGCTGGTGCTGAAGGCCGACATCCGACCCGGTCACACCGGTGAAATGCAGGGCAAGGTCGAGCGGCTGGAGTCTGTGCTCAAGGGTTAGGACGCAACGGTTAGGATGGTGCGTCCTGCGCTCGACGGCGAGCCCTTTATCGCCTCGAACACGGATTGCCACCCTTGAACCTCACCCCCGCACGCACGCGTTTCGCGCTGATCGCCCTGGCCCTCGGCGGGTTCGGCATCGGCGCCACCGAGTTCGCGGCAATGGGCCTGTTGCCCGACCTCGCCCGTGACCTGCTGCCCGACCTGTACGCGGCATCCCCCGAGGAGGCGAACGCCCGCGCCGGCTGGCTGATTTCGGCCTACGCCCTCGGCGTGGTGGTGGGTGCGCCCACCATCGCCGCCCTCGTGGCTCGCTTCCCCCGCAAGGCCGTGCTGCTCGCCCTGGCCGTCGCATTCACCGTCGGCACGGTGGCGAGCGCGCTGGCCCCCACCTTTGAGACCGTGCTGGTCGCCCGCTTCCTCGCGGGCCTGCCGCACGGCGCGTACTTCGGCGTGGCCCAACTGGTGGCGGCCTCCCTCGTCGGGCCCGAGCGTCGCGGTCGCGCGGCCGCGTTCGTGCTGAGCGGGCTGACCATCGCGAACGTCGTCGGGGTGCCGCTGATCACCCTGCTCGGCCAGAGTGCCGGCTGGCGCGTGTCGTACCTGGTGGTCGCCGCACTGTTCGCGCTCACCTTCGTGGCGGTGTGGCTGGCCGTGCCGCGGCAGCCCGGCGACCCCCGGGCGACGCTGCGCCGTGAGGTGTACGCGTTCCGGCGGCCGCAGGTCTGGCTGGCGCTGGCCACCGGGGCGATCGGATTCGGCGGGTTCTTCGCCGTGTTCAGCTACGTGGCGCCGATCATCACCGAGGTCACCGGCCTCGACGCGGCGGCCGTGCCGATGATCCTGGTGGCGATCGGCATCGGCATGACCGTCGGTAACTTCGCCGGCGGCCGGGCGGCAGACCACCACGTGATGGGCTCGATCTTCCTGTTCTTCGGCGTGCTCGGCGGGGCGCTGCTCGGGTTGGCGCTCACCGCCCAGTTCCTGGCCGGGGCACTGGTCTTCCTGGTACTGCTCGGTTTCGCGTCATCCGCTCTGTCACCGGCGATCCAGACCCGGCTGATGGACATCGCGGGCGACAGTCAGACCCTGGCCGCGGCCGGCAACCATGCGGCGTTGAACATCGGCAACAGCCTGGGCGCCTGGCTCGGCGGGGTCACCATCGCCGCAGGGCTCGGATACCTGGCGCCCGCCTGGGTGGGGCTGGCGCTTTGCGCTACCGGCGCCACGATCGCGCTGGTCAGCGTGCTCGCCGGTCGCCGGTCGATCCTGCCCTGAGGCGGATCGGGCGCGCGCCCGTGACTCGAAGTGTGCCGGTGTCTAGAAGACGCCGGGAGCGTCGGTCGGGGTGAGGATGCCGTCCTGGATGGCGCGCTTTCGCAGCGCCACCTTGGTGCCCACGTCGATGCCGGCCACCCGGTACTTCTCGCGGATGCGCTTGAGGTAGCTCTTGGCGGTCTCTTCCGAGATCGACAGCTGGTAGGCAACCGCCTTCACCGGCTCGCCGCCGCCGTACAGGGCCATGACGCGGCGCTCCTGCGCGCTCAACCGGGGGGTGCCGCCGATCTCGTTGGCGTTCAGGGCCAGGTCGAGCTCGGCCGAGACGAATGACTCGCCAGCGTACGCGGCACGAATCGCCTCGGCGATCATGCTGGCGTCTTCGGTCTTCACCAGGTAGCCGAGGGCGCCGGATGCCAGCGCCTCGCGAACCATGTTCGGCTCGGAGTATGTGCTCATCAACACCACCTTGACGCCGGCCCCGCGCAGCGCCGAGATCTTGACCGACACCGGGATGTTGTCTTTCAGGTCGAGGTCGAGCAAGACGACGTCGACGGGGAAGTCTGGGTGGCTGAGCAGGTCGGGCCAGGTGGCCACCGCGGCGACCATCTCGATGTCGTCTGCGGCGTTCCGAATCCATTCCGTCAGCGCACCGAGCAGCATTCGGTGGTCGTCGACGATTGCAAGGCGGATGGTCTCTCCGGGGTTCGACACAATGGCCCTTCCTGTTACGTCTTGTTAGGTTATCGGTTCAATGTGACGACACCGGTCAGTGGCTCGCGGGGTTGTCAACCAGGCACTCAATGTTCACCGAGATGTGCTGGTTCTGGGTGATGGTGTACTGCCCGACAGTGCCGATGGCGCCCCAGGCCGCGGGATCGATGCGGTTTCGGCTGACCCCCTCGATGGTCATCACCACCGGAACGACCAGCCGGTGACCCACCACCGTCTGGGCGGTACGGGTGACCGGGCCGAGTTCCAAACGGATGCTGCGGCTCGCGGTGGCCTTCGGGCTGTCGCTCAGCAGCAGCCACACCGCGGCCAGCAGCCCGTCGCGCTGTGCAGGGTCGAGGAGACCGGCCAGGCTGCCCTTGTCGACGAGAGTCACCGATCGGCCGAGGAATTCCGACTCACTGACCGCGTGGTGCAGCCAGGTTTCGCGGCGGCCCTCGATCAGGTGCAGGCGCAATTCGGTGGCAAGCGACGCAGCGGTGGACGCGGTCGCCGGGGTGAGCGGCAGTGGTTCCTGGCCGGTGGCCACCGATTCAAGCAGCTTCTCCGCCGCGAGGTCGAGGCGTGCCAGTTCCTCCGAGGCGAGCATCCCGACCGCGTAGCGCGGGGCACTCACCGTGCTTTGCACCAGCACCCGGTCGAGTTCGACCTGCACCATGCGCCGGAATCCGCGCACGATCAGCACGCCGACCACCGCCGGCATCACCACCAGACTGACCACCGTGATCTGGGTGGGCAGCACGTCGGGGCTGAGCGGGGTGCTGGCCACGATCGCGGCGATGAACGCGGTGCCGAGGGCGGCCGCGATGGCGATCACTTCTACCGGCTGTCGCACCGTCACCACGGTCAGCAGCCCGAAGCCGGCGGCGACGGAGGCGGAGGCGTATCCGCCGATGTTGCCGAGCGACCAGATGGCCATGAAATCGAGGGCGACGACGCCGCCGAGGGCGAGGATCAGCACCAGAACCAGCCAGGACGGCAGCTGCTCGCCGACGGTGCGGAAGACGATCACGGTGGACACGAACGCGGCCAGGAACAGCCCCCAGGCCATGAAGGTCAGCTCAGGGCGCGGGTAGGCGTCGAGCCTGACCAGGAACAAGCCGAACTCGAAGATCGCCTGCAGGCCGGCGACGATGCTCCCGCCGAGGGCAAGATGCGCGGTGCCGAGGGTCGCGCCATTGGCGGTCGCTGCCCGAACCGCGTTGGGGATGCGGTCGACGGTGCGCCCGCGCTTGGTGAGCACGGCGCCCAGCGTGTTCTCGAGTGCCGAGTTCACCGTGGAACCTCCAACACGACGGTCGTGCCCTGGCCGGGGGTGGAGAACAGGCGAGCGTTGCCACCGACCTCGTGCAGGCGGCCGACGACCGACTCGCGGAAGCCCAGCTTGTGTTCCCCGATGCCGGCGAGCTCGAACCCGACACCACTGTCGGTGACCATGGCCCGCACGGCGTTGTCATCTTCGGTGATCGTGACGTGAGCCTGGGTGACGCCGGAGTGCCGGCGAACGTTCTCCAGACATTCAGCGAGGGCGAGCAGAAACGCGTCGAGCACATCGGTCGGCAGCAGCACCTGGCCGGTGCCGTGCCAGCTCACCTCGAGACCCATCCGGCCGAAGCGGTGCTTGACCGACTCCAGGGTGGTGCCGAGCACGGTGTCCTCCGCGGATTCCAGCTGGTACTGGCCGGACGACTGCGGAGTTGGCGTGGCGCCCAGGCGCAGCTGTCGCAGCAACCGGGCGTCATCCGCGGCCTGCTGCCGCAGCGCCTCCTCCGACACTCCGACTCCGGAGTGGGCCAGCAAGGTCAGCGTGGCGAGCACGGTGTCGTGCAGCAATCGTGCCCCTTGCCTGCGCTGCGCCTCGGTTTCGCTGGCCTGCCGCTCCGCGCGGTGCGCCGTGCCGATGTTGACGATGCGACGGGCGGCGAGGGGCACGCTCGCGGTCAGCCACAAGCCGATGAACCCCGACAGCACCCATCCGAGGCCTGCCGACAGGGCGGCGGCCGAGAACAGCCCGGTGTCGACCGTGGCGAGGTGCACCAGCCAGGTGCTGCCGACGAAGGCCACCACGAGCACGGCGAGGCGGGGCAGGCTGCTGGTGAGCAGGAACGCGAATCCGCCCATCCCGGCCGCCGCGAGCGGTGCGAGCGCGGTCGCAAGGCCCGGGCTGTCGTCGGCATCCCCGGGGGAGAGCCCGACAATGAGAATCGCGAAGCCGGCGAACAGGCCGACGCTGATCCAGAGCGGCTGTGATCGCCCGGGGATGCGCACGTGCGCGAGAACCAGCAGGGCGAACAGCGGGAGCAGCGCCAGGTAGGTGGTCCAGCTGACCACTCCGGGCACACTGAGGCAGACCAGGCTCACCGCTGCCCCGCACAGTCCCACAAGACGCGACGCACGCTGTAGCAGGCGGTCGCGTTCCTTGTTGATCAGTTCCATGTGCTCTCGGCGTCGGTAAGAGAGAAGAGTTCAGCACCATGCTGGCACAGTGGCACCAATACTGGGGGTGCCACTCCGATCGTAGCGTCACGCACGCCCGACTATCCTTGAATCCAGAGGGGTGTGCTGATTTACCAGCGCTGCCACACTCACGCGCCAGGGTTCGCCCGCGGCGTAGGGAATGCCCGCGAGGAGACTCGCTCGGCCGGGGGGTCGACCGGGGCCGCAGGTTACTGCGGCCCCGACACCGTCACGCTCTGCTGCCAGGACACTCTGCTGCCCAGTACTACTCAGCAGCTAGCCAGCCCTCGCGGATCGCCAGCTCGCGCAGCAGGGTTCGCGTGCCGACATCAACGCCTGCATTGCGATACGCGCGGCGACCACGCTTCAGGTACGACTTCACCGTCTCTTCGGTGATGCCCATGTCCTCCGCTACCGACCGGATGCTGCGCCCGCTCGCGTACAGCGTCATCGCGTGTAACTCGCGGGGGCCCGGCCTGCCCGCACCGGATGCAGCCGGTCGTCGCTCCGGCGGCTTTCCCGTGAGTTCGTCCATGAGCCCTCCCCGCGTGAGCGTAGCAAGCGGGCGGGGTGATGCGAAAGGTTTTCAGTGCTCCAGCAGGCGGCGCAGCTCCCGGCTGACCAGCTCGTCCTCGATCAGGAAGCCGTCGTGACCGTACGGTGAGGAGATCACCAACGCCTCGTCGCCGTCGATGTTGCCCGCGATGTGTCGGGCGATCAGCTGTTGATCGGGCACCGGGAACAGCCGGTCGCTGTCGATACCGAGGATCAGCGCCCGCGCGCTGACGCGGCCGAGCGCGGCGACGACACCGCCGCGGTCGCGGCCCACATCGTGCGAGCTCATCGCGTTCGCCAACACGATGTAGCTGTTGGCGTCGAAGCGCCGGGTGAACTTGTTGCCGTGGAAGTCGAGGTAGCTTTCGACGGCGTACACGCCGCCGTCGCCGAGCGGGGAGATGCTGGACTGCCAGCTGCGTTCGAACCGGTCGTTCAACTCGGACGGTGAGCGGTAGTTGAGCAGCGCCATCCGCCGGGCGAGCGCGAGGCCGCGGTGCGGACCGTCCCCATCCGCCGCCTCGTAGTAGTGGCCGTCGGCGAAGGCGGGGTCCATCCGGATCGCTTCGAGCTGCACCGAGTTCAGCGAGATCTGGTCGGCGCTCGAGATCGCGGGCGAGGCGAGAACCGCCACCCGGTCCAGCCGGTCGGGGTGTCCGACGGCCCACTCCAGCGCGTGCATTCCGCCCATCGAGCCGCCGATCACGGCCGCCCACGTGGCGATGCCGATGGCGTCGGTGAGGGCGACCTGCGCGGCGACCTGGTCGCGGATGGTGAGGAACGGGAAGCGTGAGCCCCACTCCTGGCCGTCGGGATCGAGCGATGCCGGTCCTGTGGTGCCCTGGCAGCCGCCGAGCATGTTGGGGGCCACCAGGAACCACCGATCGGTGTCGAGGGCCTTCCCCGGTCCGACGATGTCGCCCCACCATCCGGCGGTCGGATGTCCGGGTCCCGATGATCCGGTCAGGTGGCTGTCGCCGGTCAGCGCGTGCAGCACGAGCACGGCGTTGGAGGCGTCGGCGTTCAGCTCACCGAACGTTTCGTAGGCGATGCGCACGCCCGGCAGGCGGGCGCCGCTCTCCAGTTCGAGTGAGCCGACGGAGACGAACAGGCGCTGCCCTGGATGATCGCCTTCTCGCCAGGCGCCGGTGGCTTTCGGCTTGCCGAGCACCGACCGGACGTTCTCCTCCGTGATGAATTCCGACGGGACGGTATCTTCGGGGGTCTGCCAATCCATGGTCTAGCCAGTATGCCCAAAACCGAAGTCGCCGGCGGTTGTGTTACAACCGCCGACGACATCGGGCAGATAACGGCAGAGAACTGTGGAGACCGGTTACGCCGAGGCGGCGGCCTTCACCACGTTGCGGGCGGCGTCGAGGCCCGCGGTGAGGTCGGCCTTGAGGTCGTCGATGTTCTCGAGTCCCACCGACAGCCGCACGAGGCCTGGGGTGACGCCCGCGGTGAGCTGCTGCTCGGGGCTGAGCTGCGAGTGCGTGGTCGAGGCCGGGTGGATGACGAGGCTGCGCACGTCACCGATGTTGGCCAGGTGGCTGAACAGGGTCAGGTTGTCGACGAACGCGCGTCCGGCATCCACCCCGCCCTTCAGCTCGAAGGACAGCACCGCGCCGACACCCTTCGGGGCGTACCTATTCGCGGCCGAATACCACGGGCTCGACGGCAGGCCGGAGTAGTACACCGAGGCGATGTCCGGGTGGTTCTCCAGCCACTCCGCGATCTCCTGGGCGTTCTGCACGTGCCGCTCCACCCGCAGGCTCAGCGTCTCGATGCCCTGGATCAGCGAGAAGGCGCTGTCCGGCGAGATCGATGCGCCAATGTCGCGCAGCAGCTGCACGCGGGCCTTGATGATGTAGGCGATGCCGTCGCCGAGCACCGACGTGTAGCTGACCCCGTGGTAGGACGGGTCAGGTTCGGTGAGCCCGGGGAACTTCTCGACGTTCTTCGACCATTCGAACGTGCCGCCGTCGACGATTACGCCGCCGATCACGGTGCCGTGGCCGCCGAGGAACTTGGTGGCGGAGTGCACGACGATGTCGGCGCCGTGCTCGAACGGCTTGATCAGGTATGGCGTGGCGATGGTGTTGTCCACGATCAACGGCACGCCATGCTCATGGGCGATGTCCGCGACCAGTCGGATGTCGAGGATGTTGGTGCGCGGGTTGCCGATGGTCTCGGCGAACAGCAGCTTGGTGTTCGGCCGCACCGCAGCCGCCCACTCGTGCGCGTCATCCTGGTTCTCCACGAAGGTTGTCTCGATGCCGAGCTTCGCCAGGGTGTACTTGAACAGGTTGTATGTGCCGCCGTAGATCGACGAGGACGAGACAATGTGGTCGCCGGCCTGGGCGATGTTCAGCACCGCGATGGTCTCCGCTGCCTGCCCGGATGCCACGAGCAGGGCACCGGTGCCGCCTTCGAGCGCCGCGACGCGCTCTTCCACGACCGCCTGGGTCGGGTTCTGGATGCGGGTGTAGATGTTGCCGAACTCGGCGAGGGCGAACAGGTTCTTGGCGTGCTCTGAGCTGTCGAACACGTACGAGGTGGTCTTGTAAATCGGTGTGGCCCTGGCCTTGGTGACCGGGTCAGGGGCGGCGCCCGAGTGGATCTGCTGGGTTTCGAACTTCCAGTCGCTCATCGCGATCTCTCCTTGGGTTTCGGGGAGGGGACTGCTCGCCCGCTCGGAAGCAACGTTATGAACGTGCCTCGCGCCGGTCAACCGTGGTGCAACACGGCGTAACGCACCTGTCAGGTGCAGCGCGCCCGTCAGTTCCGGCGCGACCCGGTGGGGTCGGTGCGGGAGGCACCAGGCTTCCCGCTCTGCCCGTCGACGAACAGCCACCGCGGCTTGGGTTCGATCAGCGGGTGGAACACCCGGCGCACCAGGGGACTCGAGAGCGCGATCGAGATCGCGACTCCGGCGAGCACCATTCCCAGCAGCCAGGTGGCCGAGGAGGCCTCGTCGCGCAGCACTCCGGTTTCGCGGATCGGGTAGAGCACAAAGCTGTGTAGCAGGTACACGTACATGGTGGCCTGGCCGAATCCGGTCATCCAGGTGTGCCGGCGCGGCACCAGCACGAAGAACGCGGCGCTCAGCACCACCGCCAGCCCCAGCAGCGCCAGCCGTACCAGGCCGGACCACCACGCGACGTCGCCGAGGTCGTTGTAGCTGCGGTCGTAGAAGAACCAGAACCGCAGATCGATCTCGCGCCAGAGATCGATGTTCACCCAGAGCACGATCGCGAAGGCGAGCAGCACGCCGGTCGCCGCCGCGCGCACCCACCAGTCGTAGCGCACCAGGCCCCGCCAGCGATCGACCAGGCCCCACTCGTTGAGCTTCCAGCCGAGCACGAAGAACGGCAGGATGCCGAGCGCCCGTGACAGCGAGAAGGTGGTGTCCACGTTCTCGAGGTAGCCCACCCCGACGGAGATGATCACCGCCCAGAGCAGCGGCCAGCGCAGCAGCGCAAGGTACGGCAGCACCAGCCGGAAGATGCCGAGCGCCAGCAGGAACCAGAGCGTCCAGGACGGCCGAGTGGGATTGAGGTTGCTCTGCCCCTCGACCAGGAACTGCACCAGCGACCAGATCGCTTCCATAATCATGTATGGCAGCAGGATGTCGGTGATCACCCGTTTCATCTGCCGGGCGGTCGGCGGCCCAGGTTTCGAGAAGTAGCCGCTGATCACCGCGAACGCCGGCATGTGCCAGGCGTAGATGAACAGGTAGAGGGTCAGCGCGGCGTCGCTGTCCGCGGTCTGCCGTTGAATGCCGTGCCCGATCACGACGAGCGTGACGCAGAGGAACCGGGCGTTATCCCATACCGGCACCCGTCTGGTGGGCACCGGCGTTGCCGCGCGTACCTGTTCGGTCATCCGAGCAAGCTTAAGCCCACCACGGCATCGCGCTACGGTGAGGGGATTGCCGGACGAAAAGATGAGGGGCACCAGCATGAAGCGTGTGGTCGTGACCGGAGCAAGTTCAGGGATCGGCGCGGCGACCGTGCGCAGGCTGCGGAGCGCCGGCTGGGATGTGGTGGGCGTCGCCCGCCGGGCCGACCGGCTCGAGGCGCTCGCTGCCGAGACCGGCGCTGAGGTGTTCGTCGCGGATCTGACCCAGCAGGCCGACGTGGTTGCGCTGCGTGACTTCCTGGCCGACCGGCCGCTCGACGCGCTGGTCAACAACGCGGGCGGGGCGTTCGGATTGGCGAGCGTCGAGGACAGTGATCCGGATGACTGGACGCGCATGTTCGACGTCAACGTGGTCGCCGTGCAGCGGGTGACCAGCGCGCTGCTGCCGTTGTTGCGCCGCGGAGCTGCGGCGCACGGGAACGCTGACATTGTCACCGTCACCTCGATCGCCGCGCACGTCTCCTACGAGGGCGGTGCCGGCTACAACGCGGCGAAGGCCGGCGCGCACGCGCTGATGGAGGTGTTGCGCCTCGAGCTGGCCGGTGAGCCGATCCGCGTGATCGAGATCGCCCCCGGCATGGTGCAGACCGAAGAGTTCTCGCTGGTGCGCTTCGCCGGCGACCAGGCCAAGGCCGACGCAGTGTACGAGAACGTGCCCAACCCGCTGACCGCGGACGATATCGCCGAGACCATCGCGCACGCGATCGAACTGCCCGGCCACGTCAACCTCGATTTGATCACCGTGAAGCCGGTCGCGCAGGCGGCGCCGCACAAGGTGATCAAGGGCACGCTGACGCCGAAGCTGTAGCGAGGCAGGCTCAGCCCTGCGGGTCCGTACCGGGTGCGCTGGACGCCCCGGTGGAACTTGACGGCGACGCCGAGCAGGTACCGTAGAAAAATGGCAAATGACGACCGCGAGGTACTGGGCTGGCTTGAATTCGGCGAGGCCTCGCGCCATCTGGCACGAGATGTGCTGCACAGCGGCTTCGCTCCGGATGTCGTGATCGCCATCGCCCGCGGCGGCCTGCTGCTGGCCGGTTCCATCGCCTACGCCCTCGGAACCAAGAACTGCGGCGCCCTGAACGTGGAGTTCTACAGCGACATCGACGAGCGCCTGCCCGAGCCGATCATGCTGCCGCCGATGCTGGATGCCCCGTCGCTGCTGGGCAAGAAGGTGCTGCTGGTCGACGACGTGTCCGACTCCGGCCGCACCCTCGCCATGGTGATGCAGTTGCTGGCCGCATCCGGCGCCGACGTGCGCTCCGTCTGCCTGTACAGCAAGCCCGGCACCGTTCAGGAACCGGACTATGTGTGGCGGCGAACCCCGAACTGGGTCACCTTCCCGTGGAGCGCCCTGCCTCCGGTCGGGGTCAGCGCATGAGCATCCACCTGATCGGCGGCGGCTGGGCGCCAGAAGACGACGGGGCCCTGTATCGACCGTTCCTCGCCGAGGCGGCCGCGCGCGCCGCGAAGGCCGGACGCAGCGTTCCCCGCGTCGCCGTGGTGTTCGTGCGGGAGAGCGCGGAAGAGCTCGAACGATTCAGCGGTGACTTCATCACCATGCTGTCGCGCGGCGCCGAATTCGAACCGGTGCCGACCATGCTGCTCGAGGGTCAGACCCTCGACTCCACCGCGCTCAGCGCCATCGATGGCCTGCTGATCGGCGGCGGACGCACCCCCGCCTACCTGGAGGCGGTCGGCCCGATCGTCAACGAGATCCGCCTGCTGGTCTCTGACGGACTGCCATACCTCGGTTTCTCGGCCGGAGCGATGATCGCCTCCGACACCGCCCTGCTCGGCGGTTGGCGCATCGGCGGCGTGCCGGTGTGCCCGCAGAACGCCTCGGAAGACCTCGACGAGGTGACCGTGGCCGAGGGCCTGGGCCTGGTCGACCTCGCCATCGACGTGCACGCCGCGCAGTGGGGAACACTGTCGCGCATCATCGCCGCCACCGAGGCCGGCATCGTCGACGGCGGCGTCGCCATCGACGAATACACCGTGCTCATCATCGGTCAGGGCGCGCTGCGGGTCGAGGGCGCCGGAAGCGTCTGGCGCATCGGCGACAGCGACACCGGCGTGGTGGTCGGCACGCTCGGGGCATGACCGACCGGCCGCTCAGCGAGCTGGTCGACCCGAGCTGGGTCGACGCGCTGCAGCCCGTCGTCGGCAGGCTGCAGGAGATGCAGCAATTCCTGCGGGCCGAGGATGTCGCCGGCCGCGGCTATCTACCGGCGCGGGAGCACGTGCTGCGCGCGTTCCAGTCATCGTTCCCCGACGTGCGAGTGGTGATCATCGGCCAGGACCCGTACCCGACCCCCGGGCACCCGATCGGGCTGCCCTTCGCCGTGGAACGCGCCGTGCGGCCGCTGCCACGCAGCCTGAACAACATCTACCGGGAACTCTCCGATGACATGGGGCTCAGCGCCCCCGAGCACGGCGACCTGAGCGCCTGGTCGAAACACGGCATCCTGCTCCTGAACCGCACCCTCACGGTGCAGCCCGGACTGGCGGGATCGCACCGGCGGAAGGGCTGGGAGGCAATCACCGAGCAGGCGGTGCGCGCGCTGGTCGCCCGGCGCCAGCCGCTCGTGGCCATTCTCTGGGGTCGCGACGCGCAAGGGCTGACCGCGCTGTTCGGTGACACTCCGGTGATCGCCAGCGCTCACCCCAGCCCACTGTCGGCGCGCACCGGATTCTTCGGGTCACGGCCGTTCAGTCGCGCCAACGCCCTGCTCGAGGCGCAGGGCGCCCCGCCTGTCGACTGGGCGCTCGAGCACTGACCCGCCTAAGGTGGATAAATGCCTTCCGGAGTATCCATCGAATTCACTGGGCTGTCGAAGTCCTTCGGGAAGGTACACGCGGTGTCCGACCTGAGCTTCACGGTTCAGCCCGGCCGGGTCACCGGCTTCCTCGGACCGAACGGAGCGGGCAAGACCACCACGCTGCGGATGCTGCTGAACCTGGTGAAGCCCAGCAGCGGAACCGCCACCTTCGGTGGGGTCGCCTACGCCAACCTCGACGCACCGCTCGCGACCGTGGGCACGGCGCTGGAGGCCGCGAGCTTCCACCCCGGCCGCACCGCCCGCAGCCACCTCAGCCTGTACGCGCGGGCCGCCGGCATCGACCAGTCCAGGGTCGACACGACGCTGGAGCTCGTCGGCCTCGCCAGTTACGGCTCCCGCAGGGTCGGCGGATACTCGCTCGGCATGCGTCAGCGTCTCGGGCTCGCCTTCGCGCTGCTCGGCGACCCCGGCGTGCTGGTGCTCGACGAGCCGATCAACGGGCTCGACCCTGAGGGGATCCGCTGGATCCGCATGTTCCTCGGTGAGCTCGCAGCCCAGGGCCGCACCGTGCTGGTGTCCTCGCACATGCTCAGCGAAGTGCAGCAGACCGTCGACGAGGTGGTGATCATCGCGAAGGGACGCCTCGTCTACCAGGGCGCGCTCGCCTCGCTCGAGCAGGGCACCCGCGTGGTGGTCGACGCCCTCGACCGCCCGGGCCTCCGCACGGCGCTCGCCGGTGCGGGCGCCGCGGTCAGCGACGTGGACACCGGGCTCGCGGTCACCGGGCTTACCGCCCCGGAGATCGGGTTGACGGCGTTGCGCGCGGGCATCGCCCTGAACCTGCTCGCCCCGGAAGCGGAGGGGCTCGAGAAGATCTTCCTCAAGCTCGTCGGAGAGGACGTGAACGCGTGAGGATCTTCCGCGCCGAACTGGCCAAACTGTTCAGCACCCGAATGTGGTGGATCCTGCTCGCGGCGCTGGTCGTGTACGTCGCATTCGTCGCCGTGCTGTTCGCCGTGCTGTTTGGAGCGCTCAGTGACCAACTGAACACCGGCGCGGGCGCGCCGGTCGAACTCGACGACGCCTTCCGGCTCGTGTACAGCTCGGCCACCACCATCGGCTACGTCTTCCCCGTGCTGCTCGGCGCGCTCGCCGTGACGGCGGAGTTCCGCCACCAGACGCTCACCCCCACCTTCCTCGCCACGCCCCGCCGTGGCAGGGTGCTTGCCGGGAAGATCGCCGCTCTCGGTGTGGTCGGCGCTCTGTTCGGTGTTGTCGGGTTCATCGCGTCGGTGGCGCCCGGCGCGCTGGTGCTCGGTCTCACTGACATGAACACCGGATTGAGTGACTCCGACACCTGGGTGATGATCGTCCGCGGCATCCTGGCCATGGCGCTGTGGGCCATCATCGGTGTCGGCCTCGGCGCACTGATTCCGAATCAGGTGGCAGTGATCGTGATCGTGCTGGTGTTCACCCAGTTCATCGAGCCGATCCTGCGCACCGCCGCCGGAATTTGGGAGTGGGCAGGTGCCGTGGCGCAGTACCTGCCCGGCGCTGCCAGCGACGCGCTCGTCGGCGCCAGTGTGTTCTCGAGCCTCGCCACAACCGGCGCGGTTCCTGTGCTGGAATGGTGGCAGGGCGGTCTGGTGCTGCTCGCCATCGCGGTCGTGGCGACGGCCGCGGGCTACCTGACGTCATGGAAGAAAGACGTCACCTGATCCGAACCCCCGGGAGCCTGATGCTGAAAGACGAGTACGAGAAGCGACGGCAACTCCCGAGGCACCTGCGGAAGGCACCGGAACCGGAGGCCCCGTTCGGGTTCGAGCTGCGGGATGCCACTCTCGCCGACCTGCCGTACGTGCGCGAGATCTACAACCATTACGTCGCCAACTCCACGGTGACCTTCGATGAGGAACCGCAGACCCTGAAGGAGCTGCGCGCGAAGTTTCAGTCGCTGCAGAAGCTGGGGTTCCCGTTTATCGTCGCCGAGTCGCCCGGCGGGCAGATCCTCGGGTTCGCGTACGTGTACCCGTGGAAGGCGAAGGCGGCATACCGGTTCACGGTCGAGAACTCGATCTATCTGGGGCCTGCGTCGACCGGCAAGGGGCTCGGCACGGCGCTGATGGCCGAGCTGCTGACCCGGGCCAAGGCGGCCGGCGTGCGGGAAGTGGTGGCCGTCATCGCCGACAAGGGCGCGGAGTCATCCATTCGCCTGCACGAGCAGTTCGGATTCACCGAGATCGGCCACATGGGCAAGGTGGGGTTCAAGTTCGGGCGCTGGCTCGGCACCGTGCTGATGCAGAAAAGCCTGAAGTAGCGCCCTTCGCATTAGGGTCGGCTGCATGACTGCTACCCAGCTTCGAATCGTTGTCGAGACTGAAGATTTTGACGCCGCCCTGCGGTTTTACCGCGACGCCCTCGGGCTGCCGGTGCAGGAGGCGTTCGAGGGGGAGGGAGACGCCAGGGTGGCGATCCTCGCCGTGCCGAGCGCAACGCTCGAGATCGCGAACCCGGCCTAGGTGGCACTGATCGACCGGGTGGAGGTGGGGCGCCCGACGAGTCGGCCATACCCGCTCAGCATTCGAGTGGCGTTCGAGGTGGATGACGTGCGGGCGACAACGACCGCCCTGGCAGCGGGCGGGGCCGAAGTCATCGCGCAGCCGGTGGAGACTCCGTGGCGCTCCCTCAACGCGCGCCTGGAAGCGCCCGGCGGGATGCAGATCACCGCGTTCCAGGAGTTGGGTCCGCAGCAGGCTCAGCGGTAGACAGGCTAGCGGTAGACCTCTGCGGCCACTTCGGCGGCGATCGCGGTGGCGTCGGTGTACGCGGTGAGACCGCCCGGCGTGCTGAGCACCGAGATCCAGCTGGTGCTGCGCAGCACGTTCACCTGCGCCGGGGCGCCCTGTTCATCGCCCTGGACGCCGTAGGCGAGCGCGTCGCCCTGCTCGGTTTCGTTGAGGCCCTGCTCGATGGTCAACGTGTCAATGAGGTCGCGCCGGCTGGAGAGGTCGAGCGGTGCCGCCGAGACCTCGATGATGTCGGAGCCGGCGAGCACCTCGTTGCCCCAGACACAGGTGATGCCGCCGGCAAGCTCCGCGTCGGTGCGGTCGCCGTAGAACGGGTTGCCCGGGCCGCCGAGCAGCTCGAGGTGGCGTGCGTCGAAGTCGCTGAGCCGTGCGGGGGCGAGCAGGTCGTCACAGCTCTTCGGCTGCACGAAATCGGTCGGCTCGGCGCTCTCCGAGGGTTCCGGCGTGGCGGACTCCACCGGGGCGGCAGACTCTTCGGCGGGGGGAGCGGCGGCCGAGGGCTCTCCGCCCTCGCCCGAGCAACCAGCAAGCAGCAGTGCCGCAACAACGGCGAGACTCACCAAGGGGCCGCGCGCGGCACGTGACGACAAACTGATTCTCCTTCTGTTACTGGCAGGAATCTAGCAGGGCGCTAGCCCGCTTTTCTGCGCAAGCCATCGCGCAGAGCCACGTACGCGGCATACGTTGTCGGATTGTAACGTGCGGGGCTGATTAGACCCGGCCGAGCTCCCGGTTCACCTGCGGTATAACCTCGGTGCCGAACAATTCGATCGAGGTCATCACGTCGCGGTGCGGCACCCCTGACCAGTCCATCTGCAGGCCATGCCGGTCGTTGCCGAGCTGCTGGTGCAGCGTGATCATCCGGTCGGCCACCTCGTTGGGACTGCCGGCGAAGATGGCGCCGCCCGGGGCGGTCATCTCGTCGTAGGTCTCGCGGGTCGGGATCGCGAATCCGCGTTCCGCGGAGATGGTGCGCATGTTGCCGATCCAGTACGGGTAGAACAACTCCTTGGCCGCGCGCGAGTCGCGGCCGATGAAGCCGGGCCCGGCCACCGCGGTCTTCAGCGCGGCGGGATCGTGGCCGGCCCTGGTGGCCGACCGGCGGTACAGCTCGAACAGCGGCGCGAACCGGTGCGGGTGGCCGCCGATGATCGCGTAGCTGACGGGAATGCCCAATTTACCGGCCCGGTCGGATGACTCGGGGTTGCCGCCGCTGGCGATCCAGATGTCGAGCGAGCCCGACTCCGGGCGGGGCAGGATCAGCGCGTCATCCAGCGCAGGGCGGAACCGGCCGCTGAAGCTGACCCGCGCGGCGCGGTTGATGTCGAGCAGCAGGTCGAGCTTCTCCCGGAACAGCTCGTCGTAATCTGCCAGGTCCGCGCCGAACAGCGGGAACGACTCGATGAACGAGCCGCGGCCGGCCACCAGCTCGGCGCGGCCGCCGGAGATCAGGTCGATGGTGGCGTATTGCTGGTACACCCGCACCGGGTCCTCGGTGCTCAGCACGGTGACCGCGCTGCTCAGCCGGATGCGCTCGGTGATGCTGGCGGCCGCGGCGAGCACGGTGGCGGGGGAGGACACCGCGTACTCCTCACGGTGGTGCTCGCCGACACCGAAGTAGTCGATCCCCAGCTGGTCGGCGAGCCGAATGCGCTCAAGCAGCTCCCGCAGAGCCTGACCTGGCGACATCCGGGCCCCGGTGGTGGGATCGCTGCCGATGTCTCCGAAGCTGTACACGCCGAATTCCATACTTAATCATACATTTCTGGTGGTGCCGGATGACCGCGTCCCCGGCCGCACGTAGTTGCCGAGCGCCAGGCCCGCCTCAATCTCGAACCGGTTGCGGAACGGGTTCTGCCCGGCCGCGGCGTACAGCAGTGGGAACACCAGTCCGTAACGGCGCCACTGCGCGCGGTGGACCGCCTCGTGCGCCAGCACGTTCGCGCTGGGGCGGCCTCGGGTGAGGAACACCGCGCCGATCGTGGTGCCGCCGCGGCCGAACGACCAGCGCGGCATGTGCTCGGCGACGATGAGCCCGCCATCCGAGCGCCACCGGCCCAGGCCGAGCACCCCGGACCAGACGAGCGCGCTCCCGGTGGCGAACCAGTATCCGGGGCGGGCGATGACCGGATGCAGCAGCACCGTTCGCAGCCCGGGCACGCGTCGCCCGCGCCTGAGCGCCGCCCGGGTCAGGCGCTCGAGGCGGGTGGGTGCCGCGGCTCGCATATCCGCACGATACCGCCTGCTCGCCAATACAGTGGGCACTGTGGCAGGCAGTATCAGCAAGGTGGCGATGGTGGCGATGCACTCGTCGCCGTCCGACCAACCCGGAACCGGCGACGCCGGCGGGATGAACGTGACCATGGTCGCGCTCGCCACCGAGCTTGCCCGGCGGGGCATCGAGGTCGACCTGCTCACCCGGGCCGAGGAGAAGCCGGTGGTGAGCGAGATCGCCCCCGGCGTGCACGTGCTGCCGCTGATCGCCGGACCGCCGGTGCCGATCCCGAAGGAACAACTGGGCGAGTTCGCCGACGACTTCGGCGAGGCGGTGGCCCTGCTCGCCAGGGAACGCGAGTACGACGTGCTGCACGCCCACTACTGGTTGAGCGGGCTGGCCACCCTGCCGGTGGCGCTGGAACTGCAGCTGCCGTTCGTGCAGAGCTTCCACACCGTCGGGGCGATGAAGAACCGCAGCCTCGCGCGGGACGACTCGCCGGAGCCGGAACAGCGGATGCGCGCCGAAGCGTTCCTCGCGGCCGAAGCGGATGCCGTGGTGGCCGGCTCCTCGGCCGAGGTGAACGCCCTCATCGACGACGTGCACGCGCCGGCCGACCGGCTCTGGGTGGTGCCGCCCGGGGTCGACTCCGAACTGTTCAGCCCGGAGCTGGCGGCGGCCGCCCCCGGGGTGCGGCGCTGGCTGGGAATCGACGACGACCGCCCGATCATCGCGGTGGTCGGGCGGGTGCAGCCGCTGAAGGCTCAGGATCTGGCGCTGCACGTGCTTGCCGAGCTGCACGCGCTGCGCGGCTGGGCGCCGGTGCTGGTGATCGCCGGCGAGCCGCCACCGGGCGACGACGCCTACGCGGAGCGGCTGCGTGAGCTGGCGGTAGAGCTCGGCATCGACGCCGACGTGCGCTTCGTCGGCGCGCTGGATCGTGACACCCTCGCGGAACTGTTCGCCGCGGCATCCGTCACCCTGGTCCCGTCGCACTCCGAGACCTTCGGTCTGGTCGCGCTCGAGTCGGCGGCGAGCGGCACGCCGGTGATCGGCTGGCGCACCACCGGGCTGCAGGAGTCGATCGCCGACGGCCGCTCCGGCATCCTGCTCGACTCGCGCAACCCGCTGGAGTGGGCGCGTGCCGTGGACAGCCTGCTGAGCAACCCGCTGCGGTTGGCGGCGCTCGCCTCGTCGGCGCGCGGGTACGCCGAGGGGTTCTCCTGGGCGAGGTCCGCCGCGTCGCTATCTGGCGTGTACGAGTCGCTCTGAGCCCGCTACGCCTCGTCGCGCCAGGTCTCCAGCAGTCGCAGCCAGATCTCGCTCATCGTCGGGAATGACGGCACCGCGTGCCAGAGCCGGTCGATGCTGACCTCACCGACGATGGCGATCGTTGCCGCGTGCAGCAGTTCTCCGACATCCTGACCGACGAAGGTCACCCCGAGCAGCACCTCACGGTCCGTGTCGACCACCATCCGGGCGCGACCGGCGTACCCGTCGGCCAGGATCTGCGCGCCCTGAATCGCGCCGAGGTCGTAGTCGACCACCCGCACCGGGTAGTCGGCGTCCTTGGCCTGCTGCGCGGTGAGGCCGACGCTGGCGACCTCCGGATCGGTGAACGTTACCTGCGCAATGGCGGTGTGATCGGCGGATGCCACGTGCCTGCCCCACCGCTCCAGGTCGAGTTGCTCGCCGCGGGCCCTGGCGGCGATGGCGTCGCCCGCGGCCCGCGCCTGGTACTTGCCCTGGTGGGTGAGCAGCGCGCGGTGGGTGATGTCGCCGGCCGCGTACAGCCAGTCGAAGCCGTGCACGCGCAGGCTGTCGTCGGTGCTCAGCCAGTCACCCGGCGCCAGGTCGATCGACTCCAGCCCGAGGTCGTCGGTGCGCGGCACTCGACCGGTGGCGACCAGCAGCTCCGCGGCGGTCACCGACCCGCCATCCCAATCGATCGTCACGCCGTGCTGGTCGCGGCGCACCCGGGTGGCGGTTGCGTCGAGCCGGACGTCGACGCCACGATCACGTAGCGCGTCGGCGACCAACTCGCCGGCGAACGGCTCGAAGCGGTCCAACAGTGCCGACCCGGCAAGGATCGTGACCCGGGTGCCGAACGCGGCGAAGGCGGTGGCAAGCTCCACGGCGACCACCCCGCCGCCGATGATCGCCAGGCTCGTCGGCGCCGTCTGCACGCTGGTCGCGTCGCGGCTGGTCCACGGCGCCGCGTCGGGCAGGCCGTCGATGTCGGGCAGCAGCGCCGCGGACCCGGCGCACACCGCGACCGCGTGGGTGGCGCGCAACTCGGTGACGCTGCCGTCTGCGCCGGTCACCGTCACGGCCCGCTCGCCGCTGATCCTGGCGTGCCCGCGCACCAGGTCAATGCCGGCGGACTGCAGCCACTCGACCTGGCTGGCATCGTTCCAGTCGCCGGTCCACCAGTTGCGCCGGGCGAACACCGCGGGGACGTCCAGCTCGCCGCCGACGGCGGCCGCCGCACCGGGCACCCGTTTCGCGGCGTTCACTGCGGCCGGGCTGCGCAGCAGCACCTTCGAGGGGATGCACGCCCAGTACGAGCACGACCCGCCCACGAGTTCCTGCTCCACGATGACGACGCGCAGGCCGCCCTGGCTGGCGCGGTCGGCGACATTCTCTCCGACGGCCCCGGCACCGATGACGATGAGATCATACTCAGACATGACGTAACGCTACCCCCCGCCCCCGGCAAGGTTCATCATGGAGCCATGAACCGAACCGAGGATGTGCGCCTGGCGATCTACCGCACGTTCGCCCGAACCGGCCACGAGCCGGACGTGGCCGAACTAGCGGACCGGTTCGAGCTGACCGAGGCCGAGGTGCGCGCGCAGTACCGGGTGCTCGCCGTCGATCGTCACCTCGCCCTCGATGAAGCGGGCGAGATCGTGCTGGCGCATCCGTTCAGCACCCGCAACCTGGGTTTCTCGGTGGCGAGCGACGAGACGCTGTGGTGGGGCGGATGCGCGTGGGATTCCTTCGCGATGCCGCACCTGATTCCCGGGGCGTCACCGAGCCTGGTGGCCACCACCTGTCCCGCCTGCGTCACCCCGCACGCGTTCGTGGTGCACAAGGATGAGCCGCCGCACGGCTCGCAGGTGGCGCACTTCCTGGTGCCGGCCGCGCGAATCTGGGACGACGTGCTGCACAGCTGCCGCAACCAGCGGATCTTCTGCGACGAGCAGTGCGTCGACGACTGGGTGGCGGCATCCGGCAACGAGCGCGGCTACCTGATGTCGCTGCAGACGCTGTGGCAGCTGGCCAGCAGCTGGTACGCCGGGCGGCTCGACCGCGGCTACCAGCGGCGCGACCCTGCCGACGCGCAGGAGTACCTGCGCTCGGTGGGACTGCACGGCGCGTTCTGGGGGCTCGAGGACTGACGCGGGAGACTCACCTGTCGGGCGCACCCGGCCGGCGCCCCGGTCAGCGGGTGAGCGCGCCGATCAGCCGCAGCAAGGTGGGCATGTCGTCGGCTGCCGCCTCCGGGGAGGCCGGCGCGAACGCGGCGATCCCGGCACCGACCACGGGGAATCGCGACCGCACCCCGCGCACCGTCTCGAGCAGCACGCTCGTGGTCACGCCGAACGGCAGCGGAGAGGTGAGGCCCTCCAGCTCGCCGGGGTCGAGCACGTCGAGGTCGATGTGCAGATAGACGGATGTCGCCCCCGTCGCCTCCACGGCGGCGATCACGGCATCCGCGCCGACATCCGCCGGTGTGACGACCGGGATGCCGGCTTCCGTGACGTACCGCTGTTCCTCGCTGTCGAAGTCGCGGGTGCCGGCCAGCACCACTCGCGACGGGGACAGCGCGTTCTCCGGGATCAGCTGCGGCGCCCCCTCCCCGAGCAGGGTGCGCAACACCATGCCGCCGAACGCGCCGCTCGGCGAAGACTCCGGCGTGTTCAGGTCGGGATGCGCGTCGAACCAGACGACGGCGACATCCGGATGCTGCAGCAGGCTGTGCTCCACCGCGGCCAGTTCCACGCCGCAGTCGCCACCGATCGTGATGACGGCGCTGCCGTCATCCGCGTCGCGCAGGGCAACCCGCTGGCGGTCGCGCACTGCCATCAGGCTGCTGCAGCGCAGCACGCCGGACCCCACGCCGTCGCCCGCCTCGAGCGGCACCGCAACCGCATGGGTGCGGGAGGCAGGCAGGTCGGCACCCAGGGCGTGCGCCCCGTCCACCAACCGCATGGCACGGGATGACGCGGAACCTTGCCACTGCGGCACAACGACGAACGAGCTCACGGTCTCAGTGTCCCGGTCTGCTGGCCGGTGCCGCAACCGCACGGTGGGCGAGCCGCCAGATCAGTGTGCGCAATTCGTCCACCCTGAGCACCGCCCATGCGGTGGCGATGCCGGTGAGTGTCGCTGTCACTGGTTCGAACGCGGCGGGGCGCTCGCCAGCCGCATCACCCGTTCGAGTGGGCCGGCGCCGAGCGTGGCGCGCCAGAGGCTCGCGAACAGTAGGGCGCCGGCGATGAGGATCACCGGCAGGGTCCAGCCCAGGTCGTCGATCACCGCATCCAGGTCGTCGTTCTGGGTGAGGGCGAACGCCGCCGTGATCCCGAGGATCTGCGCGGTGTACAGGGTCAGTGGCATGGCGCCGGCGGCGCCGATCGGCCAGAGGATGCCGCGGATGCCCCGGCCGAGCGCGGCGTTCTGCGGCGCGGTCGCCAGCAGCAGCAGGCCGATCACGGTGAAGGCGAAACCGCCGGAGCCGAGGATCTCGGCGAGGGTGCTGGAGTGCGCCTCGGCACCGACTCCGGGGATCACCCGGGCGGCGCCGTACCCGGCGACCATGCCGGTGATCCCGGCCAGCGTCATCACGACCTGGGTCTTCCGCTTGGTGAGATCGCTGCGGGCCGCGATCAGTCCCCCGATCAGCAGCGGCAGCCACACCAGGGCGGGGTAGTACCCGGTGAGAAACCAGTCGAGGCCGAACACCGCCCGTCCCGGCGGCACCAGCTGATTGGCCACACCGGCCAGCCACGGGGCGACCGCGAGCAGGGCGATCCCTACCGCGGCGAGCACCGTCCGCGACGCGAACAGCAGCGGGATGAGGCAGAGGAACATCACGCCGTAGTAGTCGAGGATGATCGCGATGCCGTGCTCGAGGGTCCAGAGCAGCAGCCCGAGCATGGCGAGCAGCAGTCCGCGGATCAGCACGCTCATCCGCAACGCGCCGCGCCGGTCGGGGCCGGCCGGGGTGGCGCCCCCGGTGATCAACCCCAGCGACACTCCGGCGAGGGTCGCGAACAGGATCGAGGAGCGGCCGTCGACCAGCAGTTCGGCGTCGCCGGGGTTCGGCACCGTGTGGGCCAGGAACATGCCGATGATGGCCAGCCCGCGCGCGATATCAATCGCGGCGATCCGGCCTGTAGTGCGATGGGGAGCGGCGGCTCTGCGCCGCCCCCCATTGGTGAGAGTCACGTGGTGGGGATCACTGCCCCGACGTGATGGCGCCCGGGGCGCGTCCGGATTTGAGGGCGGCCAGGCGGGCTTCGATCTCGGTCTGCTTGCCGTAGTCCTCGAGGCTGTTGAACTGGGCATCGAGACTGGATGCCGCCAACTCCTGGGCGCCGAGCACCTTGGCCTCCTCGCGGCGGATCTTCTCCTCGAACCGGCCGATCTCACTGGTGGGGTCGAGCACGTCGATGCTCTTCACCGCATCCATCACCTGCGACTGGGCGGCAGCGGTCTTCGACCTGGCCACCAACTGGTCACGCTTGGAGCGCAGCTCCTCCAGCTTGCCGCGCATCGTCTCGAGACCGCGCTTCAGCTGGTCGACCACCTGGGTCTGCGAGGCGATGGTGGGCTCGGCATCCCTCGCCTCCGCCTCAGACGACATCTGCTTGCTGAGCGCCACCTTGGCCAGGTTGTCGAACTTGTCCGCATCCGTTGTGTTGCCAGCGCTGCGCAGCTCGTCGGCCTTGGCGCTGGCGGCCAGCGCCTTGCGACCCCAGTCGGCGGCCGCCTCGACGTCTTCGCGGTGGTCCTGCTCGAGCAGACGCAGGTTGCCGATGGTCTGTGCGACCGCGCTTTCGGCTTCGGCGATGCTGTTCGTGAAGTCGCGCACGAGCTGGTCGAGCATCAGCTGCGGATCTTCCGCCTGGTCGATGAGCGAATTGATGTTGGCGCGAACCAACTGGGAGATCCGTCCGAGGATCGACTGCTTTGCCATGGTGTGCCTTTCTGATCGATTGTGTACGTCGGTTGTGAAGACTAGAACCGTCCGCCGCGCCCGCCGCCGCGGGATGAGCCGCCGAAGCTGCGCCCTCCGCCGCCGAATCCGCCGCCGAACCCTCCGCCGCGGGAACCGCCGCCGAATCCGCCGAACCCGCCGAACCCGCCGGAGGAGCGCCCGCCACCGCCGAGCATTCCGCCGATGATCCCGCCGAGGATGGCGCCGGTGATGTCCCTGCCGACGGCTCCGCCCATTCCGCTGCCCATTCCACCGCCCATCCCGCCGTAGCCGGGCTGCTGCATGTAGGAGTTGGCGTCGGCCTGGGCCACCCGCAGGGCGTCACTGGCCAGCGAATGAGCGCGTTGTGCCGCGGCCAGGGCGCTGACCGGATCGACGGTTGCCACCTCGACGGACTGCCGCAGGTAGCGTTCGGCCTCCGAGACCCGGGTCCTGGCCTCGGAGCCGATGCTGCCGCGGCGGGTGGCGATGAAGTCGTTCGCCGCCGAGAGCTCGGACCGCGCGGCGGTGAGCGTGCCGTCCAACGCGCTGCGGGCACGGTCCAGTTGGGACTGACGGTCGCGTACCGCGGTCAGCTGGCCATCGAGCGCCGCGTGCGCCTGCTCGAGCCGCGCCAGCGATGTGACAGGGTCGGCGCTCTCGGCGGCGGCGATGGCGGCCTCGGCCGCCGCGATCGTGCCGGCCAGAGCTCCGCTGTCGACACCGGGGCTCGGCTGCAGGGCTGTGGCCTGCGCGACGTCGCCGCGCAGGTCGGCGACCGCGGCATCCAGTGCGGTGGACGCGGCGGCCAGATTGGCGCTGTGGCTGCTGATCGCGTCGACAAGCTGTTTCACCTGGTCTGTGCTCGCCTGCGCCGAGCGCACGTCGACGGCGGCCTCCCCGGTCGCGCCTGACGCGATCGAACCGCGCGCTTCGGTGAGCGCGCCGGAGGCGAATGCCAGCAGGTTCGTCGCCTGCTCGATGTTGTCGCTGACCGGCGACAGCGCTGCGGGGGAGTAGCGCTGCCGGAGGGTATCGAGCGACTGGCTGGCCTGCTCCAGCCGCTGCTCGAGCGCCGCGCGGGCGGCGTCGACCTCGCCGATCACGGTGGCGGCGTTCTTCTCCAGCTCACGCAGTTCGTCGAAGGCGTCGGCCTGCGCATCGAGCTCGGCGTCGGCAGACTCGCAGAGCGCAATGATCTGCTCGGTCCAGGCGCGACGTTCCTCTGCGGTGTCCTCATCGGCGTCGTCGAGTTTCTGACGCAGCGTGAACGCCTCCGCCACCTTCTGCTTGGCGCTGGCCACCGCGACCCGGAACGGTTCGGTCGCCTCGTTTCCGAACTGCGCCACGGCAAAGCCGAGCTCCTGCTGGCTGGTCATCAGCGCGTCATCCAGTTCCACCAGCAGGCCGCCCGCCCGCTGGTCGAGCTCCTTCTGGCTGGCCGCTGCCTTCTCCAACTTCGCGCGCTTGCTGCGATTTTGTCGGATGCGGGTGAAGAGGAACAGACCGATCAGCACCACCGCGATGCCGCCGACGAGCAGCCAGGGGAATCCCGGGCCCTGCCGCGCCTCGCGCAGACCGTCGGCGTAGGCGACCACGGCGCCAGACCAATCGCTGGCCGAGAGGGCAGGCAGCAGGTCTTCGTTCTCGATCTGGGCCAGTTGGCTGTCGCTGAGCGGGAACTCGCTGGACTGGTCGACCTGGTAGACCCGGTCGGTCACCGCCACCGCGAGCAGCAGGTCGTTGTCGCCGAGCTGGTTCAGCTCGGCCGTTTGCAGCGCCCAGTCAACGCGGTCGCTGGGGTTGGTGAACTCGTCGACGAACACCACGAACAGGCCGAGGTCGGTGTCAGCCATCAGCCGGTCGATCGCGGCCTGGGCGTCGTCCGCTCCGGTGCCGAGCACGCCCGCCTCATCACCGATGTACGCGCCGTTCAGATCCACGGGGTCGGTCGCCGAGGCGGCAACGGGGAAAGCGAAAACGAGCGCAAGCGACGCGAGGACCGTGAAAACCCTTGGCCACGACCGCATCCGTCACTCCCTCGCTGGCGTCCTGCTCGGATTCTAGCGAGGCGGCATGTCCGAATGGTGACCGGTCAGCGCAGCGTGATGTCTGCCGGGGTGCCCGAAAGCTGGCGCACGGTGCCGTTGGGAAGGCTCAGATCCACCGCCGCGGACACCTGGTACAGCCCGGGGTCCACCGGCGGCAGGCTCTCCGGGGCGGTCGTTTCCAGGGTTGCCTCATCGGTGCAGTGGGCGGGCAGCACGCTCGCCTGCCAGCTGAATGACTCGCCGGGCGCCAGGTCGATGGTGGCCAGCGACAGGATCATCGGGCCGTTGGTGTGCCACAGCACCGTGCCGTCCTGCGACAGCGTGACCGGCGCCACCGCGGCGCTCGAGGCGACCAACCGATCGCTGCCGGTGTTGGTCAGGGTGACCTGGCCGCTGATGCTGCCGGCGGCGATGGCCGCCTCGGTCGGGAACTGCACGGTGAGCGTGATGTCGGCGTCGGTGCTCGGCGGGGCGAGGCTGCCGCCGCACGGGTTCAGGCGATCCGCCGGCACCGGAACGGTGGCGGCATCCGGCGCGGCAAGCCCGCTGTCGGTGGCGGATTCCTGCGAGGATCCGGCCGTGCCCGAGAAGGGTGAGCCGAGATTCTGCAGCCCGGTCACACTCGCGACGCCGATGCCGAGCACGGCCAGCGAGAAGATGCCGCCGGCTGCCACCAGCTTGGGGGTGCGGCGGCCGCGGCTGCGGCGAATCACCGCGGCGGAGTCGATGCCGGGCAGCGGCGTGTGTGCGGCACTGCGCTGCAGCGATGCACGCAGCTCCGCCTCGTGGGGGTTTGCGCCGGGGTGACGGTCAGTAGGCACGGTTCTCTCCTGCCTCGATGTCGGTCGCGGTCGCCCGGTGGGACTGCATCGCCACGGCCATGCGGGCGAGACCGTCGCTGAGGTAGCGCTTGACCGTGCCGGGGCTGATGTCGAGCCACTCGGCGATGTCGTCGACCTTGAGGTCTTCGTAGTAGCGCAGCACGATGCACGCGCGTTCCCGCGGGCTCAACTTCATCAGTTCGGCGCGCATGTCGATCTGGGCCTCGGTGGCCGTGGCCCGGGATTCCGCGACGTCGCTGACCAGCACCAGATGCGCCACCTTGCGCCAGCGGGTGCGGCGCCTGCCGCCGTCGAGAAAGGTGTTCAGGATGGCGCGGCGCACGTACGCCTCGGCGCTGGCGACGGAGAACCCGTTGCGCACCCGGCTGAACGTCTTGACGAGGGCATCCTGCACCAGGTCGGCCGCGTCATCCGGGCTGCCCGAGATCAGGTACGCGTACCGGGTGAGGGCGTCGCCGCGCTCGGTCACCAGCTTGGTGACCACACTCTCCCATGCGGGCGAGCCAGCATCCTCGGCCAAACGGAGCCCTCTTCCTCTTGTGTCTACCTTTATAGACGCACGAGCAAGCGAAAAGGTTGGGTTCCGCGGGCCGGGATGCTGGCCACCGGTGGACTACTGCTTGCTGGCAGTCAGCCGGCCGCGCAGCACGTCCAGTTGCTTCTGCACGGCGGCCGGCACGCGACCGTCGAACTGGTCGAAGAACTTCTGGGTGTCGTCGGTCTCGGCGAGCCAGGAGTCGGCGTTCACGTCGAACAGCTGCTGCAGCGCGCCATCCTTCAGTTCCAGCCCGTCCAGGTTGAGGCCGTCCTCGGCGGGCAGCCAGCCGATCGGGCTGTCTGCGGCGGGAACCCGGCCGTCGACCCGCTCCAGGATCCACTCCAGCACGCGGGAGTTCTCGCCGAAACCGGGCCACAGGAACTTGCCGTCCTCGCCCTTGCGGAACCAGTTCACCTGGAAGATGCGCGGCACCCGGCCGCCACGGCGCAGTTCCTGGCCGATGTCGAGCCAGTGCGACCAGTGGTCTGCCATGTTGTAGCCGCAGAAGGGGAGCATCGCGAACGGGTCGCGACGCAACTCCCCGACAGTGCCTTCGGCGGCCGCCGTCTGCTCAGAAGAGACCGTGGCGCCCATAAAGACACCATGCTCCCAGTCGCGCGCCTCTACCACCAAGGGCGCGTTGGTCGCACGGCGACCGCCGAAGATTATTGCGTCGATGACGACGCCCTGCGGGTCTTCCCAGTCATCCGAGATGATCGGGCACTGCCGGGCAGCGACCGTGAATCTCGAGTTGGGGTGAGCCGCAGTGGTTCCAGAGTCAGGGCTCCACGGGTTGCCCTGCCAGTCGGTGAGGCGATCGGGTGCCTTGTCGGTCAGACCCTCCCACCACACGTCGCCGTCCTCACGCAGGGCGACGTTCGTGAAAATCGTGTTGCCCCAGAGTGTTTCGATTGCCGTGGCGTTCGTGGACACGCCGGTACCGGGGGCCACGCCGAAGAAGCCCGCCTCGGGGTTGATAGCGCGCAGTCGGCCGTCGGGGCCGGGACGCAGCCAGGCGATGTCATCGCCGATCGTCTCGACCTTCCAGCCGGGGATCGTGGGCTTCAACATGGCGAGGTTGGTCTTGCCGCAGGCGCTCGGGAACGCCGCCGCCAGGTGGAACACGCGACCGCGCGGGGAGGTCATCTTGAGCAGCAGCATGTGCTCGGCCAGCCAGCCCTCGTCGCGGGCGATCACCGATGCGATGCGCAGCGCGAACGATTTCTTGGCCAGCAGCGCGTTGCCGCCGTATGCGGAACCGTGCGACCAAATCTCGCGGGTCTCGGGGAAGTGGGAGATGTACTTGGTGTCGCTGCACGGCCACGGAACATCCGTTTCGCCGGCGAGCAGCGGTGCGCCGACCGTGTGCACCGCGGGAACCCACTCGGTGTCCTCGGTGATCTGGCGCAGGGCCACTGTGCCCATCCGGGTCATGATGCCCATGCTGACCACCACGTAGGGGGAGTCGGTGATCTGCACGCCGAGCTTCGCGAGCGGGGAGCCGATCGGTCCCATCGAGAACGGGATGACGTACATAGTGCGACCGCGCATGGCGCCATCGAACAGCGGCTGCAGGGTGGCGCGCATCTCGTCGGGGGCGACCCAGTTGTTGGTGGGGCCGGCATCCTCTTCGCGTTCGGAGCAGATGAAGGTACGGGATTCGACGCGAGCCACATCGCTCGGGTCGCTGCGCGCCAAGAAGCTGTACGGACGGTGCTCCGGGTTCAGGCGCGTCAGGGTGCCGGTCTCCACCATCAGCCGGGTGAGGCGATCGGTCTCTGCGGTCGAGCCGTCCACCCACTCGATGGCGTCCGGCTGGGTGAGCTCAGCGATCTGCTCGACCCACTGAACAACGCGCAGGTCTGCGTCATCCGGGGTGACGGTGTCCCGGGTCAGGAGTGGTGTCGACATGCTGGTTTTCCCTTCCGTTGCTGCGGTTGACCCGGATCCGAGGACCCACATCAGCCAGTCACAGGTTGGCAAAAACCTGTTGTGTTTTCAGACTGCACCCTCATCGGGCGTTCCTACCGCCGATTCAGGGTGAAAGAACCCGCAAAGTTTCGCTATGGTGAACTTGTGAACGATCTTGTGACCCTCGGGCAGCGCATCCGGCATTACCGCAATGAGGCGGGCCTCACCCTCGACCAGCTGGGAGCTGCGGTCGGCATGGCCGGCAGTCAGCTCTCCTTGATGGAGAACGGAAAGCGCGAGCCGCGCATCACCCTGCTCGGCAGTATCGCGACAACCCTCGGCGTCGAGGTCGCCGATCTGCTCAACAGTGCGCCGCCGAACGCCCGCGCCGGGCTGGAGATCGAACTGGAGCGTGCCCAGCGCGGAGCCGTGTACGGGGCGCTCGGGCTGCCCCAGTTGCGGCCGGGGCGGACGATGTCCGACGAGACGCTTGCGGCGCTGGTCGGCATGCACCGCGAACTGGCGCGCCGCGCCAAGGAGGCGATCGCCACGCCAGAGGAGGCCCGCCGGGCCAATACCGACCTGCGACTGGGCATGCGCAAGCGCAACAACTACCTGCCCGAGATCGAGCAGCTGGCGCAGGATGTCCTGAAACGGGTGGGGCACACCACCGGCGCGTTGACGCACCGTTCGGTGAGCCGGATGGCGCAGGACCTCGGCTTCGAACTGGTGCACGTGAACGACCTGCCGCACTCGGCGCGCTCGGTGACCGACCTGGAGAACGGCCGCATCTACCTGCCGCCGGCCTCGATCCCCGGCGGGCACGGCCTGCGCTCGATGGCGTTGCAGGCGATCGCGCACCGGCTGCTGAAGCACTCCGAGCCGTCGAGCTACGCGGAGTTCTTGCGCCAACGCCTGGAGATCAACTACTTCGCCGCGGCCTGCCTGATGCCGCTGCAGCAGTCCGTCGACTTCCTACACGCCGCGAAGGCCGACCGCAACATTGCGGTCGAGGACTTCCGGGACGCGTTCGGCGTCACCCACGAGGCCGCCGCACTGCGGTTCACCAACCTCGCCACCGAACACCTGGACATGACCGTGCACTTCCTGCGGGTCGGTGACGACGGTGCCGTGTACAAGGCCTACGAGAACGACGGGATGCGGCTTCCGGTCGACGTGACAGGGTCGGTCGAGGGTCAGCTGGTTTGCCGGTACTGGAGCGCCCGGATGGCGTTCTCCCGCACCAACCGCACCACCGAGTTCTACCAGTACACCGATACGCCGGAGGGCACGTTCTGGGAATCCACCCAGACCGGCACCACCAACGCGGAGGAGTTCTCAATCACCGTCGGTGTGCCGTTCAACGACGCGAAGTGGTTCCGCGGCCGCGAGACCACCAACCGGATGCAGTCGCAGTGCCCCGACGTGAGCTGCTGCCGCAGGCCGTCGGCCGAACTCACCGAACGCTGGCACGGCAAGGCGTGGTCGAGCGCCAAGCTGCACGCGCACATCCTGTCGCCGCTGCCGTCCGGCACGTTCCCTGGCGTCGATGACCAGGAGCTGTACCAGTTCCTAGACGCGCACTCCGCCAGCGCCTAACGGCCGGGGTTTGCGCTGATCTTCCCTTGATTGAGGAGCGAGCCCGACGGCTCGGGCGGGGATCGGTCGCTCGGAAGGCCGTTTTCCGCCGAAATCGTCCTCCCGAGCTCGCTATTTCCTGCCGAGCGTTCGCGGGCTGCCGCGCTGTGGTTCGCTGGCGTCGAGACCGCGGGGCTCGCAAGCTCGCACCGTGCCTCAGCCAGCGGGGTTATGAGACGGCGCTCGCCTACTGAGCCAGTGGGCGAGGCGCGGGGTGCGCGTGATCTCGCGCGGCGACGGATGCCGTGGTCCTCAGCCAGCGCACCGGGTCGGCCATCGCGGCATCCGGTGACCCTGCGGTGTCGCTGAGCGACAGGGCCCAGCCTTGCCAGCCGGCGGCATCGTCACCGGCATCCGCTCCGATCACGCGGCCGGCGCTGAATTGGCCGGCGCTCACGCGGTCGCCAATCACGCGGCCGGCGATCACGCCGGTGGCGACGCCCAGCCGGTCGGCGAGGGTCAACGCCTCGCCCACCGCCTTTCCGGTGAAGGACGTCGCGTCGAACGAGCCCTCGCCGGTGATCAGCATGTCGGCGCGCTCCAGGGCGTCGGGCAGGCCGCTCAGCCGGGCGATGTGCTGCGCTCCGGGCCGGATGACCGCCCGCCAGGCGGCGAGGAAGCCGTAACCGGTGCCGCCCGCGGCACCCGAGCCGGGAACGCCCGGATCTTCGCCGAGCAGCTCCGCCCAGCGGCTGAGTGCGGCCTCCAGTATCCGCACCTCGGCGGCGGATGCGCCCTTCTGGGGACCGAACACCGCGGTTGCCCCGGTCGGGCCGAGCAGTGGCGCTGTGACGTCGCTGAGCAGCGTGACTCCGCCCGGTGGTGGCGGTCGCAGCGTCGATCGGTCGATGGCGTGCGCGGAGGCCAGGGCGCCGCCGCCGCGGGCGACTGGTTGGTCCGCGGCATCCGTCACTCGCAGTCCCAACGCCTCGAGCGCACCCGCTCCGCCGTCGGTCGACGCGGAGCCGCCGAGCCCGACGATCAGCGACTGCGCGCCCGCGTCGAGGGCTGCCTGGATGACCTCGCCGAGGCCAACGGTGCTGGCGCCGAGCGGGTCGAGTTTCGGCATCAGCGGAAGTCCGGAGCACTGCGCGAGTTCCACCACGGCCACCCGGCCGGGCAGCTCGAGCCAGCGACCCTCGGTGGGGCGGCCGTCCGGGCCGGTGACGGCGCCGGCCGAGCGCCAGATGGCAGCCGGAACCGCTGCGGCGATGGCGTCGAGAGTGCCTTCTCCGCCGTCGGCGAGCGGGATGCGCGTGAGGGTGTCCTGCGGTCGTTCGCTGAGCCAGCCCTCGGCGATCGCGGCCGCCGCGTCGGTGGCGCTCAGGGATCCCTTGAACGAGTCCGGGGCGATGACAACGCGCAGCGGCATGGCATCTGTGGGCATGGCGACAGTGTATGGGCGGAATAACGGGCGGCTGTCGCGCGTTGAAGCTCTCTATGGCAACGATCGAAGTCACCGAACAGAACCTCAACGACACCATTTCTCAGAACGACATCGTCTTCCTTGACTTCTGGGCCGACTGGTGCGGCCCGTGTCGGGCATTCGCACCCGTGTACGGATCGACCTCCGAAAAGCACCCGGACGTGGTGTTCGGCAAGATCGACACCGAGAAGGAGCAGCAGCTGGCCGCGGCCGCCGGCATCCGCTCGATTCCGACGCTGATGGCCTTCCGCGAGAACGTGCTGGTGTTCTCCCAGCCGGGCGCCCTGAACGGCCCGCAGTTCGAGCAGCTGGTCGACTCGGTCAAGGCGCTTGACATGGAGAAGGTGCACGCCGACATCGCGCGCCAGCAGGCCGAGAGCGCATCCGAGAGCGCTGCCGAGGGCACCCCTCAGCAGTAACCCGAGCCGTCGGCGGCTACTGGGCGCGAGCGATCATCGCGAGCGTCGCGTGTAGCTCGTCGGCATCGACCTGACCGGGCGCGGATGCCGTGCCGACCATGCCGAACGTCGCCGCCGAGCCGAAGGTCTGGCCGGCCAGGCGAGAGATCAGGCCGAGCGCGCCCATCGACATGGTGATGAGCGGCCGCGTTGCGTACTGCTCGTGCATCTCGCGGGTGGCGTCGAGCAGGGTCAGCACGTCGGCGCTGCTGCGCGGCATCACCGCAATCTTGCAGATGTCGGCACCCAGCTCCTGCATCTGGCGGAGCCTCGCCACAATCTCATCCTTCGGCGGGGTGCGCTCGAAGTCGTGGTTCGAGGTGATCACCACAACGCCGCGCTCGTGCGCGGCCGTGATCAGGCTGGCGACGATGTCGCGGTCACGCTGGTACTCCACGTCGACCAGCGGGGCGTGACCCGATTCGATCACCGCGAGGTTGAGTGCCCCGTACTGCTCATCGGAGATGACGGCCGCCCCGCCCTCGGCCGAGGTGCGGCAGGTGACCAACAGCGGTGTCGCGCCGAGTTGCGCGGACAGCTGCGCGGCCGTCTCCACGACGCTGCCCAGGTCGTCGATCGTGCTGAAGTGATCGACGCGCCACTCCACGATGTCCACCTGGTGGCCGGTCAGGGCGTCGACCTCCGCGCGCAGCGCGTCGGGGGTCGCCCCGACAATCGGAACCAGGATCTTTGGCATTCCCTCGCCGATGGTTACCGTACCGACGGTGACCGCGGTGACCGTGCTGCGCGTCATCCTGCTCCTTGCCCTGTGCTCACGTGCCTCGGTGTCCACGGCACCGTTTCCCAGGCGCTGTTTCCCAGGCACTGTGTCCACGGAACTCTATCGCGCGAGCAGTGCGACACCGGCGGCGGTGACGCCGAGCAGCACCACTACCGAGTAGCCCACCGCGCTGAGCACGATGCGCGCTCGCGGCGTGATCCGCCCGCCGAGGAACGAGCCGGCGGCGGCCAACGCCAGCTGCCAGGCCAGCGAGGCCAGGCCGACGCCGACCACGAACATCACCTGCCCGAGCGCGGTTGTGGCGCTCAACTGCACGGCCGCGCTGAGCGCGCCAAAATAGAGCACCGTGGCGGGATTCACCGCGGTCAGGGCGAGGAAGGTGACGAACACGGTTCCCGGATGTCGCGACACCGCAGGTACCCCGTCGGCGCGGGATGCTCGCAGCCGAACCAGCCCGACCACACCGAGGGCCACGAGACAGGCGCCCGCGACCACGCCAGGCGCCGCACCGATTGAGCGGATCCAGGGGCCGGCCACAGCGCCGATCATCAGCGCCACCACGCAGTATGCGGTGTCCACCGCGGCGACAGCCGAGGCGGCCGCGGCCGCCGGGCGAAAGCCGCCGGTGACTCCCTGCTGCAGGATCAGCACGGCGATGGCGCCCAGTGGCATCGCGACGCCGAGCCCGGCAAGCAGCCCGGCCACGATCGCCACCCCTGGTGTCATGCACCCAGTCTGGCCGAGCACGTGGCCGCGGGTGTTACACGGCGGTCGGCACGGTCTTCGCGCGGCTGAGCGTCTCGGCCAGGCTGACGGCGATGATGGCGCCGGCGGCCAGGATGCTGGCGAGCACCACCAGCTGGAACCGGCCGGCCTCAAGCGGCGACGCCCCGGCGAACACCGCGCCGACGAACGCGCCGGGCAGCACCACCAACCCGGTGGTTCGAGTCTGGTCGACCGACGGGATCAGTGCTTCCCGCACGGCACTGCGGGCAAGATCGAAGGTGGATTGCCGCGGTGTCGCGCCGAGCGCGAGCCAGCCCTCCACCTCGTCACGCCGCTCTACCAGCGACGAGCGGTAGCGGCGACCGGTGAGTGTGGTGATGGTCATCGAGTTGCCCACGACGATGCCGCCGGTCGCCAACAGGTTCTGCGGCGTGAGCGCAATCGCGCCGCTGAGGAAGACGGTGGCCAGCGTCACGCTCGCGCCCAGCAGCATCGAGACGGTGATGGCCAGCAGCATCCGTCGATCCCCGTGCAGGCGCCTGGACGCGGTGAGGATGGCGGCCACCATCATCACGACGAGCGCCACCCACACCCAGCGGATGTCTCCGATCACGGCGGACAGGATCAGGCTGAGAATCGCGAGCTGGGCGGCCGCCCGCACCACCGCCATGGCGGGCGAATACCAGCGCGGGATGCCGTAGACCTTGAGCGTTGCCGCGGTGATGGCGACCAGCACGCCGATGCCGATGAGCGTCGGCAGCGCGACGGCGGTCCAGTCCATTCCTTGACTCTAACCATGCTGCTACCGTCGGGAATATGACCCCGCAGGAGCTGGAGGGCCTCGCTCAGTTGCGACGTGCCCGGGATCTGATCGACCGGGAGTACGCGAAACCGCTCGACGTCCCGACCATGGCGCGCAGGGCGCTGATGTCGCCCGCGCATTTCTCGCGAAAGTTTCGCGCCGCATACGGGGAGACGCCGTACAGCTATCTGATGACTCGCCGGATTGAGCGTGCGATGGCGTTGCTGCGGGCTGGGGTGAGCGTCACGGACGCGTGCATGGCGGTCGGCTGCACCTCGCTCGGCTCGTTCAGCTCGCGGTTCACCGAGATCGTTGGGGAGTCGCCCAGCGTCTACCGGCGCCATGGTCACCACGCGGTCAAGGCGATGCCCGACTGTGTCGCGCGGGCGCACACCCGCCCGGTGCGGAACGCGCCAAGGACCGAAAATGCGAGCAGGATCGGAGAAGCGAGCGGCGCGGTCGCGGCATAGAGTCGCGATCATGACAATCGCACTGCAGTACTGCAACATCACCGTCAATGACGTCGACGAGTCGATCGCCTTCTACAGCGGAGCGCTCGGCCTCCAGGTGCACAACGACGTGTCATCAAACGGATATCGCTGGGTCACGCTCGGCAGTGACGCGCAGCCGGGACTGGACATCGTGCTCTCCGAGCCTCACGCCGGTCGCTCGCAGGCCGACGGTGACGCGCTGCAAGAGTTGCTCACCAAGGGGGTGCTGCCGATGATGGTGTTCCGCTCCGACGACGTCGACGCGACCTTCGAGACGCTGCGCGCATCGGGCGCCGAGGTGCTCCAGGAGCCCATCGACCAGCCGTGGGGACCGCGCGACTGCGCGTTCCGCGACCCGTCGGGCAACACCGTCCGCATCGCCCAGGCGCCCGCGGCCTGATCGCTCAGCCTGACCGCTCGGTCCTGTTCGCTCAGCCTTGACCGCTCAGTCGTAGACCCGCAGCAGCGCCCAGCCGCCCCGGCGCTCGTCGTAGCGCACCTCGAACATGTGCGTTTCGCCGCTGTCGTCCGAGGCCTGGAACCGCCAGCCGATCCCGGGGTCCAACGGGTGGGTCAGGGCCGGATGCCACCAGGTTTCGACGCTATCGCCGAGGCTGGTGGGGGAGTCGGTGACCCTGAACCGGCGTCCCTCCCAGACCAGGCGCACCGGTACCCCGGCGTCGGTCCAGAGGGCGACCGCTTCGTGTGTCTGCTGCATGATCCCTGCTTCATTCTTCGAACATATGTTCGAACAGGGATAGCGTACGACGTCAGGGCCGAACTGCCAAGAGTCAGGCGTCCTGCAGCTCGCGCGGCAGTGCGATGACGTCGACCAGGGCACCGTTTCGCCAGACCGTGATCTCGATTCGCCTGCTGATGGCATCTTCGACCATCAGCTTCTGAACGGCGGTCGTCGTCACCACCAGTGTGCCGTCGAGTTGCACGATGATGTCACCGCGGTGCAACCCCGCCTCCTCGGCGGGGCTGCCAGCCACCACCTGAGCCACCTCGAGGCCCGTGGGGGAGCCCACCCGGGCGGCGAGTTCTGGCGAGAGCGGCACCTGCATGCTGGCGATGCCGAGCCAAGCGCGGCGCACCCTGCCCTGAGTCATCAGCGCGGTGATGATCTCGCGCGTGGTGCTGTTGATCGGCACCGCGAGCCCCAGCCCGACACCGGCCAGTGCCGTGTTGACGCCGACCATCAGGCCGGCGCTGGTCGCGAGCGCTCCGCCGCTGTTGCCCGGGTTCAACGCCGCGTCGGTCTGGATCACCTCGTCGATCACCCGGCCGGACGGCGTCGGCAACGACCGGCCGAGGCCCGACACGATGCCGGCGGTCACACTGCCGGCGAGGCCCAGCGCGTTGCCGACCGCCACGACGAGTTGCCCCACCCGAAGACCGGCCGCATCGCCGAACGTCACGGGCGCCGGCACGGGTCCGCGCGCCTTCAGCACCGCCAGATCGGAGAGCGGATCCCTGCCGGTCACGTCGGCGGCGACTTCGGTGCCGTCGGCGAACGCCGCGTCAACACTGGCGGCACCGGCCACCACGTGGGCGCTCGTCAGCAGGTAGCCGTCGTCGGTGATCACGCTGGCGCTGCCCGCGCCCTGACCTCGCGCGGTGCGCACGCGCACGCTCGCCACACTCGGCAGCACGGCGTCGGCTACCTTGATCACGGCTCGCGAGTAGGCGTCCAGGGGGTCTTCATCGGCCATGCTCGGTATAACGAGCAAGCCGGCGGCTTTATGCCTACTGTCCGGTCGAGCGGATGACGCGTGCCAGCGCGTCAAGGATGGGCAGCTGTCCGCGCACGAGCTTGACCCGGGCCTCCGGCTCGGCGACCCAGCGGGCGTCATCGATCTCGGGGTAGTTCCGCACCACCCCTGAGCCCCTGGGCCATTCCACCGAGAAGGTGTTGCTCACGACGCGGTCCGGCTGAAAGTCTGTCTCGGCCGCGAACACCGCGATGATCTTGCCCGACGGCTGCCGGAAGTTGCCCAGTGCCGCGTACTGCACGGCGGGGGCGGCCGAACCGATCTCTTCCTCGAACTCCCGCAGTGCCGCGGTCAGAGGCTCCTCGTCGGGGTCGTATTCGCCCTTGGGGATCGACCAGGCGTGCTCGTCCTTCCTGGCCCAGAACGGTCCGCCCATGTGCGCGATCCACACCCGCATCGCCGCATGGTCGTCGATCTGGTAGAGCAGGATGCCCGCGCTGTGCACAACCACCGTCTTACTCAAGCACCCGCGGTGGGGTGCGGCAAGGAGGCGAACCTAGATGCGGGCAGTCAGCCAGGAGTAGGGGTCGATCGGCGTGCCGCCGGCGTCGTGGATCTCGAGGTGCAGGTGGGCGCCGGTGCTGGCGCCGGTGCTGCCGACCTTGCCGATCTGCTCGCCCATGCCGACGCTGTCGCCCACCGAGACGGCCATCGAGCCCGCCTGCATGTGTGCGTACAGGCTGGTGTATGTGGTGCCGCCGATGGTGTGCTCGATCTTCACGTGCACGCCGAACGCGCCGGCACTCGTCGCCTCGGTGACGACGCCGGCCGCGACCGCGGAGATCGGGGTGCCGGCGCCCGGGGTCCAGTCGATACCGAGGTGATTGCTGGAGCATCCGGCGCAGGGCGCGGGACGGGGGCCGAAGTCTGCGGTCATCGTGGTGCCGGAGGCAAGCGGCCAGCCGACTGCGGCTGAGGGCGCGGCCGGCGCCTCGACGACGGGCGGTGGCGGCGGCGGAAGCACCGTGACACCGAACCCGTCACGCGCGACCGCCGGGTCGAGCGCGGTTGCGGGCATGTCCAACGACTGCAGCGGCATCTGAGCGGACAGCGTGGTCGGCTGCACGGCAGACACCGGCTGGAAGTCGGCTGGCGCCGCGGCGGCGGGCACCGAACTGATGGCGGTCAGGCCACCGGCAAAGAGCGTGGCGGTGACGGCCAGAGTGGTACGGCTCACGTGCAGAAAGCCGGACAGGCGGGTGGGGTGCGGGTGAACGGCGTGCGGGCGAACGGAGTTCGGACGGGCAGGGTGCGGGTGAAGATGGCGGGGCAAAAAACTATTCTCCGGGTAATGGGACGCGCACCAAGGCACGCGCTTACTTACTGGATGCCGCACAACGTCGGGCACGGCTGACACACCGGGGGTCTCAGTGCGAAGGGGGGATCGAGAAACACGCGGGCGGTGAAGGTCACGTTCGGGTCACGATCAGCACAACAAGTCTGCGTTAAGACCCTCCGTGAAACCTGAGTACGCGAATCCCGGGTGCGCGACACGGCTGGAGCCGCGGGCTCAACTTGACCCGGACCCGACCGCGCCGCACACTCGACTTGTGGCCAAAGAAGTAGATGACGCCGAAACCATCCGACACGTCATTGAGACGCTCGAGCAGAAGTACCCGCAGGTCCCCCGCGAAGAGCTCGAGGCGGTGGTGAACGAAGAGTTCGGCCTCCTCGCCGGCCGGCCGGTGCGTGACTACCTGGAGATCCTGACCGAGCGCGCCGCCCGGAAACGGCTGAAGCTGAAGAAGGCGGCCAAGAAGAGCTGACGATCAGCTCAGGCGCACGACACCTCCGCCGAGGAGTAATGTTTGCGCCGTGCTCCACAGTCAGCGCGTGCATCGGAGCGGCCTAGGCCGGCTCGGACTGCACCCGGCACAAGCTGTCGTCATCGGTTTCGCCGGTGCGGTGATCGTGGGCACCCTGGTGCTGTTGCTGCCGATCTCCAAGGCCGGGCCGGGCGGTGCGACGTTCATGGAGGCGCTGTTCACCGCGACATCCGCGGTCTGCGTGACCGGCCACATCATCGTCGACACCCCGGTGTTCTGGAGCGGCTTCGGTCAGGTCGTCATCCTCGTGCTGATCCAGGTCGGCGGCCTGGGAATCATGATCTTCGCGTCCTTGATCGGGATGTCGCTGGCCCGCAAGATGAGTATCCGCTCGCGGGTCACGGCGGCGGCCGAGGCCAGGAGCGTGGGGCTCGCCGACGTCACCGGACTGATCCGGCGCATCGTGGGGATCACCGCGATGATCGAGGCGGTGGTGTTCCTGATGCTCACCCTGCGGTTCTGGCTGGGCTACGGCTACAGCCTCGGCGACTCGGCCTGGTACGGCGTGTTTCACGCCGTCTCCTCGTTCAACAACGCCGGGTTCTCCACCTTCAGTGACAATCTGGTTGGCTTCGCCACCGACGCGTGGATCTGCCTGCCGATCGCGCTCGCGGTCATCCTGGGCGGATTGGGTTTCCCGGTGATGATGCAGTTGCGCAGGGAGTTCCGTCACCCGCTGCACTGGACGATGAACACCAAGCTCGTGCTGGTGGGAACCGCGACGCTGCTGCTGATCGGCACGGTATTGACCTGTGTCATTGAGTGGTCGAACCCGCAGACACTTGGCGGGATGTCGCCGGCCGAGCGGGTGCTCGCGGGGTTCTTCTACTCGGTGCAGACCCGCACGGCGGGATTCAACAGTGTGCCGATCGGCGAGATGAATCCGGAGACCTGGCTGGTCAGCGACATCCTGATGTTCATCGGCGGCGGGCCAGCAGGCACCGCCGGCGGCATCAAGGTGACCACCTTCCTCGTGCTGTTCTTCATCATGGTCACCGAGCTGCGCGGTGAGGGCGCCGTCAATATCTTCGGCAAGCGGCTGTCGCGCGCGGTGCACCGTCAGGCGATCACCATCGTGCTCGTCTCAGTCGCCGCCGTGATTGCCGCCACCGGTGCGATCATGCTGCTCACCGATCTTGCGATCGACCGGGTGCTGTTCGAGGTGATCTCGGCGTTTGGAACCGTGGGATTGTCGACGGGGATCACCGCGGACCTGCCGACCGCGGCGCAGGCGATCCTGGTGGCTCTAATGTTCCTCGGCCGGATCGGGCCACTCACGCTCGGCACGGCCATTGCCCTCCGGCAGCGCCGGATTTTGTACGAACTTCCCAAGGAAAGGCCCGTCATTGGCTAGATCCCAGCGCATCGCCCGTATCGCCGAAGCCGACGCCGTGGTCGTGATCGGTCTCGGCCGGTTTGGCACGTCGCTCGCCCTGGAATTGATGGCGGCAGGCACCGACGTGCTCGGCATCGACAGCGACGAGGAGCTGGTGCAGTCGCTGAACGGCCAGCTCACTCACGTCGTGCGCGCCGACTCCACTAATGAGGAGGCGCTGCGGCAGCTCGGTGTGCACGAGTTCGACCGGGCGGTGGTCGCGATCGGCAACGATATCCAAGCCAGCATCCTCACCACATCGTTGCTGCTGCGATTCGGCATCCCCGCGATCTGGGCCAAGGCGGTCAGTGATGCACACGGGCAAATCTTCGAACAGCTCGGCGTTCAGCATGTGGTCTACCCCGAGAAGGACATGGGGCGACGCGTCGCACACTTGGTGCGCGGCGCGGCGCTGGACTATATCGAGGTCGACCGGGACTTCGCGATCGTCAAGATGAGCCCGAACAGCCTGGTGCGCGGGGTGCGGCTTCGTGACAGCGACATCCGGTCGCGGTTCGGCGTCACGGTTCTCGCCTACAAGCGAGGCGACGCCGGGTGGCGGAATGCAGACCTCGAGACTGTGATCGAAGACGATGACACGATTCTGGTGTCCGGACCGATCGGCAAAGCCGAGGCATTTGGGCAGCTGCGCTGAGCACACGCGATTCAGTGCGGTGCGCCACGGAAATCCGGGGCAGATTTCCTCTAGCGCCGCGAGAGTAGCTCAGCTAGCCTCAGCCCAGTAACACCAACAGGCCCGAAGCGATTGGTGGGGAGACATGATCAGCGCGGGGATCGAACTGACCATCCAGCTCGTGCTGATTTCCCTCGTGGGCGTCGGGCTGACGGCATCCGTCATCGCCTTCGTCATGATGAGTCGCCGTCTGGCGCGCATTGAAGAGGCCCTGGGACTGCGGGAACCGGCCCATCCGAGCGTGCTGCAGCCCGTCACAGACTGAGCGGAACGACCCGCGACAGGAGGTCGTCGGGCGCGTATGCTTGCCCTTCTGATCTGGTGAACACAGTGCAGGAAGTCACGTGAGCGAGACAGCCGCTAAGTTCCATATCCCCGAGAGCGTTCCCGGCCCGGGAGAGCACACAGCACCCGCGAGCACCTTCCGCCGCTGGCTTCTGCGCGACACGGTGCAACCCTCGGGGCCGGAGATCACGGAACAGGCCGACACCGACGCCTGGTGGAAAGTGATGTGCCTCACCGGGGTGGACTACTTCTCCACCCTGTCCTACCTCCCCTCCATTGCCATCATCACCGCCGGCGCGTTGTCGCCGCTCGCGACGCTGCTGATCGTTGCGCTGACCCTTCTGGGGATGTTGCCGATGTACCGCCGGGTGGCCAAGGAGAGCCCGCACGGGCAGGGCTCGGTCGCCATGCTCGAGCGCCTGTTGCCGTTCTGGCAGGGCAAGATCTTTGTTCTGGTGCTGCTCGGATTCGTGGCGACATCCTGGATCATCACCATCACCCTGTCGGCGGCGGACGCGACGGTGCACCTTCTCGAGAACCCGTTCGTGCCAGAGGCGCTCTCGGGGCAGAGCGTGCTGATCACCGTCATCCTGCTGCTCATTCTGGGCGGGGTGTTCCTGCTCGGCTTCACCGAAGCGGTGGCGGTCGCGGTTCCGCTCGTGGTGGCCTTCCTCGGCCTGAACGCCGTGATCATCGGTGTGGGCCTGGCCAGCATCATCAGCGAACCGGCGCTCGCCGCGGATTGGCTGGGTGCGCTGACCTCGGCCGGCGGCGGTTTCAGCAGCATCCTCGCCCCCGCACTCATCGCCTTCCCCCTGCTGGTGCTCGGCCTCTCCGGCTTTGAAACCGGCGTAAGCATGATGCCCCTGGTGCGCGCATCCGGCGCGACTCCCGAGGAACGGCTGGCCTCGCGGGTGCACAACACTCGCAAGCTGCTCACGGGAGCCGCCGTGATCATGAGCGTCTATCTGATGACCAGCAGCATCGTCACCACCCTGCTGATCCCCGCAGAGGCGTTCGAAGACGGTGGCGAGGCCAACGGTCGCGCTCTGGCGTATCTGGCTCATGAACTGCTCGGCAACGGCTTCGGCACCGTCTACGACATCAGCAGCATCCTGATCTTGTGGTTCGCCGGAGCGTCGGCGATGGCGGGACTCATCAACATCGTGCCGCGGTACTTGCCGTCATACGGCATGGCGCCGGATTGGGCCAGAGCGATCCGTCCGGTGGTGCTGGTGTACACCGGCGTCAGCATCGCGATCACGATCGGTTTCCAGGCGGATGTCAACGCGCAGGCGGGCGCGTACGCCACCGGAGTGCTGGCGATGATGGTGTCCGGGGCGCTCGCCGTGACCATCTCGTCGATCAAGCGGCAGCGTAGGCGCAGCATCGTCGGGTTCGCGGCGCTCACCGCGGTGCTCGGATACGCCCTGATCGACAACATTCTGGCCAAACCGGACGGAATCGCCATCTCGGGGTTCTTCATCCTCGGCATCGTTGTCGTCTCGCTCGTCTCGCGGGTGACGCGCACCACCGAGCTGCGCGCCGAGCGGATCGAGTTCGACTCGGCGGCGCGGCGATTCATCTCGGATTCGCTGGTGCACGATGGCCAGTTGAACCTGATCGCCCACCGTCCGCAGGTGCGCAGCGGCAAGGAGTACAAGGAAAAGGAGTTGGAGCAGCGCAGGATGAACCCGGTGCCGGGGACGGCGGATGTGCTGTTCCTCGAGATCGAGGTGGTGGACCCGTCCGAGTTCCGGGAGGTGCTGCGCGTGCACGGGGTGCAGGTCGGTAGCCACCGGATCCTGCGCGTCAGCAGCCCGGCCGCACCGAACGCCATTGCCGCCATCCTGCTGGCGTTGCGAGACGCGACCGGGGTACGGCCGCACGCCTTCTTCGAATGGTCGGAGGGCAACCCGCTGACGCACCTGTTCCGCTATCTGCTGCTCGGCCGTGGCGACACGCCTCCGGTCGTCCGGGAGATCCTTCGGGAGAGCGAGCCGGACCCGGCCAAGCGCCCCGGGATACACGTGGGTGGCTGACCGCGCGAAGATAAGAAGCGTGAGCAAAGAACAGCAGTTGACCTACACCGCATTCCGTGAGGCCGACAGAGCGCTGAACCGGATGCAGTGGACCGGGGTCAGCCTGATGGTGCTGGGTTTTGTGCCGGCCATGTTTGGCATCGCGCAGGTGTTTTCCGAGGTCGTGCAGATGCTGCTGTTCCTCGCGCTGGTGGCCGGGGTGATTGTCGTGGTCGTTGCCGTGGTGCGCAAGATCGGGCTGGTGCGCAGGTACCCGCGATTCACCAGCCGGATGCGGCGGGAGCGCGGCATCCGCTCGTCTGGGTCTGGGTCTGGGTCTGGGTCTTCTGGCTCTGGGGCTGGCGGCTCGAGCGGCGGCTGGTGGGGCGGCGGCTCATGGGGCGACGGTGGAGACAGCGGTGGCGGTGGCGGGGGAGACGGCGGCGGTGGTGGCGACTGACCGGGCGGGCCGGGCTGCGCGGCTCGGCCGTGCCCTGTAGGTTCTCGGCATGGACATCATCCTCGTGCCCGGGTTCTGGCTCGACGCGTCATCCTGGTCTGAGGTGACCCCGCCCCTCGTTGCGGCCGGGCACCGAGTGCATCCGCTCACCCTGCCCGGGCTGGAATCGGTCGACGCCCCGCGGGCAGGCATCGGGCTCGGTGACCACGTTGACGCTGTCATCGCCCGGATCGATTCCCTCGACGAGTCGGTGGTGCTGGTCGGTCACTCCGGCGGCGGAGCCATCATTCACGGGGCGCTGGACGCTCGCCCGAATCGGGTCGCGCGGGCCATCTATGTGGACAGCTTTCCGCTCGGTGACGGTGACGCCATCACCGACGAGTTCACGGTTGACGGCGATGACCTGCCGCTGCCCGACTGGAGCGAGTTCGGCGAGCCAGACCTGGTCGACCTGACCGACGAGGTGCGGGCCGCCTTTCGCGCTCGAGCGGTGCCGGAGCCGCGGCGGGTGGCATCCGACCAGCAGCAACTGCACGACGAACGGCGCTACGGCGTGCCGGCCACGGTGATCGCCTGTGAGTTCACATCTGACCAGTTGCAGGGGTGGATTCAGGACGGCGAGCCGTGGGTGTCCGAACTCGGTCGTCTGCGTGATGTCGAGTACGTTGACCTGCCCACCGGGCACTGGCCGCAGTTCACCCGACCGGTCGACCTGGCCGACGTCATTCTCGCGGCCGTTGATGGGCGGCAGTCATGAGCGGCGACATTTTGAAGGCGCATCTGCACCGGTATCTCGTTGCCGGACGGGAGGCACTTCTCTGGAAGCTTGATGGACTCTCTGAGTACGACGTGCGCCGGCCGTTGGTGCCCTCCGGTACCAACTTGCTGGGGCTGGTCAAACACGTCGCGGGCGTGGAGGCAGGCTACCTGGGAGACGTGTTCGGTCGTCCGTTCGAGGAGTCACTTCCGTGGATGGAGGAGAGTGCAGAGCCGAATGCCGACATGTGGGCTACCGCCGACGAGTCCAGAGAGTGGATAGTCGAGGTCTACCACCGTGTCTGGGCGCACGGGGATGCCACCATCGAGGCGCTGCCGCTCGATGCGGATGGTCTGGTGCCGTGGTGGCCGGAGGAGCGTCGCGCGGTCACCCTCGAGCAGATCATTGTGCACCTGATCGCCGAGACGCATCGGCACGCCGGGCATGCCGACATCGTTCGCGAGTTGATCGACGGAGCGGCGGGAATGCGCAAAGGCAACGAGAACATGCCGCCAGGTGACCTCGCGTGGTGGCAGGAGTACCGCCAGCGGGTGGAGAACACCGCGCGGGAGGCCGGCGGTCGCTGAACCCAGCGGTCGCAGAACTTAGTAGTCACTGAGCCGAGTAGAGGAGGCTCGACATGACGATTGGACGGCGACTGAGACGCGCCGCGGGCGCGCTGAACAACGCGATCTACCGGGCAACCAGCGGCCGGCTGCTGGGCCGGATGGGCGGACTATCGGTGCTGCTGCTCACGGTACCCGGCCGCAAAACTGGCTTGCCCCACACCACCGCCGTCTCGTACATCATGGATGCCCACCGGTTCGTGGTCACCGGCTCCGCGGGCGGGTCCGCGAAGGAACCGCAGTGGTTTCGCAACCTGCGGCACGCCGATCAGGCGGTGATCGAGGTGGGCCCACGCCGCATCACCGTCACGGTGACCATCGCTGGTCCCAGTGAGCGGGCACGGCTCTGGCACCAATTGACCAGCCGCGCCCCGTTCTTCGACCGCTACCAAGCCAAGGTCGATCGGCTGATTCCGATGGCCATTCTGAGCCCCGTGCGGTAGCCGCTAGCGAAGATCGCGCACCAAACGGATGCCGAATGGCCGAGGCCCCGCGAAGTACCAGACCAGCGCGGCCAGGAACGGTTGCAGGACGATGGCCACACCCCACACCAACTTCGCGGCGTCCGACAGCTGCGGGGTGCGGATGACCTGAACGATGGCGTACACGAGCGCGGCCAGATAGGCGGCGCCGATCGGTGCGGCGATGACTAGCGTCAGCAAGGTGTCCATGCGTCGCCTCCATTCTTGAGGACACGCTAGGGGGCGGATGTCGCCTCGTCAACAGTTCGCGACAGCATCTCGTGTTCGTGTTCCGGCAAGCTTGACCTATGCAGATCCGCGACCTGACTGCCGGTGACTCTGAGGCAGCTATTTCGCTGTGGCACGAAGCCGGACTCACCCGACCATGGAACCCGCCCGAGCTCGACCTGCGGCGTGCTGTCGACGGCGCCACCTCAACGGTTCTGGGCGCTTTCGATAACGACCGATTGGTCGGCACAGTAATGGTTGGTCACGATGGGCACCGCGGATGGGTCTATTACCTCGCCGTAGGTGAGGATCAGCGCGGCACCGGGCTGGGACGACGGATGATGGCGGCAGCTGAGCGATGGCTTCGCGAGCACGGTGCAGTGAAAGTCCAGCTCATGGTCCGCTCGACCAACGAGTCAGTACTGGGCTTCTACGACCACCTGGGATATGAAGACGCCGACGTGCAGGTGCGGTCGAAATGGTTGACGTAGCTTCCGGCTGCGCTTAGGGCACGATTGTGGTCACTCGAACCGCCATGCTTACTGGAACTTGATGGGGGTGTCCGGGTAGTCGGTGGCGACCACACCGTGGGGGCTGGTCCATTCGAGCACGCCCGGGCTGATCTGTTTCACCGTCCAGCCGGGGAAGTGTTTCAGGGTGTGGTGGCCTTCGCAGAGACAGGCGAGGTTATCTGCCTGGGTGGGTCCGTCGTGTTCTCTCGCGAGGGTGTGGTCGATATCGGACCAGATCGCGGCGCGCATGCAGGACGGGCATCGACATCGGCCGTCTCTGGCCCGCAGGAACCGCCGCAACTGGGCCGACGGCCGATAGGTATCCACCGCGAGCACCTGCTCGGACACCGGGTGGGTGAGTATCCGCACCCAGGTGGGGGCGTCTCCGGCGAGCCGGAGCGCCTCCTGGAGTCCGATCGGTCCGGCACCGGCGATGGTGGCGGGTTCGTCGCCCTGGCCGAGCAGGGTGAGCATCGGGATGACGACGGATACCTCGGCGCGGATGCCGACCCCTGCGGCGTGCGGGGCCTCCGGGTGGCCGGTGGGTTGTCCGGTCAGCATCAGCTCGCAGGCGAGGTCGGCGCGGATCTGGTCCAGGGTGCGCGGATCGGCCGGGTTGGCGGCCTTCACCGCCTTGGCCTGCTGGGTGAGCCGGTCGCGCATGGCGACCGCGAACACGGTCGACACGGTGTGGATCACCTCGGACATGCCGTCACCGACATCCGCGATCCGTACCGAGCGTTCCGCGACCGCCTTCTCATGGCGGTCTTGGAAGGTGACGTCGCCGAGCCGGGCGGCCGCGAGTTGCGCCTGTTTGCCCAACCGGCCGGGCGTGATCGTCTCCGCGCGTTCCAGCACCGCGTGCTCGTAGCGGGCGCGCTGTTCGGGGTCGCCGATCGGGAACCCGGCTTCCATGATGACCCGGGCGTGGCCGATGCTGATCGTGCCAGCTGCCAGCGCGGTGAGGGTTGCCGGGAAGTCGCCGACAAGGGTCTCGGCGGTGTTGATCCGGGTCTGGAAGGTGCGGTCGGAGAGGTGGGTGGCTAGGGCGAGTTCGGCGGCGAGGGACCGGTAGGTCATTGCCCGGGCGGTTCCTCGGTCGGCGCCCGGGCCGGCTTCGGCTACGACCAACTGGGCCAGCTCCGCCAGGTCTCGGGCGTCTTCCGCTTCGAGCGCGGCGCGGGTTTGCTGCCGCCGGGCGACGCGCGCGATGCCCGCCGCGATCGGATCGGCCGGCTCTAGTTCCTCGAGCTGCTCCGAGGCATCGGACGGCTCCACCGGATCGGCCGGCAGTAGTTCATCCACCCAGCACAGCTCTTCGGTGGACTCATCGTATTCGCCCCGTTGGAAATCCTGGATCAGCGCCTCGATGATGGTGTTGTAGTCCTCGGCAGACAGCGGATCCGGAGGCATTTGGTCGAAGTCGAGGTAGGACTCAGCGATGACGTCCGGTTCGCCCCATTCCTCGACTCCTGTGTCCATGCCCCTATTCAAGCGTGGGCCACCGACATTCCCGCAGCACGCTCTACGCTCACCGGATGAGCGAGCGACGTGCAGCTGTGGGACGGTGGGCGACCATCGCCGGTCTCAGCGCGGCCTCCATCGTCTCAGTCGTCGTCGTGCTGTGGCTGCTGGGCGGCTGGTTTGTCGGCCGGTTCCTGGACACTGGCGACACGATCGACTCGCTGTACCGCCTTGCGGCGGACACCCCGAATATCCAGACGGTTGCGCAGGGTGAGCAGGACTGTTCACGCGCGTCGACGTCGCCGTTACAGGCGCTGAACGCGGCTACTTCAGAGTGGTTCGCGATGGTCGGACAGCAGCTGGAACATGACGTGGTCCTGCCACCGCCCAGCGATATTTAGGTACTCAGGCGCGAGCCCGAACCGGGTGAAACCCACACGCTCCAGCACCCGCTGTGACCGGACGTTGTCGACGAGGGTGCCGGCTTCCACGCGGTGAAGGCCCGAGTCGAAGGCCAGAGTGGTCAGCTCACGCGCCGCCGCGGTGGCGAAGCCCCGCCCGGTGTACTCCGACGCGAGCCAGTAGCCCAGGCTGCACGACTGGAACGGGCCGCGGACAATTCCGCTCAGCGTGATCCGTCCGATGACTTGGCCGCCCTCATCGAGAATGACGTGCGGGATCGCCTCGCCCCGGTCGTACCGCTCCAGGGCGGCCTCAGCATCGGCTTGCTGCCCCGGTTCGGTGAAGTACTGCTCGCCGCGAAGCGGTTCCCACGGGGCCAAGAACTCCCGGTTTGCCTGCAGCAGTCGGGACAGTCGTGCCGCGTCATCCGTTGAAATAAGCCGTGTGGCCGCCATTATTGCGGCCTCGACGCGGCATCCCGTGCGGGACGACCCTCCAGAGCTGCGAGCCAGGAATCCAGAAGCATGGCGAACCGCTCGGGTTGGGCCAGCGGGATTCCATGGGCAACACCCTCGACCACATCGAAACGACTGTCGCTGAGCTCCGCGTTCAACTGCTTCATTCCGCGGATGAGGCTCCGCTGTTCCCGAGCGCCGGCGAGTAATAAGGTCGGGCGAGAATGCGTGCGGAACGAGTCAGGTACCCGGAACGAGAAGTTCGCCCGCATCAGGTTAAAGAGCGTGGTCGTCGAGATCGAGCGCGACAGGTCGAAGTATTGATCGAAGTCAGGGTCGGACACATAAAGCTGCTTGGCCTGGGCCTGCGCGAAGCCTCTCAGCCTGCCGAGCGGCGCTGCGGCCGCCGCGATGCCCGCCAGCACCCGGCCGCCAGCCAGAGGGTGCAGCAGCGAACTGGTCACCACAGCGCGGGTGATCCGTTCCGGATAGGCCGCGGCCAGCTCGATGGCGATCTGGCCGCCCGCCGAGAAGCCGATCACGGTCACATCGCCGGTGATTTGCTCAAGGCCGGTCTGCTCCGCAATCGAGCGTGCTGCCGCAGCATGGGGCGTGAAGTCGTCGGATGCGTCAGGGTTGTGGCCGGGCAGGAATGGTGTGTGAACCCGGTATGCCCCGTCGAAGAAGTCCCGCTGGGGGCACCACATCCACGGGCCAACGCCACCGCCGTGGATGAAGATGAGGTGTCGGTTGTCTGCTCGGTCGGGGCTGGCGCTCATGGGATTAGTGTCCCAGACCAGGGTTACGCGCTTCCCTGGGGGCAACCCCCGGGATACATTCTGAGCGGATGACGAGATTCGAACTCGCGACCCTCACCTTGGCAAGGTGATGCGCTACCACTGCGCCACATCCGCAATCACGTTGCATAAATTGCAACGGGTAACGAGTTTATCGGACAAAGTGGCCAGCGCCGCACACGCCGAACATGCGGGACGTACATCGCGGAATGGACCGGATTACCAACGAAGCGCAAGGGGCTTGGAGCGTTGCACCTCCTGTGGGCGGTGCCGATTGCCGCCGTAGTCCAGTATTGGGCGGCCGTACTGGCCAGGTTCTCTTGGTGTGGGATCTACGGATGCGGCGCGTCCGGCGTGTACGCGGACTCAGATCATTGGCTCGCAGTCGTATCGGTCCTGACCAGCACGCTGCTGGTGACCGGCATGTTGATCCTCGCGCCATGGACGCGGCAGCTGACGCACATGAGGCTGCGCGTGATCGGGCCCATCGCGATCAGCATCGGTCTTGCCATCGTGATGCTGACGTGGGTTTCGATTGCCTTCTGATAACGAGGCTGTGCGGATGCGGCGGAGGACCTTGCATTCGTCAAATGGCCACGCACGAGCGGCGTGCCAGCTCATGCGTGGCCATTGACTCGGCGTGCGCCGTGACCCGCTTGGGAGGTTAGTCCGTGAGCGTGTCTACCCAGTCCTGGTTCTCTGCGATCCATCCTTCGATCAAAGGGCCGTAGTCATCTGTGTCGTTGTCGACGAAGAGCAGGGTTTCGAGCGAGTAAAGCTTTTCGAGGTCCATCTCGAACTCGCTCAGCCATTTGGTGAGCTGCGGAGCGTCTTCCTTCAGCCCGTCGCGGGCGTAGCTGGTCATGCTCTCGGCCTCACCGAGCGCCCCTTCCGGGTCTTCAAGGTTCTTCAAGGGGAACGCGCCGTAGGCCCAGTGCGGCTCCCAGAGCGTGACGACGATGTTCTCGCCTGCCTTCGTGGCGGCGGTGAGCTCTGTCAGCATGGCCGCCGTCGATGAGGTGAGGTACTCCATGTCCTCAAGGCCGTAGCCGGGAATGACCGCGTCCTCGGTGAGCGCCGTGAGCCCGGCTCCCGGCTCGATTCCTACGATGCGGTTGCCGAACAGGTCGGCGTTGTCAGCGAGTTCGGTGAGCGAGTCGATGGGTGCGTCCGCGTTCACCGCTATTGTGTTGCGCGCTTCGGAGTTCCAGACGCCGAGTTCCACGATATCGTCGCCGTATTTGTCAAGGTATGCCTCGTGGGTGGTGGGAAGCCAGACATCCATGTTGACGTCGTAGTCACCCGAGGCGAGTCCGCTGAACACGGGTGCCGGGTCTGCGTATTCGAGTTCGACCTCGTAGCCCTCGTCTTCGAGGATGGTTTCCCAGAGCAGGGAGACGGCGATGCCTTCATCCCAGCCGTTGAACACCGCGATCGTGATGTCGCGCTGGTCGCCATTCTCGAGGGTTGCGGATGCGCCGCCCGAGGCCGCCGAACATCCTGTGAGGGCCAGAGCGGAAATGCTTCCGACAGCTAGTAGCGACAAGGTGCGTTTCTTCATGTGTCTTCCTGTTCTGCGCGCCGAGGCGCGCGGGTTGACGTGCGCACGCGTCACCGCGCGCTTGGCCACGAATGCGACAGCATTCGCGAGTGGGGGAAGTTAGGCTCCGGTGCGGGAGGCGGCTCTGGAGCGGCCACGGGCCCGGAATCTGGAAAGCGGCGTCGCGCCGCGGCCGAGGGCAGAGGTCAGCCGGTCGAGGAAGATCGCGAGGATGACAACCGAGAGTCCCGCCTCGAAGCCGAGGGCGACATCGATGCGGTTCAGGCTGGCGACGACCTGTCCGCCGAGTCCGCCGGCGCCGACCATGCCGGCGATGACGACCATGGACAAAGAGAGCATGATTACCTGGTTGACGCCCGCCAGGATGGTGGGCATCGCCAGCGGTAGCTGGATCTGACGCAGGATGCGCCAAGGGGACGAGCCGAACGCATGGCCGGCCTCGACGACCTCATGGTCGACGCCGCGGATGCCGAGCTCGGTGAGTCGCACGCCAGGCGCCATCGCGAAGATGATCGTGGCGACGATTCCGGGCACCACGCCGACCCGGAACAGGATCAGCGCCGGGATCAGGTAGACGAACGCCGGCATGGTCTGCATGAAGTCCAGCACCGGCCGGATGATCGCGGATGCCACGTTGGAGCGGGCGGACAGGATGCCCAGCGGCACGCTGATCAGGATCGCGATCACGCTCGCGACCAGCACCAGCGCGAGGGAATCCATCGCGTTCTCCCACTGGTCCACCCCGACGATCAGCAGCAGGCCGACCACCGCGCCGACGGCGAGTTTCCAGCCGCGGGCAGCAAGCGCGAGGATCGCGGCGACCAGGACCACCGCCCAGAACGGCGGCGTGGAGAGCACGGCATCGACAGCGTCATACGCACCGAGGAATACGGTGCGGATCAGGTCGAAGACGCCGCCGAAGTACTCGGTGATGAAGTCGATGACGGTCTCGGCCCAATCACCCAGGGGGATGCGGATCTCGTTCATCGCTGACCTCCGACCGACGTGGCGGCTGAAATATCCGCAGCATCCGCTGCCGATGCGTCCCGCAGCGTGTCGGTGATCACGCCGACCGGAACAGTGGACGGCGGCTCGAGGACGGCGATCTCTCCTGTGCTCGTCGATACGTTTCCGAACGTGGCGAGCAGGGTGATCCGCGGCACAACGCCGAGGAGTCGCTGCCGGTCGTCGACGACGGCGAGGGGAAGATTGCTTTCCACGGCGCGCTCGATCAGGTCGACCAACGCGGTGTCGGGGCCGACCGGTGCGAATCCGGCCTCCAGCACGGCAGAGAGATCGTTGCCTCCACTGCGCACGGCGTTCAGCACCGGTTGGTCGCGCGCTACACCCACGAGCACGCGATTGCGGTCGACAACGAGCACGGCGGAGGTCTGCAGGTCGCGCATGGTGCGCAGTGCCGCCCGCGGACCGGCTGACCTGTTCACCACCGCGCGGGCAGGTTCCATCACGCTGGCGGCGGTGAGCACCCGGGCGCGGTCGACATCCTGCACGAATTGGGCGACGTAGTCGTTCGCCGGGTCGGTGAGGATCTCCTCCGGTGTGCCGATCTGCACGATCCGGCCGTCGCGCATCACCGCGATCCGATCGCCGAGGAACATCGCTTCGTTCAAATCGTGGGTGATGAAGATGATCGTCTTGCCCAGCTCGGACTGCAGCTCGAGCAGCTGCTCCTGCATCTCCCGCCGGATCAGCGGGTCAAGCGCCGAGAACGCCTCGTCCATCAGCAGCACGTCGGTGTCCGCGGCAAGCGCACGGGCCAGCCCGACACGCTGCTGCATGCCACCGGACAGCTCCGACGGCAGCTTGTCTTCCCAGCCGGCAAGTCCCACGATCTCGATGATCCTGTGGGCCTTGGTGTGTCGCTCGTCGCGGGATACCCCCTGCACCTCGAGCCCGTAGGCGACGTTGTCGAGCACGGTGCGGTGCGGCAGTAGGGCGAAATGCTGGAACACCATCGAGACACGGCGTCGACGGATGTCGCGAAGCTCGGCCGGGCTGGCGTCGGTAATGCTGTCGCCGCCGACGTCCACCGAGCCCGAGGTGGCGTCGAGCAGTCCGTTCAGCAATCGGATCAGCGTGGACTTGCCCGATCCCGAGAGGCCCATGACCACGAAGATCTCCCCGGTGCGCACCTCGAATGAGGCGTCGATCACGGCCGCGGTACCGAGGCTCGCGACATCCTGCCGGGTTGAACCCGCGGCGAGCTTCGCCACCGATTCGCGCGGTTTGCGTCCGAATACTTTGTAGAGGTTGGTCGCTTTGACGGCGATGGAATCTGACACAGGGGTGCTCCGATGCACGCGATGCCGGAGGTAAGCAGGCAGATCGCGCGGGTATCTCGTGGCGGACGGGTAGCCGGTGTCCGGTCCGCGGGAATCTTTCGATCAACCTGCGGGCCGACGCTGCCATCGGGGCTGCGTCTTTCACCGTCTCACCGTACGAATGCGGGGCGGCCCGAAGGGGCAGCCGCCCACATGCGCGTCCTGGCGATGGGGTCGTAAAACCGCTGCTTACGCTAGCAGCGGCAAAGGCCCCACAAGCGGGATCCGCGGCCGTTATCCGCCGTTCGCCACCCGCCGACCCCGTGTGATCCGCATGGATTCGCGGATTCTCGAAGTTGCGAATTCGTTATAAAAACTCAGTTGTGATGCAACTTCTCCGGGCTGAAGGACGCGCGGGAATCCAGCCGGGCGCTCCCTCACCTGACGGACAACCATCCGAGTTTGCGATGATCGTTGTGCGGCTCTGCACGCCTGACCGGAGCGAGCAAAGCTGGCGACCGCAAGCGCCGGTAAAGTTGGACATCGGTGAGCCGGGAAGTCTGGTCGGCATTTCTGTTGTCGATCCGCAAGGAGCTCCATGACCGCTCACGGTCCCAATCACCAACCGAGCCGTTCTGTTCTCAGCCGCGGCAGTTACCGCGAAGCCCTGCGCATCAGTGAGATCCTGCGCAAGGAAACCGTCGGCGGAATGCTGCTCGTCGCGGCCGCCGTCATTGCCCTGATTTGGGCGAACTCTCCCGCCTCGGACAGTTACTTCGCGCTCCGTGATTTCACGATCGGCTACGAACCGTGGCACCTCAACCTGAGCCTCGGTGCCTGGGCCGCCGACGGATTGCTCGCCGTGTTCTTCTTCCTGGTCGGACTGGAACTCAAACGCGAGTTCGTCGCAGGCGACCTACGCGATTTCCGGAAGGCCATGGTCCCCGTCGCGGCAGCGGTCGGTGGCGTGGCGGTCCCCGCGCTCATTTACGCGGCGATCAACTGGGGCGACCCGGAAGCTATCCGCGGCTGGGCGATCCCGACCGCCACCGACATTGCCTTCGCCGTCGCAGTGCTCGCCGTCATCGGCTCGCACCTACCCAGCGCGCTGCGGATCTTCCTGCTCACTCTCGCGGTAGTCGACGACCTGCTCGCGATCGCCATCATCGCCGTGTTCTACACCACCGACATCGCCCCGGTTCCGCTGCTTCTCTTCCTCGTCCCTGTCGCCATCTACGCATTCCTCGCTCAGAAATACCGCCGCTTCTTCGGCCTCAACCCCGTCGCCGCCTGGCTGATCCTGTTGCCCATCGGCATCATCGCCTGGGCGCTGCTGCACGCCTCCGGCATTCACGCCACGATCGCCGGCGTCGTGCTCGGCTTCACCATCCCCGTGCTCCGCAGCAAGGCAAGCGGTGGACCCGATGCGGGACCTGGACTTGCCGAGGTTCTTGAGCATCGCGTCCGACCGGTTTCCGCCGGCTTCGCCGTCCCGGTCTTCGCATTCTTCTCCGCCGGTGTGGCCGTCGGCGGAACGGACGGGCTCGGCGCGGCGTTCACCGACACGGTCACCATCGGCATCATTGCCGCCCTCGTTATCGGCAAACCGCTTGGCATCGTCGCCACAACATGGCTGGTAACCAAGCTCACCCGATCCCAGCTGGACCCCTCGTACAAATGGATCGACCTGCTCGGCATCGGACTGCTCGCTGGCATCGGATTCACCGTCTCGCTACTGGTCGCCGAGCTGAGCTTCGGTCTCGGCGACCCGGCAAACGATCACGCCAAGGTCGCCATCCTGGCCGCCTCGCTGCTCGCAGCTGCGCTAGCCACCGTTGTGCTCCGCATCCGCAACCGGCAGTACCGTCGAATCGAAGCCCACGAACGGGTCGACGCCGACAGCGACGGTGTACCGGACGCGTACCAACGACCCGCTTCATGATGCGGACATGCGCCTTTTCGCGCATGGAGGGGACGCTCAACGGGCACCAATTAGAGCATCGCGGCTGATGCGCAAGTGACTCCGGTCGACAACGAACAGACTTTTCGGGACTCCAGCCGCAGAATCGACACGATCGTGCCTGCAAGTCACACCACTCGATCGCCGTGGTCCTATACTGACCAGCGGAGAGCCGGGAAGCCTGGTCGGCCCGCGAAAATCGCGGAGTGCCCTGGCGGCCGCCGTGGGTGCTGTTCTGCGACGTAAGGACCGTGCTGTGTCCCCTGCGAATGCTCCCCTCATCGAGACATCCGATCTCGTGAAGCGCTTCGGCCGAACGGCCGCCCTCGACGGGCTTGACCTCTCTGTCGCCGAGGGCGAGGTTCACGGATTTCTCGGCCCCAACGCCGCCGGCAAGTCCACGACCATCCGAGTACTGCTCGGGCTCATCAGAGCCACGAGCGGCACCGCGCGAGTCTTCGGACTCGACCCCTGGGCGCAGCCGATCGCTACTCTGCGCGACATCGCCTACGTGCCGGGCGACGTGAGCCTGTGGCCGAACCTGACCGGCGGGGAGGCCATCGACCTCCTCACCAGCCTGCGCGGTGGTGCCGAGCCTAAACGACGAGCCGAACTGATCGATGAGTTCGACTTCGATCCCCGCAAGAAGGCGCGCACCTACTCGAAGGGCAATCGCCAGAAGGTTGCCCTCATCGCCGCCTTCGCACGACCCGCCCGGCTGTACATCCTCGACGAGCCCAGTGCCGGTCTCGACCCCGTCATGGAGTCGGTCTTTCGTCGACAGATCGATCGGGCACGCGCGGAAGGCTCGACAGTACTGCTATCCAGCCACATCCTGAGCGAGGTGGAACAGCTGTGTGACCGGGTCACGATCATCCGCGCGGGCGTCGCGGTCGAGAGCGGGTCGCTGGCTGACCTGCGGCACCTCAGTCGCACGAGCTTCCGCATTACCGGCATTGGGGACACCGGCATCCTGAGCACCGTTGACGGCGTGCACGATGCGAGGGTCGTCGGCGATGTGGTCGAGTTCGAGGCTGATGCCGACGCAATCCCGTCTGTGCTGACGAGCCTCGCCCGCAACGGCGTGACTGGCCTCACGGTGGCGCCGGCGTCGCTTGAATCGTTGTTCCTGCGTCACTACAGCGAGGTGAAGTGATGCGCGCGTTCGGTCACCTTCTTGCAGCGCAGGCGCGGCGTGATCGGTGGTTGCTTCCCATTTGGATCCTGGGCATCGGACTACTCGGGGGCGCGATCGGCACCGCCATCAGCGGACAGTTTGCGGATGTGGCGGAACGCGCGTCCATTGCCGCGTTGGCCTCGGCGAACCCCGCGTTTCTGTTCCTGCGTGGACTTCCTGACGGGTTGAGCATTGGCGCTCTCGCCTTCTTCCAATCGTTCTCCTTCATCGGCGTTCTCGCGGGGTTCATGAGCACCTTCCTCGTCGTGCGGCACACCCGCGCCGACGAAGAACTGGGACGTGCAGAGCTCGTTGGATCAACCCCCATTCGCCGCAGCACCGCGCTGGCCGCGACGATCGCCCTCGGTGTGATCGCCAACCTGCTGCTGATCGTTGTGGTTGCGGTGGGCTACATCGTTGGCGGGCTACCTGCGGGCGGATCCATTACCGCTGCCCTCGCCGTCGGATCCGTCGGGCTATTCTTCGTGGGCGCCACAGCAGTGGTCGTTCAATTTCTGCCGTCGGGTCGCGCATCGAACGGGGTTGCCGCCGCGCTCGTCGGCGCCGCATACCTCACCCGCGGCATCGGCGATGCCCTCGGGACCCCCAATGCGCAACTCACGCGCGTCACCCCGAGTGGGTTGTCCTGGCTCTCGCCGATTGGCTGGGGGCAGGCAACTCGACCATTCTCCGAGCCCACGCTCGCACCGCTTGTGTTGTCCTCCGCGGGCTTCGGACTGCTGGCAATCGCCGCGCTCACCCTGCGCAGTCGTCGGGACCTGGGCGCCAGTCTCGTTCCGGAACGGAGAGGCCGCCCAGGAGCGCGCCTCGGCGGCCGCAGCGTCCTCGGACTAGCATGGCGGCTGCAACGCTCCACACTTCTCGGCTGGTGCATCGGAGTCGCGGTCTTGGGCTCCATCGCCGGAGGGCTCGGGCCGGTGGTCGCCGAAGCGGTAGAAGGCAACCCGTCGCTCTCAAACCTGATCGCCAACCTCGTTCCCGGCACCACGGCAGACGTCGTCCACATCTTCACGTCTGCCCTGCTCGGAATCGGCGGCGTGCTCGCCGGAGCCGCCGGTGTACAAGCCGTTTTGCGGCTGCGCGCCGAAGAGGCCGAGGGACGCGCGGAGCTCCTGCTCGCCACGCCCGTCTCCCGACCGCGTTGGGTCGGCGCAACACTGGTCGTTGCTACCGGATCCGTGCTTGCCGTGTGCACGGTAATTGGAACGGTAACGGGAATCGCGATCGCGAACTCCAGTGGAGATGTCGCGGCCGTGGCCCGCTTCAGCGGCGCCGCCCTCGCCCACACACCCGCGGCCCTCGTGTTCGTCGCGATCACTGCGCTCGTGTTCGCCATAGTGCCGCGACTCACGATCCCCCTTGGCTGGGGACTGCTCGTGATCGGCCTCGTGCTCGGCCAGTTCGGCGCACTCCTGCAACTCCCCGAGTGGCTCCAAAACATCAGCCCGTTCCACCACAGCTCAGCGCTCCCCGTCGAGGACCTAAACGTCGCTGCCGCATCAGTTCTCCTAGCGACGGCCGTGCTGGGCGCTGCGCTCGCAATGGTGGTCATCCGACGACGGGACTTGGTGTCTTGACGGCGCCCATTTCGCAGGAGACGTGGCGCTGGGGTGGCATGACACCACCGGCCGGCTCGATTCACCAGGCTGGACTGGAGCAGCTCTGCTAAGCAACCGGTGGTCGGCAAATACACTCCAGCGGCGTGCTCCGGGCCGACGTACTGTGGACAAGCTGCCCTTGGTTGTAGTGTGACCCTAGGAGTGCCGGGAAGCCTGGTCGGCGAGTAATCGTCGATTGGATTTAGCCGTGCGAGTTCTCATCTTCACCTTCGGCACCCGAGGCGACATCGACCCGTTCGCCGCTCTCGCCGAGCGACTCAGCGTGTCCGGCCACGTCGCCGTCCTTTCAGCTCCCGAGCCTTACCGTGATGCCGTCTCCTCCGGTGTCGGCTTCGAGCCGATGGCAACGGAGATGGATCGGGTCATGCGCGCCGGTATGGCCGAACTGCGCGGTCCGGCGCAGGCCCTGAAGCTGGCTCGACAGATGTCGGCGGCGATGCGCACGTCGCTCCACGAGCAGTGGGAGATCGCCCAACGAGTCCGGCCGACCCTCATCGTCGCGCACCCCAAGGCCCTCGGCGGCCTCCACATCGCTGAGCGTCTCGGCGTCCCCTTCGTCCCCTCCCTTCCGTTGCCGTTCCTCACGCCCACGAATGCCTTTCCGATACCGTTCCTCGCGCGCCCGCTTCCGTGGCGGCTGAACCGGCTCACCTACCAGTTCAACCGCTTCACGGCGCTGGCGTACGGCGGCATGATCAATAGGTTCCGTCGTGAACGTCTTGGGCTGCCGCGGATGAGCAGGCTCAGCGACTACCTGACGACGCGAGGCGGTGATCCCGCACCCGTGCTGTATTCGTTCAGCCGATACGTCGTCCCTGTACCGGGCGACTACCCCGCCACGGCACACGTCACCGGCTACTGGTTTCGGGAAACTACCTCGACATGGGAGCCGCCGAGAGATCTCCTCGACTTTCTCCAGGGCAGTCGGCCCGTCGTCTACGTCGGTTTCGGCAGCATGGGATTCGGGGCGAAAGCCGAAGAGCGGGGTCGAGTCGTGCTACAAGCCCTCCAGCAAGTTGGTGTGCGGGCCGTGGTCGCAACCGGTTGGGGCGCACTTGCCGCTCGATCAACGGACGACATCTTCGTCGTCAAAGACGTACCGCACGAATGGCTGTTCCCGCGAGTAGACGCCGTCGTCCATCACGGAGGGTCGGGCACCACTGCAGCCGGCCTGCGTGCCGGGAAGCCCACGCTGATCTGCCCGGTTCTGGGCGACCAGCCGTTCTGGGGCCGACGTATCCACGAACTCGGCACAGGACCTCGCCCGCTGCACTTACGCAGCGCGACCCCTGCCGCCCTCGCGCGACGAATTCTCGACCTGATCTCGCGGGAGGAGTACGCCGCCGCGTCGACGGCTATCGGCGAGCAGATCGCCTCGGAGCATGGCACCGGCGATGCGGTCGAGGTGCTGCAGTTCATTGAGGCGGCTTTTGCTGCTCGTCGTCTGGCGCCCAACTCATAGGACGGACTTGAGGCGCGTCGGTCGGGCGGGGATGCAGTGCCCGCTGCGCCCGCCGGGATGAGTGCGGCAACTTTTCTGCGACGAAGAGGTGAGCCCTCTGAATGCTCAACCAGTGCTGTCTAGTGCCCGTTGGCCAAGGCGCGACGATCGCCGCCCATAGAACTGCGGGTCGAAATCAGGCACCCGCCCAAATCGGATCGGTGGATCGAGGCTAAGAAGTAGCTGCTTCCCGGCGAGGTCCGCCGGTCGACCTTACCGAGCTTACTTTGCGATGCGGGCCACGATCTGGCGGGCCACCAGCCGGTCGACTCCCGGCAGACGAGTTGCCCTTATGATCCACCGACGCAGGAGGCGCTGAACCCGATTCGCGGGAAGGAATGATGACGCGGAGCGCCTCCCGGCCGCCTGGGCCACCTCTACCACGGGTGCCCAGCGTCGCTCGAATTCGGTGAGGGCTGAGCTGATCCCGTCAGGTGAGGCCACGGGTCCGAGAATGTCACCCAGGAGCGCGGCACCGGCGATGGCGAGCGAACCCCCCTGACCCGCCAGGAGCGACACGGCCCCGCACGCGTCCCCCACGAGAACCGTCCGCCCCTTCTGCCAGCCCGGCATGATGATCTGCGCGACGACATCGTCGTACGGATGCTCGGGGCACAGTTCAAGCAGCCGGTCTACCGCCTGACCGAGTCCGGCGAACTCCCGGCGCAACCGCTCCCTAGGACTCTCGAATCGCAGATCCCCAGTCGCGCCTGACGCATCCCTGTAGACCATGAATGCCGCCACCTTGTCAGAGCGGAGGCTGTAGAGGCCGACTACCCGGTCGATACTGTCGGTCAGGACGAACCGGTTCCGGAAGCGGGCATTCAGGAGCGGTTCGGTCACGATGAATGCCGCAGCACGCATTCCCATAGGGCGCAAATACTCCTCTTCCCGGTCGAATACCTCAGCGCGCACTCCGGAATGAATGCCATCAGCGCCTACTAGGACGTCCGCGGCGAGCGTCAAGTTCGGCGAGCCATCAACGGCGACCAGCACGCCCTCGTCATCGCTCCACACCCTGGAAACCGGCGCCCCATAGCGGACCCGCACTCGACCGGGGTCCACATCATCGAGCGCGGCGCGGGTGGCTTGCTCCATATCGGGGCGCAGCAGACTTAGGGCCTTCCCGCCGGCAAGCCGTGCGAACTGGTCGTAGTCGAGGCTGGAAGTGGGGCGTCCTCGTCCATCAACGTACTCGGCTGCCTCGACGTGGTAGGCCACCGCTGCGAGCCGCGAGTAGAGGCCTATTCTCTCCGCAGCCTCGACTCCTGGACCAAAGAAGTCCATCATGTAGCCATCGGGGCGCGGAGCGGCCGATTTCTCAAGGAGCTCGACCTCCCAGCCAGCCAAACCGAGTTGGCGGGCCACGACCAGACCCGCAATGCCCGCCCCTACAACAAGAGCCTTCATGTCCTGCCTCGAACGATCAGATCAGCCGGGCTGAACGAGCCCGGGCAGGCGACCGCAGGAGTTTTTGCGACACCTGCTGGCTCATTGTTGACACGTTCCTCGCGGCCTGTCCATAGCGCAGGATTCAGTTGTGCACCATGCTTCGGATTCTGCTGGGAAGCGGCTGGATGGGTGCTGCTCAACTGCGGCAGAGCCCGCAAGAAAGTTACAAGGGTGGATCGGGAAGCACACCAAATAGCACCCGAAATGCTTGCCAGATGGCGCTGCCGCTCATACCGAATCGTCGGCCGCCATTCCCGTCGTTTCTCGAGTCGCGAGCGGGACGCTGAACGGGTACCGGATTCCATCCTGCGAATGCGGCTTTCCGGTCGGTGACGCTCAAGAGTGGAAAGTCTCGACGCCGTGTGAAAGACAGCGGCTTCGTGAGACCCGCCCGCTAAAAGCCCGTTGGCGGGGCTCTTGAGGGATAACAAATGGAGCGCGCTGACGGCTGGCCGGCGGCCTGCGCACCCTGTAAAATTCATGCAGGCAGCATTAGAGGCTCATCGGAATCATCGAGCACCGAGGACTTTTCTCACCGAAGCCGGACCGTCTCAACGGAAGTGTCAAGTGAACACGGAAAGTTTCATCGAGCGTGAGAAGTGTCACGTCACGGCGTGTCACGTGACTTTGGTGCCCCCAGCAGGATTTGAACCTGCGGCCTTCTGCTCCGGAGGCAGACGCTCTATCCCCTGAGCTATGGGGGCCAGGAGTGCTGCTCTAGATTAGCAGCCGCAACTAGCCTGCAAGTGCCGCCACCACGGGCTCGACGATCGGAATCGCGTCGCCGGGCTCATAGAACGCGGTGCTCGACACCACGATCCAGTTGCTTCCGGTGAACACGCGGGCCTCGCCGACGCCGTCGTTGACGGTGAAGTAGCCCTCGAAACCGCCGCCGTGACCGTAGGTCGGAACCATCGTGCTCTGGGCGCCGGCCTGGTTCTTGAAGGTGTCCAACGCGGCGTCCGGAAGCTCCGCCACCGCCACCTCGAAGGTTTCACTGCTGGTCTGGTTCACCCATCCGCAGGCCAGCCCCGAGTAGCCGACGATGCTCGCGGCCAGCGACCCGTCGGCTGGCGCGTAGTTCGGGTCCGTGCCGAAGTTGGGGTTGTAGTCATAGACCGCCTGCGGCGCCAGCACCTCGTCGCAGCTCAGCGTGATCGGTACGCCCACGATCGGTTCCGGCTCCGGCGTGGCCGATTCTGTGGGCTCAGGCGCGGATGATGCGGTGGCGGATGTCGAGGGCTTGGGTGTCTCGGAAGCCTCAAGGTTCTCGGCCGTGCAGCCTGCCAGGGCCATCACCAGCACCGTTCCCACCGTGACGGAAAGCAGAGTGCGGGCTGACGTGACACGGGCAAGAGCGGCTGACATGGCATCCATGCTAAAGGGCTTACAAGTCGTCTCTGTGCACCCCGGGTAGAATCGACGACCGTGAACCCCGCTGAACTCTCCGCATCCCTGCTCGCCATCGTCCAGGGAGCCATCGAGCGACGCGGGTCGACCGAAACCGTCACCGCCACGATCGACGATGTGCCCCTCGAACGGCCCCGCAACCGGGACCACGGCGACTGGGCATCCAACGCCGCCATGAAGTTCGCCAAGAAGCTCGGCGCCAACCCGCGCGAGCTCGCCGCCGAGCTGGCCGGTGAGATCGAGCAACTGGACGGCGTGGCATCCGTCGACGTCGCCGGCCCCGGATTCATCAACATCACGCTGGATGCCGCGGCGGCTGGAGCGGTCGCCAGGATCGTCGTCGAGCGTGCCGAGACCTACGGGCACAGCGACGCGCTCGCCGGGCAGAGCATCAACCTCGAGTTCGTGTCGGCGAACCCCACCGGGCCGTTGCACATCGGTCACACCCGGTGGGCCGCCCTCGGCGACTCGCTGGCGCGCGTGCTGCGTGCCGCCGGTGCCACGGTCGACAACGAGTTCTACATCAACGACGCCGGCAACCAGATGGACAACTTCGGCGCCTCGGTGCTGGCCGCGGCCAAGGGGGAGCCCACCCCCGAGAACGGCTACCCGGGGCAGTACATCGCCGACCTAGCCACGGCCGTGCAGCAGCAGGTTCCGAACCTGCTCGAGCTGCCCGCCGACGAGGCGCTCGCGATCGCCCGCGAGACCGCGTACCAGCTGCAGCTCGGCGAGATCAGGGAGTCGCTCGAGCGCTTCAACGTGCAGTTCAACGTATGGTTCAGCGAACGCCAGCTGCACACCGAAGAGCCGACCTCAGGCCTGAGCCCGATCGTCACCGCCGTGGACCGCCTGCGCGCCCAGGGCCACGTCTTCGACGAGGACGGCGCGATCTGGGTGCGCACCACCGACTTCGGGGATGACAAGGATCGCGTCATCCGGCGCTCCAATGGTGTCTTCACCTATTTCGCCGCGGATGCCGCGTACTACCTGAGCAAGACCGACCGCGGCTTCGAGCACAAGATCTACCTGCTCGGCGCCGACCACCACGGCTACGTGCACCGCCTGAAGGCCATCGCGGGCGCTGCCGGCGAGGACCCGCAGAAGGACATCGAGGTGCTGATCGGGCAGCTGGTGTCGATCAACGGCGCCAAGCTCAGCAAGCGCGCCGGCAACATCATCGAGCTGAACGACCTGCAGGCCTGGCTCGGCACAGACGCGCTGCGCTACTCGCTCGGCCGCTACCCTGCCGACTCGCCGCTCACCCTCGATCCCGAACTGCTGCAGAAACGCACCAACGACAACCCGGTGTTCTACGTGCAGTACGCGCACGCCCGCACCCACCAGGTGGCCCGAAATGCCGAGGCATCCGGTGTCGATCGCAGTGTGTTCGACGCCAGCCTGCTCACCCACGAGACCGAGAGCGTGCTGCTCGGCGCGCTCGCCGAGTTCCCCCGCATCGTGCAACAGGCCGCCGAGCTGCGCGAGCCGCACCGAGTGGCCCGCTACCTCGAAGAGCTCGCCGGCCACTACCACCGCTGGTACGACAACTGCCGGGTCAGCCCGCTGGGCGAGGCGCCGGTCGAAGACGTGCACCGCACCCGCCTCTGGGTCAACGATGCCACCGGTCAGGTGCTGCGAAACGGCCTTGAACTGCTCGGGGTCAGTGCACCGGAACGCATGTAACGACAGGATGGCGTGATGACTCGGTCGACAGCAATGCCGGATGCCGCGTCCGTCACGCCCCGTCGCCGGCGGCGCGGTCTCGGTGTCGGCATCCTGATCGGCGTGCTGGTGGTCGTGGTCGGCGGCGTCGTGCTGGCGGATGTCGCGGCCAGGGCCTACGCCACGGACCAGGTTGAGCGGCAGCTGGCCAGCCGCCTGCCCGCGGGCTCCGGACCGGTTGCGGTGAAGATCGGCGGGTTCTCGTTCCTGCAGCAGTACCTCGCCGGCAGTTTCGACACCGTCGAGCTGTCTGCGCCAAGCCTTGCCATCGGGGGAGTGACGGGCGACGCCGAGATCACCGCGCACGGCGTGCCCACGGAAATGGGCGGAACGGTGCGCGAGGCCAGTGGGTCGTTCACGATCGGTGAAGACGCCGTCAACGCGCTGCTGGTCGAACGCGGGCTCACCGACCAGACGCAGCTGGTAGACGGTGCCGTGCAGTACGAGAGCAGCTTCGAGGTGTTCGGCATGACCGTGGGCTTCCGGGTGACGCTGGAACCGCGGATCGGTGGCGACGTGGTCACCCTCAGCCCCACCTCGATCGAGGGCCTCGGCAGCGCACCGGTCGACATCTCGGCCTTCATCGACGAGGCCGGCCTGGCGATCCCGATCTGCGCGGCGGAACTGCTGCCGGCCGGGGTGCAGGTGACCGGGATCGCCGTGACCGAAGGCCAGCTGCGGCTGGATGTCGCGGCATCCGACCTGCCCCTGACTGCCGAAGCGCTCACGACGACGGGCTCCTGCGGGGGCTGAAGGAGCGCCGCCCCTGACGCGGGGCAGCGCTCCTCAATCAGCGAGCTGGCTGCTACTAGCTGCTACTCGTAGCGCAGCGCGTCGATCGGGTTCTGCCTCGCGGCGCGGGCCGCGGGCAGCGTGCCAGCGAGGAACGACAGCGCACCGATCACGGCGATCACGATCAGCAGGCCGAGCGGTTCGAACACCAGCAGCGTCAGCCCCGGCAGGTCGGCGAGCAGGCCTCCGCTGAGCATGCCGTTCAGGCCTGCGCCGGCGAGCATGGCGAGCCCCGCACCCAGCGCGCTGCCGAGCAATCCGATCGCGAGCGCCTCCAGGCTGAACAGCCGGAACACGTGCCGGCTGCCCATGCCGAGCGCCTTCATCAGGCCGATCTCGCGGGTACGTTCCTGCACGCTCATCAGCAGCGTGTTCACGATGCCGAAGCCCGCAGCGATGAGCGCGATGACCGCGAACCCGCTGAGCACGGCGATGATCGCGTCGATGACGGACTTGAACACGCCCATCTGGTCGTCGACCGTCATCCCCTCGTATCCTTGCGCGGCGAGGTCATCCTTGATGCCGTCGAGCGCTGCCTGGCCCGCGTTCAGGTCGAACCGTGCGATCACCTGGGCGTACTGGTCGCCGGCACCGTCCGGCGCACCGGTGAACTGCAGGTCGGCGATTGTCTTGCTGAGTGTCTCGTTGATGCCGATTCCTGCCGCGAACAGGGTGTCCTCGGCGACGCCGACGACGGTGCCGCCGGTCTCGTGCACCGCACCGGTGGCGTCGGTCAGACCGATCTGCACTTTTTCGCCGATGACCGAGTCGTAGTCGTCGAAGCCGAGCGCCTCGGCGTAGTCCCTCGTCAACATCACCTCGGGTTCAGCGGTCGCGTGGTCGAGCTGTTCGCCGGCCACGATCGGCGGCTCGGTGGCCGACGCTGTGGCACTCCAGGCGAATTCGTACTGCGCGCTCTTCTCGCCGGAGATGTAGTCGATCTCCAGCAGCCGAACCGGAAGCACCGATCCGACACCGTCGACCGCCTCGATCTTGTCGAGGTCGGCGCCGCTCAGCGTCGTGTAGCTGCCGCGTGGCGTCTCGAAGGCTTCCTCGGAGTCGGCGGCTTGGTACTCGGCCGGGCCGTCGGTCGGCTCAAATTCTTCGGGCTGCTGCGAGATGACCAGTACGTCCCCGGCGCCGAGCGCTGAGGTCTGGTCTTGCAGATATCGGTTGACACCCGCGCCGAGGGCCTGGGTGAGGGTGAGCGTGAACGCTCCCACTACCAGGGCGAGCACGGTGAGGGTGGTGCGCAGCTTGCTGCGGAACACGTTGCGCGAGGCGGTCGCGATGACATCACGAGTTCTCATCGGGCCACTCCCGCCAGGTCGAGTTCGGTCACCAGTCGGCCGTCGCGCACCGTGATCTGACGGCCGCAGCGCTCGGCAAGGTCCTCATCATGGGTCACCACGACCAGGGTGATGCCCTGTTCCTGGTTGAGCGAGAACAGCAGGTCTTCGACCACCGCGCCGGTGTTGCTGTCGAGGTTGCCGGTGGGTTCGTCGGCGAAGATGACGCTCGGTGCGCCCACCAGGGCGCGCGCGATCACGGCACGCTGCTTCTGCCCACCCGACAGTGCGGTGGCTTTCGCGCCGGCCTTGTGCTCGAGTTCGAGTCTGGTCAGCACCTCCATGCCGCGTCGACGGCGCTCGCGCGCGCCGACTCCGGCGATGACCAGGGGAAGGGTGACGTTCTCGAGCACCGTCTGCGAGCCGTTCAGGAAGAACTGCTGGAAGACGAACCCGAACTCCCGGTTGCGCAGCGCGTTCAGCTCCCGCGGACGCAGGGCGGCGCTCTCGACGCCGTTGACGGCGAGCGTCCCGGAGTCCGGCCGATCGAGCAGGGCGAGCAGGTGCATCAGCGTCGACTTGCCAGAGCCGCTCTTCCCGACGATGGCCACGGACTCGCCGCGGTCGACCGTCAGCGAAATATCGGTGAGCGCATCGAACCGGGCAGCACCGGTTCCATACGCCTTACTGAGGCCGCGCGCCTCGATCGCGGGAGGGGTCATCTGGGTATCCATTCGTCGTATAGCCGTGAAGGGCGCACCAAAGTGCGTAATCCTCACGCTACGGGCGACCGGGCCGCGGGCAACAGGGTGCTAACCCTCCACCTTGCGGGGGATAACACCCGGTTCGGGGCAGTGCCGTTCGACTCGGTAGGCTTGGGCTCGGCTTCGGGACCAAGCCGCGTTGACCGCCGCACTCGTGCCCGTTTTCCGTCTGTTCGTTCGTGAGGTGCCGATGACCACAAACCCGCTCGCCCCGGACTGGCTTGCCCATCCGGACGACGCCAACGCGCTCGCGCCGGCGGTGTGGTCGCAGAACGCCCACCGCACGCAGACGGGCGAGATCGCCCTCGGCGGCGTCACCGCCCGTGACCTGGCATCCCGCTTCGGAACCCCGCTGTACGTGATCGACGAGGCCGACGCGCGCGGACGCGCCCGACAGGTTAAGGCCGCCTTCGACGCCGAGTTCGCCGCCGTCGGCTCCAGCGCCAAGGTCTACTACGCGGGCAAGGCGTTCCTCTCCACCGAGGTCGCCCGCTGGGTGACCGAGGAAGGCCTGTACATCGATGTCGCCAGCGGGGGAGAACTGGCCGTCGCGCTCGCCGCGGGGGTGGATGCCGCCCGCCTCGGTTTTCACGGAAACAACAAGAGCCTCGCCGAGATCGACCGTGCAGTGTCGGTCGGCGTCGGAGCGATCATCCTGGACAGCTGGGTTGAGGTGGAGCGCGTGGCGAACGCCGCCGAACGCTACGGAGTCGTGCAGCCGGTGCGGCTGCGCACCAACAGCGGGGTGCACGCCCACACCCACGAATACCTGGCGACCGCGCATGAGGACCAGAAGTTCGGTGTGCCGTTGACCGATGTTCCCGAGTTCGTCGGCCACATCCGCTCCTTCCCCGGCCTCCACTTCCTCGGCCTGCACTCGCACATCGGATCGCAGATCTTCGACGCCGGCGGCTTCATCGAGGCGGCCAGGCGCCTGCTCGGCGTGCACGTGGGATTGCTGGCTGCCGGACCGGTTCCGGAGCTGAACCTCGGTGGCGGCTTCGGCATCGCCTACACCGCCGCCGACGAGGTGACCCCGATCGAGCAGATCGCCGCGAGCTTCGCCGAGGTGGTGTCCGCGGAAGCCGCACGTCTCGACATCCCGATTCCCGTCATCGCGATCGAACCCGGCCGTGCCATCATCGGCACCGCCGGTGCCACCCTGTACGAGGTGGGCACCATCAAGGACGTCGCGGTCTCGATCGGCGACAGCGTCGCCATGCGCAAGTACGTGAGCGTCGACGGCGGCATGAGTGACAACGCCCGAACCGCCCTGTACGCGGCCGACTACAGCGCCCGCATCGCCAGCCGCTCATCGACCGCCGACCCCGCCCTTGTGCGCGTCGCAGGTAAGCACTGCGAGAGCGGCGACCTGGTCGTGCTCGCCGAGTACCTGCCGGGGGATGTGGCCCCAGGCGACCTGCTCGCGGTTCCCGCTACCGGCGCATACTGCTGGTCGCTCGCCAGCAATTACAACTACCTCGGCCGGCCCCCGGTCGTCGCCGTGAACAACGGTGAGGCGCGCATTATCGTGCGCGGTGAAACCGAAGAAGATCTGTTGAGAAGAGACGCAGGAGTCACCAGCGCATGATCGAATACCGCAACCTTCGAGTAGCCCTGCTCGGCGCCGGCAGCGTCGGCGCCGAAGTCGCCCGGCAGCTGCTCGAACACTCCGACGAACTCGCAAAGCGGGCCGGGGCCGGCCTGACCCTGGTCGGCATCGCGGTGCGCGACGTGGACGCTCCGCGCACCGTCGACCTGCCGCGCGAGCTGTTCACCACCGATGCCGAGTCGCTGATCCTGGGTTCGGACATCGTGATCGAACTGATTGGCGGCATCGAACCGGCGCGTAGCTACGTGCTGCAGGCGATCAATTCCGGCGCCGACGTGATCACCGCCAACAAGGCGCTGCTCGCCACGCACGGCCCGGAACTGTTCGACGCGGCGGAACGCGTGGGTGCCCAGCTTTACTACGAGGCGGCCGTGGGCGGCGCCATTCCGATCATCCGGCCGCTGCGCGACAGCCTCGCCGGCGACCGGGTGGAGCGCATCCTCGGAATCGTCAACGGCACCACCAACTTCATCCTCGACAGCATGCACACCACCGGCTCGACATTCGAGGACGCTCTCGCCACCGCGACCGAACTCGGCTACGCCGAGGCCGACCCGACGGCCGACATCGGAGGGTACGACGCCGCACAGAAGGCGGCGCTGCTCGCGAGCCTGGCCTTCCACACCACGGTGCCGCTCGACTCGGTGTACCGCGAGGGCATCACCAGCATCACCAAGGACCAGATCGCCTCGGCCACCAAGGCCGGTTACGTCATCAAATTGCTGGCAATCTGCGAGAGACTGACGGATGCCGCCACCGGCGAGAACGGCGTCAGCGCCCGGGTTCACCCGGCGCTCGTGCCGGCGCAGCATCCGCTGGCCGCGGTGCACGGCGGCAACAACGCCGTGTTCGTGCACGCCGAGGCAGCAGGAGATCTCATGTTCTACGGCGCAGGCGCCGGCGGACTGCAGACCTCGTCCGCGGTGCTCGGCGACGTGGTCTCCGCCGCCCGGCGACACGTCGCGGGCGGGCCCGGTGTGGCCGAGTCAACGCACGCCAACCTGCCGATCCTGCCGATCGGGCACGTGCGCTCGCGCCACCAGATCACGCTCGCCGTGGCCGACCTGCCCGGCGTGCTGGCAAGCATCGCCACCGTGTTCAGCGACCATGGAGTCTCGGTCGAGACCGTGGAGCAGTCGGTGAGCACCAGTGCGGAAGACCCCCAGCCCACCGCTACCCTTGTTATCGGCACTCATGAGGCAATGGAGTCCGATCTTGCGGCCACCGTCGCCGAGCTCGAATCGAGTTCAGCGGTGAGCCGTGTGATGTCTGTTCTACGAGTTGAAGGACTGTAATGGCTAACCAATGGCGTGGTGTTCTGCGCGAGTACGCGGACCGACTCGACATCTCTGATGCGACTCCGATCATCACCCTCGGCGAGGGCGGCACTCCGCTGATCCCCGCCCCGGCGCTGTCGGCACGCACCGGCGCCACGGTCTGGGTGAAGTTCGAGGGCATGAACCCCACCGGATCTTTCAAGGACCGCGGCATGACCATGGCGGTTTCCAAGGCCGTCGAGCACGGCGCGAAGGCCGTGATCTGCGCCTCCACCGGAAACACGTCGGCCTCGGCCGCCGCATACGCCACGCACGCCGGCATCACCTCGGCGGTGCTGGTGCCGGAGGGCAAGATCGCGATGGGCAAGCTCGCCCAGGCCATCGCCCACAACGCCCAGCTGCTGCAGGTTCGCGGTAACTTCGACGACTGCCTCGACATCGCTCGTGACCTCGCCGCGAACTACCCGGTGCACCTGGTCAACTCGGTGAACCCCGACCGCATCGAGGGTCAGAAGACGGCCGCGTTCGAGGTCGTCGAGGTGCTCGGCGACGCTCCGGACTTCCACTTCATCCCGGTCGGCAACGCCGGCAACTACACCGCGTACTTCCGCGGCTACAGCGAAGACCTCGAACGCGGCGCCAGCACCAAGCTGCCGCGCATGTTCGGGTTCCAGGCCGCGGGCAGCGCACCCATCGTGCGCGGCCACATCGTGAAGGATCCCGAGACGATCGCCAGCGCCATCCGCATCGGCAACCCCGCCTCGTGGGAGCTTGCGCTGAACGCACGGCAGTTGAGCGGCGGCTATTTCGGTGCCATCGACGACGCCAAGATCCTTGAGGCGCACCGCATCCTCTCTGCCGAGGTCGGCATCTTCGTGGAACCGGCATCGGCGATCAGCGTGGCCGGTCTGCTCGAGCGCAGCGAAGCCGGCGAGGTGCCGAAGGGCGCCACCGTCGTGCTCACCGTCACCGGCCACGGCCTGAAAGACCCGCAGTGGGCGCTGCGTGGTGCCGACGGCACCGACGTGAAGCCCACCAGCGTTTCAGCGGACACCGCAGAGGTGGCCGACGTGCTGGGGCTGGCCAAGGCATGAGCGCAGTGCCAGTCGGCACAGTGCCTGTCGGCACGGCGGTGAGCGTCAAGGTTCCGGCCACGTCTGCGAACCTCGGCCCGGGCTTTGACACCCTCGGCATGGCCCTTGCGTTGTATGACGACCTCGAGGTGACTGTGCGTGAGCGCCCCGGCGCCACCGTCGAGGTGCGCGGCTACGGTGCGGGAGAAGTGCCCACCGACGAGAGCAACCTGGTGGTGCGCGCCATGTCGCACACCTTCGCCGCGTACGGCATCGAGATGCCGGGTCTTGACCTGGTGGCCAACAACGTGATTCCGCATGGCCGAGGACTCGGGTCATCCGGTGCGGCCATCGTGTCGGGAATCATGGCCGCGAAGGGGCTGCTTGCCGGGATCGTCGAGATCGACTCCGAGGCGCTGCTGACCCTCGCGACCGAGCTGGAAGGGCATCCGGACAACGTCGCACCCGGCCTGTTCGGTGGCCTGACCATCGCCTGGACCACGCCGGAAGGGCCGCGGCACAAGCGGCTCTCCGTGCACCGCGGAGTGTCCGCGCTGGTCTGCGTTCCCGAGCACACCATGTCCACCGCGGCCGCGCGCAGCCTGCAGCCGGCGAGCGTGCCGCACGAGGATGCCGTCTTCAACGTGTCGCGCTCGGCGCTGCTTATCGCAGCCCTGGTGCAGAGCCCGGAACTGCTGCTCGCGGCCACCGAAGACAAATTGCACCAGAGCTACCGCGCCAGCGCGATGCCCGAGACCAACGCGCTGATCACCACGCTGCGCGACGCAGGACTGGCCGCCGCCGTGTCCGGCGCCGGGCCCTCGATCCTGGTGCTCTGCAGTGACCCGGAACAGCGCCTGATTGCCGCGCGTTTGATAGCCGAACACGCCGAAACGCCGTGGCAGGTCATGATGCTGGCCGTCGATCTCAAAGGTGCTACAGTAATCACGCACCCGGTAGAAGCCCTGGCCTAGCCAGACATCCCGAGTTGCATAATCACTAGCACTCGCCCACCCGCAGTCTCTGGACTGCCAGGCGTGAAGTCTGAGTTTTTCAACCACAGCCTTCACTCGCGTCTGCGCAGCCTCCCGAAACCGTGAATCGGCGAGCGGCTGAGCCCCGGGATGTTCTTTTCCCGGGGGCGAAAGGAACCCTTTTTTCAGTGTCTGACACAGCAGAACGCACCGTCGGTGCGTCCACACGCGCCCTCACTGGTCTCAAGCTGGCGGAGCTTCAGGCTCTCGCCGTCGAGCTCGGCATCAGTGGCGCGTCCAAACTTCGCAAAGGAGAGCTCATGGAGAAGATCCAGGAGACCCGTAACCCGGATGCCGCGACCGCTCCGGCTGAAACCGCTGCCGCTGCGGCCCCCGAGGTCGTAGCGCCCGAGGTTGTGGCCCCCGAGGCCGCCGCCTCCGACGCGGTGCCCGCCACCGCGCAGCCCACCACGGAGGCAGCGCCGAAGAAGCGTGCCTCGCGCCGCGTCAGCGCCGCCACCGGCGAGCTTGTCGCGCCGAAGAAGTCCGACCAGCACGCGAACAACCGCAGCTCCGGACTCACCGAGCTGACCGCCGCCGAGATCTCGGCCCGCGCCGGCTCGACGACCACCCGCACCGCCGCGGCTCCCGCGAGGACCACCGCTCCGGTGAAGACCGCCGCTCCGGCCGAGGCCACGGCACCGGTCGACACCACGGCACCGGTCACGTCGACCGAGTCCGCGACATCCGCAGCGCCCGTCGCAGACGAGGCCGCCCCGGCCGCCGCGCCCCGCGCCCGCCGCAATGGCCGCGCCAAGCAGGCCGCCGGCCAGCCCGTTGCGCAGCCCGACGCTGAGCAGGCCACTGCGCAGCCCGAGGTCACGGCCGTCGAGGCCGCACCGAAGCAGGCCGACCGCACCGAGACGCCCGCGGGCGCCGAGGCCGAGCAGGAGACCACGCCCGAAGAGGGCGAGGGCCGTCCCGGCCGCCGCAACCGCAACCGCAACCGCGGCGAGCGTGGAGAGCGCGGCCAGCAGGGCCAGCAGACCCAGCAGGGCCAGCAGCCCCAGCAGGGTCAGCAGACCCAGCAGGGTCAGCAGAACGACGGCCAGAACCGCAACCAGCCGAAGGCCGACCTGCAGGAGGGCGGCCGCACCCAGCAGCGCGACCGTCAGCAGCAGCAGGTCGAGGTCGACGGTGACGGCCGCGGCCGTGGCCGCTACCGCGACCGCAAGCGCGGGCGCGGCGCCCAGGGCGACGACTTCGAGCCCGAGATCAGCGACGACGACGTGCTCATCCCCGTCGCCGGCATCCTCGACGTGCTGGACAACTACGCCTTCGTGCGCACCTCCGGCTACCTGCCCGGCACCAGCGACGTGTATGTGTCGCTCGGCCAGGTGAAGAAGTACAACCTCCGCAAGGGCGACGCCGTTGTCGGCGCCATCCGCCAGCCGCGTGACGGCGACAACCAGGGCGGACGCCAGAAGTACAACGCCATCGTGCAGGTCGACTCGATCAACGGCCAGACCCTCGAGCAGGCCGCGAACCGTGTCGAGTTCGGCAAGCTCACCCCGCTCTACCCGCAGGAGCGTCTGCGTCTGGAGACCGAGTCCACCAAGCTCTCCACCCGCATCATCGACCTGGTGGCGCCGATCGGCAAGGGCCAGCGCGGACTCATCGTCTCGCCGCCGAAGGCTGGCAAGACCCTGGTGCTGCAGGCCATCGCGAACGCCATCTCGAAGAACAACCCCGAGGTGCATCTGATGGTCGTGCTCGTGGACGAGCGGCCCGAAGAGGTCACCGACATGCAGCGCACCGTCAAGGGCGAGGTCATCGCCTCGACCTTCGACCGTCCGGCCGAAGACCACACCACGGTCGCCGAACTGGCGATCGAGCGCGCCAAGCGCCTGGTCGAGCTCGGCCACGACGTGGTCGTGCTGCTCGACTCGATCACCCGCCTCGGCCGTGCGTACAACCTGGCGGCTCCGGCATCCGGTCGTATCCTGTCCGGCGGTGTCGACTCGTCGGCGCTGTACCCGCCGAAGCGCTTCTTCGGAGCGGCCCGCAACATCGAGGACGGCGGCTCGCTGACCATCCTCGCCACCGCGCTGGTGGAGACCGGGTCCAAGATGGACGAGGTCATCTTCGAAGAGTTCAAGGGCACCGGCAACATGGAGCTCCGCCTGTCGCGCCAGCTGGCAGACAAGCGCATCTTCCCTGCCGTCGATGTGAACGCATCCGGAACCCGCCGCGAAGAAATGCTGCTGGGCGCCGACGAGGTCAAGGTCACCTGGAAGCTGCGTCGCGCCCTCGCCGGCGTCGACCCGCAGCAGGCGCTGGAGATCGTGCTCGGCAAGCTCAAGGAGACGCAGTCGAACGTGGAGTTCCTCATGCAGATCCAGAAGTCGCTGCCCCAGCCGGGCAACCACAAGGACGACTAACGCATGTTCGAGTCAGTAGCAGTGCTACTGGCCGAGCATGAGGATCTGCAGGGGCAACTCTCGGATCCTGCCGTTCACGCGGATGCGGCCAGGGCAAAGAAGATCAACCGCCGGTACGCCGAATTGAGTCAGATCAAGGCGGCGTACGAGGGGTGGCTGCAGGCGCAAGAGGACCTGGCCGCGGCCAAGGAACTCGCCAAGGAGGACGACGCGTTCGCCGAGGAGGTGCCGGCGCTCGAAGAGACGCTGGCCACCGGCCAGGAGAAGCTGCGGCGTCTGCTGATCCCGCGCGACCCCGACGACGGGCGCGACGTGATCATGGAGATCAAGGGCGGAGAGGGCGGCGCCGAGAGCGCGCTCTTCGCCGCGGATCTGCTGCGGATGTACCTCCACTACGCCGAGTCCCGGGGTTGGAAGACCGAACTGCTCGAGCGCACCGAGAGCGATCTCGGCGGCTACAAGGATGTGCAGCTGGCCATCAAGTCCAACGCCAGCGACCCTTCCCAGGGTGTCTGGGCGCACCTGAAGTACGAAGGTGGGGTGCACCGTGTACAGCGCGTGCCCGCCACCGAGTCGCAGGGACGCATCCACACGTCGACCACCGGGGTGCTCGTGTTCCCCGAGGTTGACGCCCCGGAAGAAGTTGAGATCAGCCAGAACGATCTCAAGATCGACGTGTACCGGTCGAGCGGCCCCGGTGGCCAGTCGGTGAACACCACCGACTCCGCCGTGCGCATCACCCACCTGCCCACCGGCATCGTGGTGGCCATGCAGAACGAGAAGAGCCAGCTGCAGAACCGGGAAGCCGGCATGCGCGTGCTGCGGGCTCGCATCCTCGCCCGCCAGCAGGAAGAGCAGGCCGCGCTCGACAGCGCTCAGCGCAAGACTCAGATCCGCACCATGGACCGGTCAGAGCGCATCCGCACGTACAACTTCCCGGAGAACCGCATCGCGGATCACCGCACCGGCTACAAGGCGTACAACCTCGACGCGGTCATGAACGGTGCCCTCGAGCCGGTGATCGAGTCGTGCATCCAGTTCGACGAAGAGGCGCGCCTGGCTGACATCGGCGACCAGCACTGACCGTGAACACTGTGTCGTCCGTCCGCGCCAGCGCCATCGATGTGCTGGCCCGGGCGGGCATCCAGAGCCCTGAGGTCGACGCCGAACTGCTGATCGGTCACGTGCTCGGCGTCTCGCGCGGGCAGGTGCAGGCGAAGTCCGTCACCGACGCGCCGATTTCCGAGGCGGATGCCGCGGCCGTGGCCGATGCCATCGAGCGGCGAGCCCGCCGGGAACCGCTGCAGCACATCACCGGGCTCGCCGCATTCAGGTCACTCGAACTGGCCGTCGGCCCGGGTGTGTTCGTGCCGCGGCCCGAGACCGAGTTCGTGGCGCAGCTGGCGATCGACACGCTGCGGGCCATCCCGGGCGATGCTGTCGCGGTGGACCTCGGCACCGGCAGCGGCGCGATCGCCCTGGCGCTGGCCACCGAGGTGCCCACGGCATCCGTGCACGCGGTCGAGAACTCACCGCGGGCGTTCGTCTGGACCAAACAGAACTTCCGCAGCGTGAACGCGAGTAACGCCCGTCTGGTGTTCGCCGATCTCGCCGACGCGCTGCCCGAACTGGACGGCACCGTCGACGTGGTCGTCTCCAACCCGCCATACATTCCGCTTGGCGCCATCCCGCGCGACCCGGAAGTTCGTTTATACGACCCCGAGCACGCGCTCTACGGCGGCGATGACGGGCTGGATGTCGTGCACCAGGTGTCCGCCACCGGCCGGCGGTTGCTGCACACCGGCGGCACGCTGGTGATCGAGCACGGCGAGGAGCAGGGCCCCGCCATCCGCGAACTGCTGACCGCCGATGGCTGGCGTGCGGTGGCAACCTACCGCGACCTGCTCGGCCGCGATCGCGCGACCACCGCGCTGCGCTAGCCGTTCCAGGCGACCCCGCGCGTGGTGAGGTCTGCCGTTTAGTGGTTCCGCAGGCGCAGGAAGAACCAAACGCCAGACCTCAGCCGGCGACACGAGTGCTCGCGAGGCGAGTCATCCGGTGAGGTCTGCACTTCCGTCGTTCGTTCAGCCGGCGAAGGGCCAAACGCCAGACCTCAGCGGCGGAGTGGGTGACGTTACTCGGGGAGTGCGATCAGCGGGTCGCGGTCGACCCGTGGAGCGTGCCCGAATCACTCGATGCGCCCGACCCGCTCGATGCGCCCGACCCGCTCGATGCCCGCTCCGCGGCGAACTGCTCGATCGCGGTCAGCATGCCCGCCGCGCCCTCGAACAGGTGTGCGCTGATGCCGATGGATGCCGCGCCGGCCACGTTCTCGGGCAGGTCGTCGGCGAAGAACGCGTCCTCGGCCGGTGTCGCGTAGCGCTCGAGTACCCGCTCGAACACCAGGGGATCGGGCTTGCGGGCACCGTAATGCGCGGACGCGAAGAGGTGCTCGCCGAAGATGCCGACCAGCTCCGGGGCGATGTCGTGCAGGTGCGCCCCGCTGAGCGGTCCGTTGTTGGTGAGCAATGTCACCTGGCCGAGCTCGGCCGCGCGGCGGACGGCATCGTGCGCATCGAGCGTCGGCGTCATCGCGGTGGCGCGGAAGCGCACCCAATCCGCGCGGCTCACCTCGACGCCCATGGCCTCGTTGAACGCGACCAGATAAGCCTCGGGCGTTGCGAACCCGCCAGCCTCCGCAGCGATCTCACCCTCGGCATGCCACCAGCGGCGGCGCAACTCGTCCAAGCTGTGCCCGGTGACCTCGGTGAGTCCCGACATCCGTTGTTCCCAGTTGTACGTATACAACACCTGGTCCATATCGAAAATGAAAAGCAGGCTCATGGTGCCTCCAGTCTGCCCGCTCGCACCGCGATAAGCCAATGCGGCGTGTGTCTGTCAAGAGGGCACCCAGCCCCGCCCGACTACGATGTATGCGACATGGCCCGCATCTTCAATTGTTCGGACGACTCCGAACTGCTCACCGGTATGCGCCTTTCCCGTGCAGCGATCGGGCGAGGCGAGCTCGTAGTCCTGCCCACCGACACCGTCTACGGGGTGGCCGCCGACGCGTTCAACCCGAAAGCGGTGCAGCGTCTGCTCGACGCGAAGGGCCGCGGGCGTCAGTCGCCTCCGCCGGTGTTGATTCCCGGCATCCCGACACTGGATGCCCTGGCCGAATCGGTGCCGGATGAAGTTCGCGCGCTGGTCAAGGACTTCTGGCCCGGCGGGCTCACCATCATTCTGCCGGCGCAGTCATCGCTGAGCTGGGACCTCGGCGAGACCCACGGCACCGTGGCGTTGCGGATGCCGAGCAACCGCATCGCGCTCGAACTGCTGTCGGAGACCGGCCCTCTGGCGGTGTCATCCGCCAACCTCACCGGTCAGCCGGCCGCTGCAACCGCGGCCGCCGCCGAAGCCATGCTCGGAGACAGTGTCGCCGTCTACCTGGACGGGGGAGACGGGGGCTCCGACCCCTCGACGATTGTGGATGCGACGTCGCTTCACCTGCCAGACGGCAAGCTGCGCATCGTGCGCCACGGCGTGATTCCCGACGAGGCGATCCGCGACGTCGTGGGAGCCGATCGATGCTCGTAACGGATCTCGCCGACATCATCAACGCCGCCGACGCCGGCGGCTTCCGCATTCCCCGCACCGTCTTCTACGCCATGGTGGGCGCGGTCGCCGCGATCGTCAGCTTCGGCTTGTCGCTGGTGATCTGGAAGCTCAGCATGAAGTACCGGCTCTACCCCAAGATCCGCTCCCGCGACGTACACACCCGCCCCACCCCGCGGCTCGGCGGTGTGGCCATGTTCATCGGAGTGCTCGCCGGCTTCGCGGTCGCCTCACAGCTGCCCACCTTCAGCCTCGTCTTCGCCGAGCCGTTGAAGGTCTTCGCGCTGCTCGGCTCCGCGCTCATCATCGTGCTGATCGGTGTGGCCGACGACATCTGGGATCTCGACTGGGTCACCAAACTGGCCGGTCAGATCCTGGCCGCCGGTCTGCTGGCCTGGCAGGTGCCGCTGGTCTCGTTCCCGTTCATCGAGGGCGTCGCGGTGGTGTCGCCGTTCATGTCGCTGGCGCTGACCGTGTTGCTGGTCGTGCTCGTGATGAACGCGGTCAACTTCATCGACGGGCTCGACGGGCTGGTCGCCGGCGTCGCGATCATCGCCAACGTGGTCTACTTCGTCTACAGCTACCTGCTGCAGCTGCGCGGCAGTACCGACTACTTCAACCTGTCCACGCTGATCTCGGTCGTGGTGATCGGTGTCTGCTTCGGATTCCTATTCCTCAACTGGCACCCGGCGAAGCTGTTCATGGGCGACGCGGGGGCACTGCTGGTGGGCCTGCTGATGGCCGCGTCCACCGTCGCGGTGAGCGGACAGATCAGCCCAGACGAATTCACCGACGACCGGGCGTCACTGCTGCCGTCGCTGATCCCGATCGTGCTGCCGTTCGCGATCCTGCTGGTGCCGCTGCTCGACTTCGCGCTCGCGGTGTTCCGCCGTCTGCGGGCAGGCAAGTCGCCGTTCACCGCCGACCGCCAGCACCTGCATCACCGGCTGCTCGACATGGGACACAGCCACCTGCACGCCGTGCTGATCCTGTACGCCTGGACCACAGTTGTGGCGCTCGGATGCCTCGGGTTCATGTTCCTCGACACGGTGCCGACCCTGATCATCCTGGCCGTCGGACTGATCATCTGCACCGTGGTCACGCTCGCGCCACTCAGCAGGCGCAAACGCGCCGAAGCGGCCGCGCAACTCGCCTCACCGAATGACGCCGCGGCGCCGTCCGCTGAACTCGACCCGCTCGATGTGGCCTCGACGGATTCCATCCGCATCGTCCCGTCGACCACTGCCAAGGAGAAACCAACCGGATGATCGCCGCACCCGTATTAAAGAAAGCCCTCGTCTACGGGGGAGTGCTCGCCCTGGGCATCGCCGTCGTCGGCTCCATCGTGGGTGGCATCGTGGCGGGCGGCGTCGGGGTGATCAGCGCGCTGATCGGCACCGCAATGGCAGCCCTGTTCCTCGGCATCACCGCCGGCAGCATTCTGCTCGCCAGCCGGGTCACGAAGTCCGAGGTGTTCAACCCGATCTTCTTCGCGATCGTGATGGGCGCCTGGCTGGTCAAGTTCATCGTGTTCCTGGTGCTGATCTTCCTGCTGAAGGATCAGCCCTTCATCGACCCCGTGGTGCTCTTCGTCACGATCGTGGTGGCCGTCATCGGCAGCCTGGCCGTCGACCTGATCGCGGTGACCCGTGCGCGCATGCCATACGTCAGCGACGCCGAATTGCCCGGCGACAGCAACGACGCGCTCAATTGAGAACGGTTCAAGTCGTAGGTGACCCGCTTTCTTTGATAGGGTCTTTGACGGCCCCCCCCACCAAAATCCATCGCCGCATGACGCCATGCCCTGAGCTTGGAGATAAGCGCTGCTAGTTAACGCTCTCACTTCATTTGCACCGCTTGCGAGCGGCGATTCGGAGTTCCACGGTCCTTCCATTGCGGAGTTCTTCCCCGACATTGTGCTGTTCGAGGGCACTCCGTTCGCCATGAACCGCATCATGCTCATCCGCATGCTGGCGTTCCTGGTTCTCGTCCTGATCTTCTGGCTCGGCACGCGCAAGATGAAGATGGTCCCCGGCCGCTTCCAGAGCGCGGTCGAAATGGGCCTCGACTTCGTGCGCATCAACATCGCCGAAGATCTGCTCGGCAAGAAGGATGGCAAGCGCTTCCTGCCGTTGATCACCACGATCTTCTTCATGGTTCTATTCATGAACCTGACGGGAATCATCCCGTTCCTGAATATTGCCGGCACGTCGGTGATCGGTGTTCCACTGGTGCTGGCCGCGGCCGCGTATATCGCGTTCATCTACGCCGGCGTCAAGAAGCACCCCGGTGCCTTCTTCAAGAACTCGCTGATGCCTCCCGGCGTCCCGCCGTTCCTGTACATCATCGTCACGCCGATCGAGTTCATCTCGACCTTCGTCCTCCGCCCGATCACGCTCACGCTCCGACTTCTGATGAACATGGTCGTCGGTCACCTGCTGCTCGTGCTCTTCTTCTCGGCGACGCACTTCTTCTTCTTCACGCTCACTGGATTGCCGAGCCTGTTCGGGGTCGGCACGTTGGCATTCGGCATCGTGTTCACCTTCTTCGAGCTTCTGATCGCCGTACTTCAGGCGTACATCTTTGCCCTGCTGACTACTGTCTACATCCAGCTCGCGCTGGCTGAAGAGCACTAATACGAACCTGGCACTTGCCCGGTTCGCCATCACGGAAGGAAATACAACGTGGACGCAACATCCGTTCTCGCTGAAATCAACGGCAACATTGCTACCGTCGGTTACGGCCTCGCCGCCATCGGTCCGGCCATCGGCGTCGGTATCGTCGTTGGTAAGACAATCGAGTCGGTTGCCCGTCAGCCCGAACTGCAGGGTCGCCTCACGGTGCTCATGTACATCGGTATCGCATTCACCGAGGCGCTCGCCTTCATCGGTATTGCGACCTACTTCATCTTCGTCTAAGCCGGTTCCATGCTTCCCGAATTGGTAAACGCAGCAGCAGAAGCGACGCACAACCCGCTTCTGCCGGCTGACTACGACATCATTTGGTCGCTGATTCCGTTCGCGCTGATCCTCTTCCTCTTCTGGAAGGTCGTTCTTCCGCGGATGCAGAAGACGCTCGACGCTCGCGCCGAGGCCATCGAGGGCGGCATGAAGCTCGCCGAGACCGCGCAGGCCGAGGCCGCAGCCGCACTCGACGAGTACAACAAGCAGCTCGCAGAGGCTCGCGCCGAGGCGGTGAAGATCCGTGACCAGGCTCGCGCCGATGGTACGAAGATCCTCAACGACCTCAAGGTGCAGGCTTCGGCCGAGGCCGCTCGCATCACCGCTAACGCGCAGGCACAGATCGAGGCGGAGCGCCAGAGCGCACTCGTCTCGCTGCGCAGCGAGGTCGGCACGCTGGCGATCGACCTGGCTTCCGGAGTCATCGGTGAAAGCCTCAGCGACGACAAGAAGGCGTCGGCGCTCGTCGATCGCTTCCTGGCCGAGCTTGAGGCAGAAGAAGTAGCAAAGGCGAACAAGTAGCAATGGGTTCCGCAACGAGAGAAGCACTCGCCGAAGCAACGGCGAAACTAACCGCGCTGTCGGGCGTCGACATGGCGACGGGCGAACAGCTCTTCGCCGCGGGTCGAGCGCTCGGCGAGTCCGGCCAGCTGCGCGCTGCTCTCGCGGACCCCTCCGCTGACGCCAGCGGCAAGCAGGTGCTGGTCGCCAGGGTGTTCGCCGAGCTGAGCCCGGTCACCGTCGAGTTGCTGCAGGCCATCGCAGCGGCCCGTTGGTCGAACCAGGATGACCTGCTCGCCGGCGTGGAAGAGATTGCGATCCGCGCCACGGCAGCATCCGCTCCCGCCACGGTCAACATCGTCGGCGAACTGTTCTCCTTCGGAAGCGCCGTGACTTCCGATTCGGAACTGGAATTGGCGGTCGGCAGCAAGCTGGGCAGCCCGAAGGCGAAGGCACAGCTGGTCAACCGGCTGATCGGGGCGAAGGCGAGCGCGCAGACTGTCGCGATCCTGGAGCACTTGGTACAGCAGCCGCGCGGGCGCCGCATCGCAGAACTGCTGCGTACGGCATCCTCGATCGTGGCCGATCAGGCAGGCCTCGCTGTGGCGACCGTGTCCACCGCAGTTCCGCTGACGAGCGCACAGCTCGAGCGGCTCCGGGTGGGTCTTGCGGCGCAGTTCAAGCGTGACCTGCAGATCAACCAGGTGATCGACCCCTCCGTCCTCGGCGGCCTGCGAGTGCAGGTCGGCGACGACGTCATCGACGGCAGCATCGCGTCGAAGCTCAACGACCTCAGACTTCAGCTCGCTGGCTGACCAGCAAGGAATAGGAAAGAACATGGCAGATATCACCATCAGCCCGGATGAGATCCGTGATGCGCTGAAGGACTTCGTCAAGTCCTATGAGCCCGGCAAGACATCCACCGCCGAGGTTGGCCACGTGACCGACGCCGGCGACGGCATCGCGCACGTCGAGGGCCTTCCCGGTGTGATGGCTAACGAGCTCATCAAGTTCGCTGACGGGACCCTTGGTCTCGCGCAGAACCTCGATGAGAACGAGATCGGCGCCATCGTGCTCGGTGAGTTCACCGGCATCGAAGAAGGCATGGAAGTCACCCGCACCGGAGAGGTTCTCTCCGTTCCCGTCGGTGAGGGCTACCTCGGCCGCGTCGTCGACCCGCTCGGCACCCCGATCGACGGCCTCGGCCCGGTCGCCACCGAGGGTCGCCGCGCACTCGAACTGCAGGCACCCGGCGTGATGCAGCGCAAGTCGGTGCACGAGCCCATGCAGACCGGCATCAAGGCAATCGACGCCATGATCCCGATCGGCCGCGGCCAGCGTCAGCTGATCATCGGTGACCGCCAGACCGGCAAGACCGCGATCGCGATCGACACGATCATCAACCAGAAGGCCAACTGGGAGTCCGGCGACGTCAGCAAGCAGGTCCGCTGCATCTACGTCGCCATCGGCCAGAAGGGCTCGACGATCGCTGCCGTCAAGGGAGCGCTCGAAGATGCCGGAGCCATGGAGTACACCACCATCGTGGCCTCTCCTGCCTCCGACCCCGCCGGCTTCAAGTACCTGGCGCCGTACACCGGGTCCGCCATCGGTCAGCACTGGATGTACCAGGGCAAGCACGTCCTGATCATCTTCGATGACCTGTCGAAGCAGGCCGAGGCCTACCGCGCCGTGTCGCTGCTGCTGCGTCGCCCGCCGGGACGCGAAGCGTACCCCGGTGACGTCTTCTACCTACACTCCCGCCTGCTGGAGCGTTGCGCGAAGCTGTCCGACGAGCTGGGTGCCGGCTCGATGACCGGCCTGCCGATCATCGAGACCAAGGCGAACGACGTGTCCGCCTACATCCCGACCAACGTGATCTCGATCACCGACGGCCAGATCTTCCTGCAGTCCGACCTGTTCAACGCCAACCAGCGTCCCGCGGTCGACGTCGGAATCTCCGTGTCCCGCGTCGGTGGTGACGCCCAGGTGAAGTCGATCAAGAAGGTGTCGGGAACGCTCAAGCTCGAGCTCGCCCAGTACCGCTCGCTCGAGGCGTTCGCGATGTTCGCGTCCGACCTCGACGCCACCAGCAAGCGTCAGCTTGCCCGCGGTGCGCGACTGACCGAGCTGCTGAAGCAGCCGCAGTACTCGCCGTACCCGGTCGAAGACCAGGTCGTGTCGATCTGGGCGGGAACCAACGGCAAGCTCGACGAGGTTCCGGTTGAGGACATCCTGCGGTTCGAACGCGAACTGCTCGACTACCTGGGCCGCAACACCTCGGTGCTGACGACGCTGCGCGACACCAACGTGCTCGACGACAACACCGTCGCGACGCTCGAAACCGAGATTGACAAGTTCAAGCTCGAGTTCCAGACCGGCGAGGGCAAGCCCCTGGCATCGGTTGGCCGCGAAGAGTTCGAAGAACTGGCTGCCGAAGAGGTCAACCAGGAGAAGATTGTTAAGGGTCGCCGCTAGGTAACCAACCTGTCCGTTTCCGCTGATCGAGCCTGTCGAGATTTCGACATGCTCGATCAGCGGGGGACATGATCTCGACGACACCAGACTTAGGGAAAGAGACACATGGGAGCGCAACTTCGGGTCTACCGGCAGAAGATCAAGTCTGCCCAGACGATGAAGAAGATCACCCGCGCCATGGAGCTGATCTCGGCATCACGCATCACCAAGGCGCAGCAACGGGTCCTCGCATCCGGGCCGTACTCGCGCGCCGTGACGCGCGCCGTCTCCGCCGTCGCAACGTTCTCGAACGTTGACCACCTGCTGACCACCGAGCCGGCGAAGGTGGAACGTGCCGCCATTGTGATCTTCGCGTCCGACCGTGGGCTTGCCGGGGCGTTCAGCTCCAGCGTGCTCAAGGAAGCAGAGGAGCTCACCTCACTGCTGCGCAGTCAGGGCAAGGACGTCGTGTACTACCTGGTCGGCCGCAAGGCTGTCGGGTACTTCTCGTTCCGTCACCGTGACTCGGAGCAGGCATGGACCGGTCAGACCGACCAGCCGCAGTTCGAGACCGCACGCGAGATCGGCGCGGCCCTGGTGGAGAAGTTCGTGCAGCCCGCCAGCGAGGGCGGCGTCGACGAGATTCACATCGTTTACAACCGCTTCATCAGCATCGTCACCCAGGTGCCAGAGGTGGTACGTCTGCTGCCTCTCGAGGTTGTCGAAGGCGTCGAGGAGCCGGGCGAGAACGAGGTCCTGCCGCTCTACGAGTTCGAACCGGATGTCGCCAGCGTGCTTGACGCGCTGCTGCCGGTGTACATCGAGAGCCGGTTGTACAACGCGATGCTGCAGTCCGCGGCATCCGAGCATGCTGCACGTCAGAAGGCGATGCAGTCGGCAAGCGACAACGCAGACAACCTGGTGCGCGACTACACCCGCCTTGCGAACAACGCCCGCCAGAGCGAGATCACCCAGCAGATTTCCGAGATCGTCGGCGGCGCAGACGCCCTCGCCTCGTAACGAAGTAAGAACCCACAGGAGAGAGAAGACATGACTGACACCGCCCTCGCGCCGGTCGCAGAGAGCACGGCTGCCGGCGTCGGCCGTATTGCCCGTGTTACCGGCCCGGTCGTCGACATTGAGTTCCCCCACGACTCGATTCCCGAGATCTACAACGCGCTGAAGACCACGATCACGATCGGCGACTCGTCGACCGAGATCACGCTTGAGGTCGCTCAGCACCTCGGCGACGACCTCGTTCGCGCCATCGCCCTGAAGCCCACCGACGGCCTCGTGCGTGGCCAGGAAGTGCGCAACACCGGCGCCGCGATCAGCGTCCCGGTTGGCGACATCACCAAGGGCAAGGTCTTCAACGTCACGGGAGACGTGCTGAACCTCAAGGAGGGTGAGACGCTCGAGATCACCGAGCGCTGGCCCATCCACCGCAAGCCCCCGGCATTCGACCAGCTGGAGTCGAAGACTCAGCTGTTCGAGACCGGCATCAAGTCGATCGACCTTCTGACCCCGTACGTGCTCGGTGGAAAGATCGGCCTCTTCGGTGGTGCCGGTGTCGGTAAGACCGTGCTCATCCAGGAAATGATCCAGCGCGTTGCGCAGGACCACGGTGGTGTGTCGGTGTTCGCCGGTGTCGGCGAGCGTACCCGTGAGGGCAACGACCTCATCCACGAAATGGACGAGGCGGGCGTGTTCGACAAGACCGCACTTGTCTTCGGCCAGATGGACGAGCCGCCGGGAACGCGTCTTCGCGTGGCGCTGTCCGCACTGACCATGGCGGAGTACTTCCGCGATGTGCAGGGCCAGGACGTGCTGCTCTTCATCGACAACATCTTCCGCTTCACCCAGGCCGGATCCGAGGTGTCGACCCTTCTCGGTCGTATGCCGTCCGCCGTGGGTTACCAGCCGAACCTGGCCGACGAGATGGGTGTGCTCCAGGAGCGCATCACCTCGACCCGTGGCCACTCGATCACGTCGCTGCAGGCCATTTACGTGCCCGCTGACGACTACACCGACCCGGCTCCGGCCACCACGTTCGCGCACCTTGACGCGACCACCGAGCTCAGCCGTGCGATCGCCTCGAAGGGTCTGTACCCGGCGATCGACCCGCTGACCTCGACCAGCCGCATCATGGACCCCCGCTACTTGGGCGAGGACCACTACCGTGTCGCGACCAACGTCAAGCAGATCCTGCAGAAGAACAAGGAACTGCAGGAGATCATCGCGATCCTCGGCGTTGACGAGCTGTCCGAAGAAGACAAGGTCACGGTTTCGCGTGCCCGTCGGATCGAGCAGTTCCTGTCGCAGAACACCTACATGGCGAAGAAGTTCACCGGTGTCGAGGGCTCCACGGTTCCGCTGAAGGAGACCGTCGAGTCGTTCGACGCGATCGCCAAGGGTGAATTCGACCACGTCGCCGAGCAGGCGTTCTTCAACGTCGGTGGCATCAGCGACGTCGAGGCGAAGTGGGCACAGATCCAGAAGGAGAACGGCTAACCATGGCCGAACTCAAGGTCAGCGTGGTCTCAGCCGACAAGGAGGTGTGGTCGGGAACTGCGAAGCAGATCGTGGCCCGCACCACCGAGGGCGAGATCGGCATCCTGCCGGGACACGAGCCCATCCTCGCGATCCTCGCGATCGGTGATGTGCGCGTGACCACCACGAGCGGTGAACTCATCACGGCGAAGGCTGACGGAGGATTCCTCTCGGTCGAGCACGACACGGTGACGTTGCTCGCGGGCGAGGCGGCACTGAAGTAGGTGCCGTGCAGCCGGCTCGCCGGCTGGACGCATCGCACACAGATGCTGTTTCTCCTTCCACCCTCAGAAACCAAGCGTGACGGGGGAGCGGAGGGTACAAGGCTTGACCTTGGTGCCCTCCGCTTTCCTTCATTGCGGCGGCAGCGAACCGCCACGGTCGCGGCGCTCAGATCGCTCTCCGGCGACCGGGACGCGGCGCTGCGCGCGCTCAAGCTCGGCCCGAAGCAGCACGCCGAGATCGACCGCAACCGGAGTGTGCGTTCCTCCGCGCTAATGCCCGCCATCGACCGGTACACCGGCGTGCTCTACGACGCCCTGGACGCGCCGTCGCTCAGTGCAAGCCAGCGTGACTTCGCCGCGCAGCACGTGGTCATCCACTCGGCGCTGTTCGGCCCGATCGGCGCCCTCGACCCGATCCCGGCATACCGGCTGTCGCACGACTCGCGGCTGCCCGACCTGGCGCTCGGCAAGCACTGGCGCGATGCAGCAGCCTTCGCGATCGCGACGGGGGCGGCGGGGGCGGGCGGCGGCGCTTCCGGCAACGGTTCCGGCGCTGGCCTCGTGCTCGACCTGCGCTCCGAGGCCTACGTGCACCTCGGCCCGGCGCCCGCTGGCTCCTTCTTCGTGCGGGTGGTGTCGGAGGGTGACGACGGCGTGCGCCGCGCCCTCAACCACTTCAACAAGAAGGGCAAGGGCAGCTTCGTGCGGGCGGTCATCCAGGCGGAGATCGACCACGCCGACCTTGCCTCGCTGCTTGATTGGGCGGCATCCGCCAGCGTCCGGCTGTCACCAGGGGCGCCAGGCGAGCTCGAGCTCGTTGTCTGATGCCCTCGCGGCGTACCCCGCCGGTAGCCGATGGTCGATGCCCTCGTGGGTCAGTAGCCACGACTTGGTCAGAACACCCTCGCCCTGGCTGTAACCGGTGATTCTCCCGTCGGCGTTGAGCACGCGGTGGCAGGGTACGAGCAATGCGATCGGGTTCGCCGCGACCGCCGCACCGACCGCGCGGCCGGCGGAGGGTCGGCCGGTGGCCGCGCCGATCGCCCCGTAACTGGTCACGTCGCCCCACGGTGTCTCTCGTAGGCAGTGCCAGACTGCCTGCTGGAACGGTGTGCCCTGCGGGTACAGCGGCAGCGTGAACGTGTGCCGGTCGCCGGAAAAGTACTCGGCCAGCTGCTCCGCCGCCTCGTTGAGAAGGGGGTGGGGGTTCGTCAACAGTTCGTCGGGTGGCTCGGCGGGGTCCGCGATGCTGAGGTACGTGATCGCGAAGCCGTTCGACACGACGTACAGGCGACCGATCGGCGACGGAACTGCGCGCATGTAGAACTCGGGGTCAGGACGGGCATCAGAGGTCATGCCGCAGACGGTAGCCGCGGCATCCGTCGCCCGGTGTTGTCTGGTTCCGGCTCGGGGGAGAACTGCGATGGCTGCGGTCGGTGCAGGATAGGACGGTGACTATCGAGTATCGCAACCTTGGCCGTTCCGGCTTGCGCGTCAGTACCATCGGCCTCGGCTGCAACAACTTCGGCCGCCCCGGCTCGAAGACCGAGACGCAAGAGGGCACCGCGGCGGTCATCCATGCCGCCATCGATGCGGGCATCACCCTGTTCGACACCGCCGACATCTACGGATATGAGTACGGCCGCAGCGAGAGCATGATGGGCAAGGCGCTCGCGGGTCGTCGTGATCAGATCGTGCTGGCGACCAAGTTCGGCCACGCCGACTATGAGTCCCCGCTGACGAACTGGGGCGCGAAGGGGTCGCGGCGGTATGTGCGGCAGGCGGTCGAGGGCTCGCTTCGTCGTCTGCAGACCGACTGGATCGATCTGTACCAGCTGCACACTCCCGACCCGCTGACGCCGATCGAGGAGACCCTCGACGTGCTCGACGACCTGATCCGCGAGGGCAAGGTGCGCTACATCGGGCACTCCAACTTCGCCGGCTGGCAGATCGCCGACGCCGAGCTCACCGCCCAGCTGCACGGCCATCCCCGGTTCGTGTCGGCGCAGAACGAGTACAGCCTGCTCGTGCGCGGCGCGGAACAGGAAGTGCTGCCGGCCGCGAACGCGTACGGACTCGGATTCCTGCCATATTTCCCGCTCTACAACGGACTGTTCACCGGCAAGTTCAGCCGCTCCGGTGGCCCGCAGGACAGCCGCATCATGCGGCAGCGGCCGCACCTGCTGCAGAACGCACCGTGGGACGTGATCGAGCAGTATCAGGCGTTCCTCGATGAGCGCGGGGTGAGCATGCTGGAAGGCACCTTCGGCTGGCTGCTCGCGCAGCCGGGACTGACGAGCGTGATCGCCGGCGCCACCACCGCCGAGCAAGTTGCCCAGAACGCGGCGGCCGCGACCGCGTGGCGGCCGTCGGACCAGGACGTGCAGGCGATCTCGGAGCTGTTCGCCGCCCGATAGCCGCGCGGCCTGCTGCAACTCTGAGCGAGATCCGCGAGATCCGCTAGTTCTGCACAGGCGGGAACTATCCACAGCCAGGCATCGACCCGAGCCATTGGGCCGCGATCGGCGCACAGTGGGCCCATGCAGACCATCGTGAAGGCCCCCGCGCCGCAGGATTTTCTCGCCCTCGTCCCGCAGCTCGCGGGATTCCAGCCGCATAACAGCCTGGTGATCGTGGCCTTTCGCGGCAATCGCACCTGCGGCGCGATCCGTTTCGACCTGCCCGACACGACCTCAGCGAAGGTGCACAAGCGGATGGCGCTCACCATGATGGGCCTGATTTGCAAGATCCACGGCGTCGATGCCGTGGTGCCGGTGGTCTACTCCGACGAGAGCGTGGCCGACGGCCGGATTCCGCAGGACTCGTTCGCCAGAGCTGTAATCACGCGTGCCAGGCTGTCGGGCTTCCTGGTGCGTGATGCGCTCTGCCAGGCGGCGGACGGCTGGAGCAGCTACCTCGATCCCGCGCGGCTGGCGCATTCGCTTGACGAGGTGGACCGGTCGTCGGTGCACGACGCCATTCCAGCGGCCGATCGAAGGGAGGTGGCGGATGTCGCGGCCGGCGCCCTGCTGCCGGCCGTCGACTTCGCCACGCGAGAGCGCGTCGGCCGGGAGCTGCTCAGCCTGCAGCAGCTCTGCGAAGACACCGAATGCGTCGACGAGCTGCCGGTGCTCCTGAGCGACATCCCGCTGCTGTTCGAAGCCGCCCTGCACTGGGACGCGGCGACGGTGTCGCCCGCCGACGCCGCGCTGCTGCTGTACTGCCTGCAAGGGCCGCCCGCCCGCGATGCGATGATGCTGCAGTTCGCGTTCGGGCTGGATATCGGGGCGGCGGTGCTGACCGAGAATCTGCGCTTCGTCGACGACGGCACCATCAGCGACACGCTTGAGGACGGGGCTCGACGGCTGTGGGGCGAGGGGCCGCGGCCCGACCCTGAGCGGGTGGATCGAGCGATCCTGCTGCTGAAACAGCTCGCTACGCGGGCGCCGCGAGCTGCGCGGCCTGCGCCTCTGGTGATGCTCGCCTGGCTGAACTGGGCACTCGGCTTAGGGTCGGCCGCCAGCATCCTCGTGGCCCGCGCCCTGGAGATCGACCCCGAGTATGGCATGGCCGCGCTGCTGCGCCACCTGTTCGCGTCGGGCCAGCTGCCCGAGTGGGCGTTCGCCGTACCGGATTGAGCGGCGCCGGGGTCACTCTGGATCAGTGAGTCGAAGGTTCGGGCCTTCGACTCGCTCCTGGCTCCGGGCCTTCCAAGCTTCGGGGGACCGTTCTCGCGCGGGCGCAGCTGAGGTCTGGTGATTCGGCCGCGCCGCGCCGAGCCGAGCCGAGCCGGGCCGCGCCGAGCGAGCCGGGCCGGGCCGCGCCGAGCGAGCCGGGCCGGGCCGCGCCGGGCCGGGCCGGGCTGCTGAGGTCTGTCGTTTGGTTGTTCGTGAAGCGGCGGAAGGACCGATTGCCAGACCTCACCCGCTTCTAGTGCCCGATCAGCGGTCCGACCAGCTTCGCGGCGACGGACGGGCGGCCGGTGAGCCGCTCCTCGGCGTCTGCCGCGCCCATCGCGAGAAGGCCGAGGTTCGCGTCGATGAAGCGCAGCGGCTCCGGTTCCCAGCGCGGCGACTGGTGATTGACCCAGGGCAGCCGGGTGAGCGGCGACTCGACCCCGGTGATCAGGTCGGCGAGCGTGCGTCCCGCGAGGTTGGTGGTGCTGAGCCCGTCTCCGACGTAGCCACCAGCCGATGCGATACCCGTCACCGGGTCGAACCGCACGGACGCGTGCCAGTCTCGGGGCACGCCGATCGGTCCACCCCACTGATGCGTGATCGCGGCATTCGCCGCTTGCGGTATCAGGTCGGCCAAGGCGTGTCGCAGGTGCTCGAAGACCCGCGGGCTGCGGTCGTATCCGGGCCGGATGCTGCTGCCCCAGTGGTAGCGGGCGCCCCGACCACCGAACGCGATCCGGTTATCTGCCGTGCGTTGGCCGTAGACCAGCAGATGCCGAAAATCGGTGAAACTCTGCCCGTGCTCGATCCCGATGGCATGCCACACCGCGTCAGGCAGCGGCTCGGTGGCGATCATCAGCGAGTACAGCGGCAGCACAGTGCGGTGCGTGGCGGCGAGGGTGGCCCCGTAACCCTCGGTGGCCAGCACCACGGTGCGCGCGCTGACCGTGCCACGCCGGGTGCGCACCTGATGCGGACGCCAGCCCAGCACATCGGTGCGTTCGTAGATCACGCCGCCCCGGCGTTCCACCGCCCTGGCCAGCCCGCGCACGAGCTTCGCCGGATGCAGCGTCGCGCACGCCGGGTCGAGAACGGCCTGCTCGTCACGCAGCGTGCGCGGCTCACCGAAGCGTTCCGCTTCGGCAATCTCCGCCCGCGCCCGAACCAGTTGCGCGGCTGACCGCACGAATGACACGGTTCCGCCGTGTGCGTAGTCGCAGTCGATGCCCTCCGCCCGCGCGACCCGCCCCACCTCCTCCAGGGTGTCAACCATCGCCCGCCGCATCGCGACCGCCGATCGGTGACCGTGCCGCCGCTCGAGCGCTGCGGGCGAGGCCGGGAACAGGGCGGAGCACCAACCGCCGTTCCGTCCCGACGCACCGAAACCGGCGATCTGCTTCTCCAGCACCACAACCCGAAGGCCCGGATCCTGCCGCAGCAGGTAATACGCGGTCCAGAGACCGGTCAGCCCGCCGCCGATGATGGCGACGTCGGCATCTGTGTTTCCGGGCAGGCTAGCGCGCGGGGTGAGATCGTCATCGACCGAGTCGTGCCAGAACGACAGGTCACGGTAGCCATCGCTCTTCACCGAGCAATCCAGCCTTGAGGTCGCAACCGCGGCCTACAGGTGCTCCAGCGCGCCGGTCAGCACCGACCGCAGGATGCGCTCGATCTCGTCGAACTCCTCCGGCCCGGTGGTGAGCGGCGGTGCCAACTGCACCACGGGGTCGCCGCGGTCGTCGGCCCGGCAGTACAGTCCCGCGTCGAACAGCGCACGAGACAGGTATCCGCGCAGCAGGTGCTCGGACTCAAGGTCGCTGAAGGTCTCCTTGGTGGCCTTGTCCTTCACCAGTTCGATGCCGAAGAAGTAGCCGTCTCCGCGCACATCGCCGACGATGGGCAGATCCAGCAGCTTCTCGAGCGTCGACCGGAAGATCGGCGAGTTCTCACGCACGCGTTCGTTCAGCTTTTCCTCTTCGAAAATGTTGAGGTTCTCCAGCGCGACCGCCGCAGACACCGGATGCCCGCCAAACGTGTAACCGTGGTAGAACGTGGTCTGACCGTGCTTGAACGGCTCATAGATGCGATCGGAGATGATTGTCGCGCCGATGGGGGAGTACCCGCTCGACATGCCCTTCGCGCAGGTGATCATGTCTGGCACGAAACCGTAGGTGTCGCAGGCGAAGAAGTTGCCGATGCGTCCGAACGCGGTGATCACCTCGTCAGAGACGAGCAGCACGTCGTACTGGTCACAGATCTCACGCACCCGCTTGAAGTAGCCGGGCGGCGGTGGGAAGCATCCGCCGCTGTTCTGAACCGGCTCGAGGAAGATCGCGGCCACCGTCTCTGGGCCTTCGAACAGGATCATCTCCTCGATGCGGTTCGCCGCCCACAGCCCGAACGCCTCCTCGGTGCCCTCGAAGCCCATCTCGTGGGCCCGGTAGTAGTTGGTGTTCGGCACCCGGAACCCGCCGGGCGTAATGGGCTCGAACATCTCCTTCATCGCCGGGATGCCGGTGATCGCCAAGGCACCCTGCGGGGTGCCGTGATAGGCGACGGCGCGCGAGATCACCTTGTGCTTGGTGGGGCGTCCCATCAGCTTCCAGTAGTGCTTCGCCAGCTTGAACGCGGTCTCGACCGCCTCACCGCCGCCGGTGGAGAAAAACACCCGATTCAGGTCGCCCGGGGCGTAGCCGGCGAGCCGGTCGGCGAGTTCGATGGCGGAGGGATGCGCGTAGGACCAGAGCGGGAAGTACGCCAGCTGCTCGGCCTGCTTGGCCGCAACTTCGGCGAGGCGCCTGCGGCCGTGCCCGACGTTCACCACGAACAGGCCACTCAGGCCGTCGAAGTATTCCTTGCCGGTGCTGTCCCAGATCTTGTGGCCCTCACCGCGGGTGATCACGGGCACCGGATGGCCCTCTTCGATCACCGACTGGCGGGTGAAGTGCATCCACAGGTGGTCTTTGGCCTTCTGCTGAAGCGCGCTGTGGTCGGTGGTTTCGACGAGCTGCTCTGTGGTCATGGTTATCGTGTTCCCCAGTTGTAGAGCTGTTTGTGGAGCCGGAGGTAGACGAACGTCTCGGTGGAGAGCACGCCGTCGAGGGTTCGAATCTGCGTGTTGAGCAGGTCGATGAGGTCGTCGTCGTTCTCGCAGACGACCTCGATGAGCAGGTCGAAACTGCCAGCGGTGAGCACGACATAGTCCACGGCCGGCATTTTGCCCAGGATGTCGGCGAGCACGGTGGTGTCGCCGGTGGCGCGGATGCCGACCATGGCTTGACGGTAGAAACCCAGTTGCATCGGATCGGTGACCGCAACCACCTGCATCACCCCGGACTCGGTGAGCTTCTGCACGCGCTGGCGCACCGCGGCCTCGCTCAGGCCGACGGCCTTGCCGATCTCGGCATACGAGCGCCGTCCGTCTTCCTGCAACTGTTCGATGATCGCCTTGGAGACGTCATCCAGCTGGTTGGGTTTCTTGGCCACCATGGCTCGATTCTGTCAGTGAAGAAGGTCATTCACAAGCGAATCCGAACCTTAGCGACCCGTTGGCCACTGAAAACGATGGTTGCCACGGGACTGGCGGTGGGTCGTCTGGTGGCTAGCGGTGTAGGTTCGAAGGTTGTGGACCCCGACATCGACGACACCATCATCGGGCAGCCTGCCGGCCGAGCCCGGCGCGGCGCCAGTTGGGGCGACGATCCGCAGGCCGCCGCGCTCGCCGATACCGTGCTGATCGCCGACACGGTGGTGCGTTCGAACGTCCCAGCCGGTGAGCGGCAACCCGCGACGACCGAGCCGCCAAGCGGCCCCCCGGCGACCAGGCCGCGCTACCGGTTCCGTATTGTGGGCGATCCGACGGAGTACGATCTCAGCGTTCCCGCGTTCATCGGACGCCGACCGAGCACGCCCCGCATCTACGACGCCGCGCCCCCGCAACTGATCACCGTCCCGTCCCCGTCGAAGCAGGTATCGAGCACGCATATTCAGCTGCGCGTGGACGGCAGGTCCATCGTCGTCACCGATTTACGCTCGACAAACGGCACGATTGTCACGGTGCCGGGATCGCACCCGCGTAAACTGCGTCAGGGTGAGTCAATGGTGCTCACCTCCGGCGCCGTGGTGAACATCGGTGATGGCAACAGTATTGAGGTCCTCGCATGAGCTCGCCGAGTGACGAACCCAACGACCCCCGCAGGAAGGCGCCGTGACACAAATCGGCCATGACATCGCCGACTTCGCCTTGGATATTCCGGGGCGGGAGGGCGCGCGCATCCGCCTGTCCTGGGCAAGCGCGACAGACATCGGCCTGCGCCGCAGCATCAACGAAGACAGCTCGATCGCCCAGGCGCCGATCTTCGCGGTGGCTGACGGCATGGGCGGGCACTCCTCAGGGGACCTCGCGAGCGACGCCGTCGTCTCGCGTCTCGCCGACGTCGCCGTTTCGCACTTTCTCACCCCCGACCAGATCACCGAGGCCCTGGTTAACGCAACCGCAGACATCGAGAAGGTCACCGATACCAGCATGCTCGGCGTCGGAACGACGGTGACCGGGGCGGCCCTGGCCCTGCGCGGTATCGACCCATGCTTCGCCCTGTTCAACGTCGGTGACAGCCGAACCTACCTGTTCGAAGACGGCCGGCTGACGCAGGTCACGATCGACCACTCCGTGGTGCAGGAGATGGTGGATGCCGGCATTCTCAGCGCTGCCGACGCCGAGTCCCACCCCGACAGCAACGTGATCACCCGCGCCATCGGCTTCGGCGCCACGCCACAGCCGGACTTTTGGATGGTGCCGATCCGCACCGGCCAGCGCGTGCTGATCTGCTCGGACGGGCTCACCAAGGAGGTGGGCGCCGAAGATCTGACCGGGATGCTGGCCGCCGGTGCGTCATCGCTGGACACCGCCAACTCCCTGGTCGACGCGGCGTTGAAAGCCGGCGGACGCGACAACGTCACCGTGGTCATCGTCGATGTGCTCGAGGCGCCGGATGACCGCGAGTTCGACGAGGACATCGAAGACACCGCGCCGCGCCGCAACTAAGAGGCACCAAACCACATCGACACGCCCCCCGTTCGGGGGCATGCCCCGGTCTGGGCGCGGACAGCTGCCTACAATGGTGGGGTTCGCTCTGGCGGGGCAAGGGGGGATTGTATGACGCGCAGGCTGCCGTCCCAGCCTCCCGTGTTGCCGGGATTCATGCACCTGCACGTGCTCGGCTCCGGTGGGTTCGCCGATGTGTTCCTCTACGAGCAGCACATGCCGCGCCGACAGGTCGCAGTGAAGGTGATGCTGAGCGACGCCGTCAACGACAACGGGCGGCAGATGTTTCAGGCCGAAGCCAACCTGATGGCGCAACTGTCCTCGCATCCGTCGATCCTCACCGTGTACCAGGCGAGCGTCTCCTCTGACGGGCGTCCGTACCTGGTGATGGAGCTGTGCTCGTCCGTGCTGAGCGACCGGTACCGCCGTCAACCGATCCCGGTGCCGGAAGTCCTGCGCATCGCCGTCAAGATCGGCAGCGCCCTGGAAACCGCGCACCGCGCCGGCGTGCTGCACCGCGACGTCAAGCCGTCGAACATCCTCACCACCGCGTACGGGCATCCGGTGCTCTCCGACTTCGGAATCGCCGCCACCCTGTCCCAGTCGACCGGCGAGGGCGTCATCGGCCTGAGCATTCCCTGGTCGGCGCCGGAGGTGCTGCTTGACGAATCGGCGGGCAGCGTGGAGAGCGAAGTGTTCTCGCTCGCGGCGACCGTGTACTCCCTGCTGGCCGGACGCTCGCCGTTCGAGGTGCCGGGCGGGTCGAACACCTCGGCCGACCTGATCAACCGGATCACCCGCGGCAAGCCGCAGTCGATCGGACGGGCGGATGTCCCGGCCAGCCTGGAACAGGCGCTGCAGCGCGGGATGTCGCGGAAGCCCGAAAACCGCCCGTCCAGCGTGCTGGAACTGGTGCGCGAACTGCAGGCCGTCGAGTCGGAGTTGGGCGTGCCGCAGACGGCGATTGAAGTGGCGATGGACGACTGGGCGCTTGCCACCGTTGCCGACCTGGAAGACCGCACCCGCATCCGCGGCGTGACCGGCGCGGTGACCTCCGCCAAGCGCCGTCGTCGCCGGGCTGCCGTCGAGCAGGACTATCAGGCGGTGGGCACCGTGGTGCGCGACTCCCACGGGCAGCGCTCAACCGGCACCGCCTCGGCCGGACACAGCCGCGGCATGCAGGTGTTCTCCTGGGTGCTGGTGGTGAGCGCCGTGCTGGTGATCGCCCTGGGCGCGACCGCAACCATGATGCTCATCCGGGCGAACTCATCCGACATCCCCGTCGTCTCGAACATCGCGGGTGAGGAATCTGGGGGAGTGGTGCGCTTCAGCTGGACCGACCCTGGACTAGCCGCCACCGACAGCTACGACGTGCGTGTCGGTAATGAGGTCTCGGCATCCCAGCAGTCCACGACCTTCACCGTCGACGCGCAGCCCGGCGAAAGCGTCTGCATCACCGTCACCGTGAACCGGGAAGGCAAGACCGGGCCGTCGTCGGCCCAGAAGTGCGTCGAGGCGGCTGAGTGACGGCGCGGAGCTCATGATCCGGGCCTGGCTCGCAGCACGGAAAACCGGCGTCGCCACCGCCGCGAGCGGGGGGCTGATCGCGGCCCTGGTGGCGGCCGTCGCGATCGTCTCCAGCGGGTACACCGCGCAGAAACTCGAGCTGTCTGATGGGTCGGTGTGGGTGCCGAACGGTGCGGAGCAGGTCGTCGGCCGGGTGAGTACCGAGGTGCTCGCGCTCAATACCGTGGTCGAGGCGACAGGTGCGGAGCTTACGGTGGTGCAGGACGGCGCCACCGTGCTGATGATCGATCACGGCAACAGCAAGCTGGATGTGATCGACCCCGCCACCTCACAGCCGGTGGAGAGCGTGCCGCTGCCCCCGGAGAACCCGGCCGTGTTCCTGGCCGGGGAGCGCGCGGTGATCCACGCCCAGGGCACCGGCGAGATCTGGATCTTGCCGGTCGCAGACATCGCGTCATACGACCCGGAAAGCGAGCCGCAGCTGAGCCTCGGCGTGGACTCCGTGTCAAGCGTGGACGGCAACGGCCTGCTGACGGTGTTCTCGCCGGACACCCGCACCGTCTACCAGGTACCCGCGGCGCAGAGCGACGTGGTGCGATCCACGGTGCGCACCAGCATCGGCGACGACACCGGCGAGTATGCGGTCACCTCGGTAGGCGGGCGTTGGGTGGTGCTGGATGTCGCGGCCGAGCAGCTCGAGACCGTTGGCGGAGTCGTCGACCTGAGCGGGATCACCGAGGGAGAGCGTCGACTGCAGCTGCCCAGTCTGGACGGCGACGCCGTGCTGGTCGCCCACGGCGCAGGCCTGGTGCGTGTGCCATTCGACGCTACCGACGCCGAGGTAGTGCTCGACGGTCAGGCCGGAACCCCCGCCCGGCCGACCGTGGTCGAGGGCTGCGAGTTCGCCGCCTGGACCGGAGGGCAGGCTTGGCGGCATTGCGGCACGCAGACGGCAGACACCCTCAGCCTCGCCGGGATGCCCGGCACCGGGGAGCTGGCCTTCGCCCGCAACGGCAAGCGGGTGGTGCTGAACGAGAGCGCGGCAGGAGCCAGCTGGGCGGTGCAGCGGGACGGCGAGCTCATCAACAACTGGGCTGAGCTGATCGAGACCGAACAGAGCCAGGAAACCGTCGAGGAGAACGACGAAGACACCCCGCCGGAACTGGAGAAGACCCAGGTTCCGCCGGTCGCCGTGAACGACGAGCTCGGCGCTCGCCCCGGACGCACCACCGTGTTGCCCGTGCTTCTGAACGACTACGACGCCAACGGTGACGTGCTGGTGATCAGTGAGATCAGCGCCGCGAACGAAACCAGCGGCCGCATCGACTTCATCAACCAACGCCAGCAACTGCAGCTGACGCTGGATCCGGGAGCGAGCGGGCAGTTCACCTTCGAGTACACCATCACCGACGGCCGCGGCGGCGAGGCCAGGGCCAGCGTCGCCGTCACGGTGCGCGGTGCCGACGAGAACTCGGCACCGGTGCAGGCCCGCGCCACCAAGTCCACCGTGCAACAGGGCGGCAGGCAGTCGACCGAGGTGCTGAGCGACTGGGTCGACCCAGACGGCGACGTGTTCTACCTGACCGCGGCCAGCGTCGATGAACCAGACACCACCAACTTCGAGCCGGACGGCACCGTGGTGTTCACCGAGGGCGGCGGCAGCGGCGACGTGCGCACGGTGTCGCTAGCGGTCACCGACGGCACCGCGCAGGGGGTGGGATCGCTCACGGTCACCGTGTACCCGGCGGGATCGGTGCCGATCATCGCCGAGACCTTCGTCGTGCTCGCCTACGCCGGGCAGGAGATCACCATCTCGCCGCTGGCGCACGTGCGCGGCGGCAACGGCCCGGTGCGCTTGAACGGCGTTCCGGAGAAGACCGGCGCCACCATCACGCCCAGCTACGAGACCGGCAGCTTCACCTTCGTCAGCGAGCAGGTCAGGACCCACTACCTGGAATACGTGGTCGCCGATGACGGGCAGTCGGTCACCGGCCAGGTGCGCGTGGACGTCGCGCCGCCCGCTGACGCGAATACCACACCGATCACGGTGCCGAAGGTGGTCTTCGTGAAGACCCTCAGCCAGGAGACCGTGGACGTTGCCGCGACCGACATCGATCCGGCCGGCGGGGTGCTCGTGGTCACCGATGTGATGAACGTGCCAGCGGACTCCGGCGTACGCGCCGAGGTTCTGGAACAGCGTTCGATCAGGGTGACGCTGACGGCGCCGCTGGAATCGGGCAGCGTGATCTTCAATTATCGGGTCAGCAACGGGTTAGCGGAGGCCGACGGCGTGGTCACCGTGGTGGAGATACCCCGACCCGCCCAGTTGCAGCCGCCGATCGCCAACGACGACGCAGTGAACGTGCGCGTCGGCGACGCGATCGACATTCCGGTGCTCAGCAACGACCTGCATCCGGATGGCGAAGAGCTCACCCTGAACCCCGCGCTCACCCGCGACGTGCCGTCCGGCGGAGGTCTGCTGTTCGCCGCCGGCAACGTGCTGCGCTACCTGGCGCCATCCAGTCCCGGCGTCTACACGGCGGTGTACGAGATCACCGGGCCCGGCGGGCAGAGCGCGCAGGCGCAACTGACGCTGACTGTCAAGGAAGACGACATCGCCACCAACAACCCGCCGGTGCCGAAGGCCGTGACCGCGCGGGTGCTGGCCGGCGAAGCAGTGCGGATCGACATCCCCCTCGGCGGAATCGACCCGGATGGCGACTCCGTGCAGCTGCTCGGGCAGGAGGGCAACCCGGCCAAGGGCTCCGTTCTTGAATCCGGTCCTGACTACTTCGTCTACGAGGCGGGCGACTACTCCGCCGGCACAGACAGCTTCGACTACACCGTCGTCGACGGGTTGGGTGCCCGCGCCACCGGCACGGTGCGGGTGGGCATCACCCAACGCGTCGGCACCCGCAACCCCATCGCCGTGGAAGACGAGGTGGCCGCGCGACCGGGACGGAGCGTCTCGGTGCAGGTGCTCGCCAACGACTCCGACCCGGACGGCAGCGCCCTCACCGTGACCGCGGTGGAAACCGCCGACCCGGACGTTACCGCCGAGATCGTGGACGAGCAGTTCGTTGTGGTCACCCCTCCCGCCGTGCCCGGCCGGTACGGCCTGGTGTACACGATCGAGAACGCGTTCGGAGGGAGCAGCTCGAACTTCGTGACCGTGGTCGTCTCGGACACGGCGCCGCTGGCGTACCCGATCGCCCGGGACAGCGTGGTGAGCCTGAGCGACGTGCTCGACCGGGAGAGCATCGACGTCAACGTGCTCGGCAACGTGTTCTTCGCCGACGGCAACACCCGCGAGCTCGGCCTGACGGTGATGAGCGGATATCGGGATACCGCGACGGTCAACTCGCGGAAGTCGATCACCGTCACCATCACGAACGACAGCCAGATCATCCCGTTCGCGGTGTCCCATCCGGATGACGACAGTATCCGCGCATATGCGTTCATCTGGGTTCCCGGATTCGATGATGCGCTGCCGCAGATCGACCGCAGCGCGGACCCGTTGACCGTGGTCAGCGAGGAGACCCTGCGGATCAACCTGAACGACTACGTGGTTGCCGTCGGAGGCCGCCAGGTGCGGCTGACCGACTCGAGCACCGTGCGGGCGACCAACTCCGACGGATCGAACCTCGTCATCGACCCGTCGACGCTGCAGTTCAGCTCGGCTGATCTGTATTTCGGTCCCGCGTCGATCACCTTCGAAGTCACCGACGGCAGTTCGGCGAGTGACCCGGACGGACGCACCGCCATCCTGGCGCTGCCGATCACGGTGACCCCGCGCGAGAATCAGCCGCCGGCGTTCGCTGGCGCCACCGTGGAGTTCGAGCCGGGGACCGAACGCGAGTTCGACCTGCTGCGGCTGACGAACTACCCGTACCCCGACGACTACGACGAACTGCGCTACGAGCTGCAGGGCACCCTGCCGGCCGGCTTCGAGTTCGCGCTCGACGGGCAGCGCCTGACCGTGCGCGTCGATGAAGCCACCCCGAAGGGCACCACGGCGGCGGTCACCGTGGGCGTGCGCGACACCACCACGGCGGGCACGGCCGGTCGGATCCAACTGCGCGTGGTGCCGTCGACGCGGCCGCTGGCAAGTCCCGCCGCCGACTTCCAGATCACCAAGCGGGGACAGACCACCACCATCGACGTGCTCGCCAACGATCAGGCCACCAACCCGTTCCCCGGCGAGCCGCTGCGCGTGGTGGCGATCCGCGGCATCAGCGGCGGGACCCTGCCGGCCGGCGTCTCGGTGACCCCGAGCGCGGACAACTCCCGGCTGACCGTGACCGTCTCCGACGCCGCCTTGCCGATCGACGCCAGCCTGCAGTACCAGGTCGCCGACGCCAGCGGCGACCGAGACCGCTATGTGTGGGGCGCTGTCACCATTTCGGTGCAGGATGCCCCGGACGCCCCGGTGGCACCGAGTCGGGCCACTGGCGGCTATGAGGAGGGGCTGCTCACCCTGCAGCTGACCGCGCCGCAGTTCAACAACTCGCCGATCATTCGCTACGAGGTTCTCAGCCAGAGCAACGGCAGCTACCGGCACGACTGCGGACTCGCGCTGCGGTGCGCACTGAACGACCTCACCCCTGGGCAGAGCTACCAGTTCACGGTTGTCGCTCACAACGCGATCGGGGCGTCGGAGCCGAGCCAGCTGAGCGTGCCTCTCGCCGCTGACTACCTGCCGGCCGCTCCGACATCCGTGACCGTTCGGCCGCTGCCGCACCCGTCGGCCCCAGGGTCGATCACCATCGACTGGTCGGCAGTGCCCGATCCGCCGCGCGGCAGCGCCGTCAACCGATACGTGGTGGCCATCACCGGGTCAGGCCTTGGCTGGTCGACCGAGGTCGGCCGTGACACCACTACCCTCACCACCACCGCGAACGGCGGGCTGCAGCCAGGTGCCAGCTACGACGTGACCGTCTATGCCAGGAACGGCGCCCAGGTCACCGAAGCCGACTGGCGTCGATCCACCGCGGCGACCGTCGTCGCGGTCGGTGCGCCGACGGCGGCGCCGGGCGTCACCGCCGCCACGGCCGCCGATGGGTCGGGCGCAGTGACGGTCACTTGGGGGGACAGCAGCCCGAACGGGGCCGGGGCGGTGACCTACTCGGTGGGTCGGGTCGACGGTCAGGCGGCCGCACCCGCCTGCACCCCGTCGAGCAAGCCGGCCGAGATCGTGCGTGGTGTGGGCTCCGGCTGGACAGACTCCAGCGCGGTCGATGGCCGCGAGTACACCTACCTCGTCTACGCGGACAACGGCTTCTACTGCACGGCCGCATCGACACCACCGGTGGTGTCGATGAAGGCACCAGGTCAGGCCTCCGGAGACGTCGACGTCCAAGCCCGCGGCGTCAGCGGCCGGTTCGACGTGCGGGTCGCCGATCGCGGCGGGCTCGACGTGGCATCCGGCACGGCCCAGAAGTTCCAGTACCGGCTCGGCGGTGGGGCGTGGGTCGACGTACCCGGCGACGGCTGGCTCACCTCCGCTCAGAACTCGGCCGTGTACGGCGGCGCTCTCGGCGTCGAGTTCCGCGGATGTCGCGACGGCACAGACGCATACTGCGGCCCGGCATCGGACGCCGCGACCGCGACGCCGGTGAACACCCGCGCGAACATGCAGGAGTGCACGGTCGGCGGCGCGCCGGTTCCGATCGCTCCGGTCAATCCTGCGGGCGTCCCCACCGCGATCGAGTACCAGTACTCGTACAACCAGCCGGGCCCCGGCGGCAACGACAACTGGTCCGGCTTCTCACCCAGTGTTGCGGTTCCCCCGGGTGCCATCGCGGTTCAAGTCAAGGCCACCGTTACGATCGGAACAGACACGTGGACCGACCCCGGTCACGGACCAGGGCAGATGGAGGCATTCGGGTGTCAGACACAGCCGTGAGGGAAAGCTCAGCGACGATGACGCCGGAACAGGCGGCCTGGTTCTCTGAGACGTTCGCCCGACTGGTCGCGAACGTCGAAAAGGTGCTGCTGGGTAAGACCGCCGTCATCCGGCTCGGTTTCGTCGCCCTGTTCAGCGAGGGACACCTGCTGCTCGAAGACTTTCCCGGCACCGGGAAGACCTCGTTTGCCCGGGCGATGGCGCAGAGCGTGCGCGGCACCAGCAACCGGGTTCAGTTCACGCCAGACCTGCTGCCCGGTGACATCACCGGAGTGAGCATCTACGACCAGCGCAGCGGCGCGTTCGATTTTCACCGGGGACCGGTGTTCGCGAACATCGTGCTCGCCGACGAGATCAACCGGGCAAGCCCCAAGACCCAGGCCGCACTGCTCGAAGTGATGGAAGAGGGACGCGTCACCGTCGATGGGGTGACCCATCCGGTGTCCGCGCCGTTCATGGTGATCGCCACTCAGAACCCGATCGAGCAGGCCGGCACCTACCGGCTGCCCGAAGCACAGCTCGACCGGTTCCTGATGAAGGCATCGATCGGCTATCCCGACCACGCGTCAACGCTGCGGATCCTCGAAGGTGCCGGCACCAAGGCGCACGACGTCACCGTGCCCGAAATCGTCACCTCCGACGTGGTCATCGACATGGCGGGGCTCGCTCGCACCGTGCACGTCGACCCCTCGATCAACGACTACGTCTCCCGCCTGGTCGACGCCACCCGCAGCACCACCGAGGTGCGCCTCGGAGCGAGTGTGCGCGGCGCGCTTGCCCTGGTGCGCGCTGCCAAGACCTTCGCTGCCGCGAACGGCCGGCACTACGTCGTGCCCGACGACATCAAGATGCTCGTCGAGCCTGTGCTGGCCCACCGTCTGGTGCTGGACGCCGAAGCCGAGTTCGACGGCGTGACCGCGTCAAGCATCATCAGCCAGATCCTGATCGAAACGCCGCCGCCCACCGACAGGCAAGCCGTGTGAAGAAGGCCCTGAACCCGGGGCGCGCGGCGAAAACGAGGACGAGCGCGAACGCTTCGTCGACACGATCGCGGTTCGACAGCGATTTCGCGACGGCGACCGCCGGCCTGACCAACGCACGCACCCGCATTGTCGGCCATCGCACCGGATTTTGGGCCGACACCGTCGTCGCGCTGGCGCGCGCCCTGAACTCGAGCCGCACATTGCTCGCCACGATCGCCAGCCGGGTCGGCGCGGTGGTCACCCCGCTGGGCTGGACCATGGCGGTGCTGGCGCCGTTCGCGTTGATCGCCGGATACCTGCTCGGCTGGGTCGAGCTGATCGTGCTCGGCTTCGCCGGGCTGGTGCTGCTCGGCGTGGCGGCCGTGTACCTGATCGGCCGGGTCGCCCATCGCATCTCGCTCACCGTGCCGCACAACCGGGTCACCGTCGGGGAGCCCGCGATCGGCCGAGTGGAAGCCGCCAACCCCACCCGCCGCCGACTGCTCAGCATGACCGTTGAGGTGCCGGTCGGTGCCGGCCTCGCCGAGTTCACCATGCCGGGCCTGCCCAAGGGTGGCTCCAGTGAACACGACTTCGTCGTGCCCACCGGGCGACGGGGCGTCGTCACCGTCGGACCGGTGCGCACCGTGCGCGCCGACCCTGTGGGCCTGGTGCGGAGGGAGATCCTATTCAGTGGCAGCGCGGAACTGTTCATCCACCCGCGCACCATCCCGCTGCCCGCGACCAGCACCGGCCTGATCCGCGACCTGGAGGGCAGCCCCACCCGCGACCTCACCACGAGCGACATCTCATTCCACGCGCTGCGCGAGTACACGCCGGGTGACGAGCGTCGCAACATCCACTGGAAGTCGACAGCGAAGACCGGCACGTACATGGTGCGCCAGTTCGAGGAGTCCCGGCGCAGTCACCTGGTCATCGCGCTCAGCCTCGCCCACGGCGACTACGGCAACGACGACGAGTTCGAGCTGGCTGTGAGCGTGGCGGCGAGCCTCGGCGTGCGCGCCATCCGTGACTCACGGGACGTGGCGGTGGTGGCCAGCGCCCGCACACCGGAGTTCGCGAAACGCAAGGTGTTCGCAGTGAAGGCCATGTCCACGCTGAAGCGCTCCCGGCTGCTCGATGACCTCGCCGTCGTTGACCGGGCCGAGACCGCCCTCGGCATTCTGGATCTCGCCCGCGTCGCCTCCGACAAGGTGCCGGGAGTCTCCGTGGCGTTTCTGGTCATTGGGTCCACGCCGACACCGACGATGCTGCGCGCCGCCTCCACCCAGTTCGCGGCCGGGGTGGAAGTGGTGGCGATCGTCTGCGACCCGGAGGCCGTGCCGGGGTTGCGTCGCGTCGCCGGACTGAGCGTGCTCACCATCGGCTACCTGGAAGACCTGCAGAAGGCGCTGGCCAGGTCGCGGGCGGTGGCCTGATGCGCCGGCCAAGCGCAGCGTTCGTGATCATCTCGACGATCATGGTGTGGACGACCACGGCCATCGCCATCGCCGCCTGGTGGCCGATCTACCAGAGCACGCACTTCGTTGTGATGGCAGTGCTGACGACGCTGCTGGCGAGCGCCGTGGCGATCCTCGGCTCGCTCCTCAGGCTGACGGCTCCGGTGCTCGCCGCAACCGGCCTCCTGACACTGCTCGCATTCGGGGTGCCCCTGGCGGTGCCCGACCGCGCCCTGTTCGGCTGGCTGCCCACCGTCGAAGGACTCACCGACCTCGCCTCCGGGCTGTTCCTCGGTTGGAAGCAGCTGCTCACCATCACCGTGCCGGTCGGCAGCTACGAATCGCTGCTGGTGCCGCCGATGGTGCTGATCCTCGTCTCGGTGATCGTCGCGCTGTCCGTGGCGCTGCGCGCCCCGTTCGGTGAGCTCGGAGTGATCGCGCCCGCGCTCCTGTTTCTCACCGGCCTTGCCTTTGGCACCGAAACCGAATGGTGGCCGCGGCTGCTGACACTCGGCATGCTCGCCGCCTGCCTGCTCTGGCTGGTGTGGCGGCGCTGGTACCGCAGACGCGGCGCCATCCGGCTGCTGGCGAAGCAGGCGCCGGATGCCGCGGGCCGACCGCTCGAAACGGTGCGGGACCGCCTCTTTCCCGGCGCTCGCTCGCTGGTGGGCGTCGGTGTGATCTTGTGCGTCGCCTCGGTCGCCGCAGCGTCCGCGGTGACCGCGCTTCCGCCGGGCGGCGACCGGATCGTGCTGCGCAGCACCATCGAGCAGCCGTTCGACCCGCGCGACTACGTCAGCCCGCTAATCGGGTTCCGCAACTACCTGCAACCGGGCGCGGACGCCGAGACGCTAATGACGATCAGCGGGCTGCCCGAGGACGGCCGCATCCGCCTGGCCACCCTCGACACGTTCGACGGCATGGTCTACTCCGTCGGCAGCGATGAAGTGGACAGCGCCTCCGGCTCGTTCACCCGGGTGCCCTCCGACGTTGACCAGTCGCAGGTCGACGGCCGGTCGGTGACCGTCGACGTCAGTATCGACGGCTACGACGGCGTGTGGCTGCCGACCGTGGGCGCGTTCGAGGCGATCGACTTCGCCGGCCAGGACGCAACCGGCCTGCGTGAGGCGTTCTACTACAACGACAACAGTCGTACCGCCGCGGTTCTCGGCGGGGTCGGCGCGGGCGCGCGTTACCGGTTGACCGCCGTCATCCCGACCCAGCCCACCGATCGGGAGCTGGCCACCCTCATCCCCGGCGACGCCGCCATGCCACCGCTCGCCGCGGTGCCGGATGGGCTGCCCGACACGCTTGACGACTACACCAGCGGCATCGAGCAGCCCGGTGCGAAACTGGTGGCCGCGCTCGACGGGCTCGCCCGTGACGGCTATGTGAGCCACGGCATCGCCGCGGACGAGCCGAGAAGCCGCTCGGGACATGCGGCCGACCGCATTACCGAACTGCTGGCAGACGACCCGATGATCGGCGACGCGGAGCAGTACGCGGTGGCCGCGGCGCTGATGGCCCGGCAGATCGGCTTTCCCGCCAGGGTGGTCTTCGGATTCGCGCCGGGGGCAACCGCGCAGCCCGTGCAGGTGACGGGGTCGGATGTCGCGGCCTGGGTCGAGGTGCACACCACCGAGTTCGGCTGGGTCAGCCTCGACCCGACACCCGCGCACCGCGACATCCCGGAGCAGCAACCGGAAGACCCGACCCAGGTGTCGCGGCCGCAGTCGGTGCTTCCGCCGCCGGTGGTGCAGGACGAGAATCCGAACGAGCAGTCCCCGCCGCAGAGCACCGAGGAGATCGCGCCGCCTGACCCGTTCCTGGCGTTCCTGTTCGCCGCGCTGCGGGTCGCCGGGGTGAGCCTCGTTCTGCTGGCCATGATCGCGTCGCCGTTCCTGCTGGTGGTCGCCGCGAAGGTGCAGCGCCGCCGGCGCCGCCAGCGGGCGAAGGATCCGGTGCAGAACATTCGAGGCGGCTGGCAGGAGTTCGAGGACGCCCTCCTCGACCATGGCTACCAACTGCCGGCATCCGCGACCCGACGCGAACTGGCCGCGGTTGCCGGCGGTGCGCAGGCCCGCGTGCTGGCCGCCGTCACCGACCGGGCGGTGTTCTCGCCTAGTACACCAGCGCCCGATGACACCACCCGGGTCTGGCATGCGGTGCACGACCTGCGCGCGGCTCTGGGCCGGGGACAGACCAGATGGCAGCGACTGAAGGCGCTGCTCTCCGCGCGCTCCCTCGGCTCCTCCCGAAGTCGCGGCAGATATAGTGGCAAGAAGCTGTTCAGGCGGCAGGGCCGCTGACGGCTTTCAGCTCGGGGGAGGCCGATTCGTGACATGCACACACTGCGGGACTGAGCTGCCGCGCGGCGCGATGTTCTGCGGGGAATGCGGTCGCGCTGTCGCGCCGCCGAATCGGATCGTGCCACCGGCATCCGTCGTACCGCAGCCGGACGGCAATCAGGCGCCCGAGTTGCACTGCGAGCAGTGCGGCGCCGCGATGGCCGCCGCCGACATCTTCTGCGGCGAGTGCGGTTTCGTCGCCCGTTCGGTGACCGACAACTTCACGACCGGACCGCGCACCCCGGCCGTCCCGATCCAGCCACCACCCGTCCTCTTCGTGGAGCCGCCAGCACCTCCGCCACTCCGCGCTCCGCAGGCGCCTCGCAGCTGGCACGAGCCTGCGGCCACGCCTGCGGCCACGCCTGCGGCCACGCCTGCGGCCACGCCTGCGGCCCAGCCGACGCCGGAGCTGATCGACTCGGATTCGATACCGTGGTTCACCGATTCCCGGCCGAAGCAGCCACCGGTCGCGCCACAGCCGCTGGTCGTGCCGCCGGTCGCCGCGCCAGAGGTGCTCGTTGCACCACCGGCAGCGGTCGCACCGCCGGCATCGGTTGCAGCACCGGCTCCTGTTGCGCCACCGGCTCCAGCCACACCGGTCAACCCTGTGCACCAGGCGATGCACTCCGACACGGCGCGGATCGACCCGGTGGAACTGGCGAGCCTTCCGCGCCCGGACGACCTGGCGCAGCCGCCCACCGAGCCCCTCACCCCGGTGCTGTCGCCGCGCGTGGCCGCAGTGGAGGACATCGAAGCCACCCGGATCGTGCGCCGCACTCACGGCGGCGACCCGTTCGTGCTGCAGTTCAGCACCGGCGAGAACCTGACGGTGACCGGATCGGGACTGCTCGGCCGCAACCCGCAGACTCAACCCGGCGAGTACTTCGATCACATCGTTCCGATCTTCGATCCCGGCAAGTCGGTGTCGAAGACCCACCTCGAGTTCGGGCAGGAATCGGGCGTGTTCTGGGTTACCGACCGGTTCTCCGGCAACGGCTCGGTCGTGCGCGAACCCGGCACCGCACCGCGCCGCTGCGAGCCCGGCAAGCGGTACCGGGTGACCCGCGGCACTCGAGTCGACATCGGCGAGCAGTTCCTGATCATCAGCTGACGACATTCAGCTGGCGTCCTTAGCTGATTACCTTCAGCTGACGTCCCCTCCGCGCGCGGGCGGCGGCATCCACTCCGCGGCTGAACAGCGGTCTGCGACGGCCCGGTTCGTGCTGAGCTATCGGCATGTCAGCTCGCGCGTTTGACCCGCCGCCGAGCGTCAGCCTGCCCAGCCCGCCGGCACCGGTGCCGACCCGGCCGTTCCCTGTGCTCGCCACCGTGGCGCCGGTGCTGGTGTCGCTCGGAATCTGGGCGGTGACCGAGACCCCGTTCGTGCTGCTGTTCGCCATGCTCGGGCCGGTGGTCGCCGTGGCGAGCCTGGGCGACGGGGCGGTGCAGTCGCGGCGACATCGGCGGACGGAGCGGCGCCGCTTCGACGACGACTGCCATCGCACCGCCGATGCGATCGGCGTCGAACATGACCGGGAACGGGCGGCTCTGCAGCGCCGTCACCTTGGGCTCGCCGGGGCGTTGGCCTGCCCCGCTCGTGACCCCACCCGCTGGGTCGCCGTACCCGGTGATGCCGTCGCGGTGGTGCTGGGTTTGGGCGTGCAGCCCAGCGCGCTGCGGGTCGACCGGGCGCCCACCGTCAGTGACGAGACAGTGGCGCGCGCCCTCCGGCTGCTGCAGGAGCAGGCCCTCCGGCTCGATGATGCACCGGTTGTCGTCGACGCGCGGGCAGGTATCGGCGTCGTCGGTCCGCCCGGCATCGCGCACCCGATCGCCCGGTCACTCGCGGTGCAGCTCGCCCATGCGCTGCCGCCCGCTGCGGTGCACTGGCGCTACGACCCGGCCGTGTGGCGCTGGGCAAGCCGGCTGCCGCACTCCACCGCGCCGGACGGTGCCGCCGGAGAGTTGCGGGCGGTGCGCCGCGGATCTGGCGAGTCGATCCTCGCAGTCAGCGTCGCGGTATCCGCCGACCTGGTGCCGGGCGACTGCGCGGTGGTGCTGCGTGTCGGGGCCGGCGCGCTCGGCGTGCTCGGCGAATCTCCGGATGACGCAGCGCCCGGCCCGATCCGGGTGCGAGGTGTCACCGCGTGGGAGGCGGAAGCCTGGGCCGAGCGGTTGGCCAGGTTGGCTGGCGCAGGTGCCGCTCCTGGCACCATCGACGGGCAGCGCGCCAGCCTGCCGGCGATGGTTGAGCTGGCGCCGCTACTGGCTGACGCGGTCGGCGCGGCCGGTGCCTCCCCGGTGACCGCGGGCCCGCAGAGCGTGTCCCCGGCGAGCTTGTCGCTCGCCACACTCGCCTGCCCGATCGGCCGGGACGCCGACGGCATCGTCTGGGTCGATTTGGTCGCTGATGGGCCGCACGCCCTGGTCGCGGGCATGACCGGCAGCGGCAAGAGCGAGCTGCTGACCAGCTGGATCCTGTCGATGGCGACGGGACGGACTCCCGAGACGGTGACGTTCCTGCTGATCGATTTCAAGGGTGGCGCCACGTTCCGCCCGCTGGCTGCCCTGCCGCACTGCGTCGGCGTGATCACCGACCTCGACGGCGGCGAGGCGGCCCGGGCGCTCGACAGCCTGCGCGCGGAACTGCGGCACCGGGAGCGCGAACTGGCCAGGCTCGGGCGGCGCTCGATCGACGACGCCGGGCGGCGCCCGGCGTTCCCCCGCCTGGTCATCGTGGTCGACGAGTACGCCGCCATGATCGCCGAATTCCCGGAGCTCGCCACCGTATTCGGCGACATTGCCGCCCGCGGTCGTTCGCTCGGCGTGCACCTTGTGCTGTGCACGCAACGGCCGGGCGGCGTCGTCCGCGACGGGGTGCTGGCCAACGCCGCGGTGCGCATCTCGTTGCGGGTCAACAACCGGGCGGACAGCATCGCGGTGGTCGATGTACCGGATGCCGCGGAACTTCCGACGCATCCGGCGGGACGAGCGGTGTTCAGCGCCGGGGGACCTCCCCGGCTTGTGCAGTTGGCGAAGGCCGCGACATCCGATCTCGAGCGGGCGATCGCCGACACTCCGTCGGGACGGGCGCCGCGTCGGCCGTGGTGCGACCCGCTGCCGGCGCTCATCCCGCTCGCCGACCTGCAGCACGCGGGACCCGGCATCCCGTTCGGGCTGACCGACCTTCCACACGAACAACGGCAGCAGGCAGCCGTCTACCACCCGCAGGAGCACGGACACCTGATGGTGATCGGTGGACGCCGCTCCGGAAAGTCGACGTTGCTCTCGGTGCTGGCCGCGGATCCGTCCGCGGTGCGGGTGGGCGCCGGAGTCGAAGCGGTCTGGGATGCCGTCGAGGCGGTGCTCCGGCGTGAGGTCGTGGGTCCGCGCCTGCTGCTGCTCGACGACCTCGACAGTGTCTGCGCCAAGCTTGACGACGACTACCGGCACCGGTTCATCGAGATGCTCACCCACGTCGCCCGCGACACCGCGGGCGTGCAGCTGGTGATCACCGCGCAGCGGGCGACCCCGGCACTGCAGGTGCTGCTGCCGTTGTTCGAGGCGCGTGTCACCCTGCGGCTGCCCGACCGCCACGAGCACCTGCTGGCCGGAGGCGACGCGGCATCCTTCCTGCCGAACCTGCCCCCGGGCGGCGGCCACTGGCGCGGTGACCGGGTGCAGGTGGCGCACCTGCCGCAGCGGCTGTCGGAGCACCAGCCGCTGGTGGTGCAAGGCGTGCGGGGCGTGGCGGGAGTGCAGGTGGTGCCGGTGGTGGCGGGCGTGCCGGTGGTGCCGGGCGACCCGGCCGCCGGGCGTCCCGCGTTCGAGCCGCGGCGTGACCGCGACTACGTCGTGGCCGCCGACCGCCCGGCGGAATGCGCCGCCGCCCTTGGTGGCAGTGATCACACGGTGATCGAGCTCGGAGCGGGCTCCGGCGACCCGCGGCAGCTGAGCGTGGCGGTGGGGGAGCGTCACCGCATTCTGGTGGCAGACCCGGACGCCTGGCAATCCTGGTGGGGCGCCCTCGGCGCACTCCGCGCAGGCGCCGACTTGATCGTCGACGGGTGCACCGCGGCGGACTATCGTCAACTCACGCGCGACCGGGCACTCCCGCCGCCGTTCGAGGCCGGCACCCGCACCACCTGGCTGGTAGAGGCAGGCGCGCCGCCCTGTCGGATCCGCCTGCGCGGACCAGCGGACGTCAGCTCAAGCTAGACCAGCACGTCGTCGAGCGCGAAGTGGGTCAACCCGAGCGCGCTGGCCACCGGCTCGTTCACCACGTGACCGCCGTGGATGTTGAGCCCGTGGGCCAGTGACTCGTCGGCGGCCATGGCCTGTCGCCACCCGTTGCTGGCCACGGCGCGCACGTAGGGCATCGTCGCGTTGGTGAGCGCGAACGTCGAGGTGTGCGGAACGGCGCCCGGCATATTCGCGACACAGTAGAACAGCGAGTTGTGCACCGTGAAGGTGGGATCCGCGTGCGTGGTGGGATGCGAGTCCTCGAAGCAACCGCCCTGGTCCACCGCGATGTCGACCAGCACGCTGCCCGGCTTCATGCGGGACACCATGTCGTTCGTCACCAGCTTCGGTGCCTTCGCGCCCGGCACCAGCACCGACCCGATCACCAGATCGGCGGCCAGCACGGCGCGCTCGATCTCATAGCCGTTCGAGGCGACGGTGCGGATGCGGCCGGCGTACTGGGCGTCGAGTTCGCGCAGCCGCTGAAGATTGGTGTCGAGCACGGTCACGTCGGCGCCGAGGCCCACCGCCAGCGCGGTCGCGTTGGTTCCGGCGACGCCGCCGCCGAGCACCACCACCCGGGACGGGTAGGTGCCGGGCACACCGGGCAGTAGTAGCCCCGGCCCGCCGTTCGGCTTCAGCATGGCGTTCGCGCCGACGATCACCGAGAGCCGCCCGGCGACCTCGCTCATCGGAGCCAGCAACGGCAGCGCCCGCGACGGCAGCTGCACGGTCTCGTAGGCGATCGCCGTCATCCGGCTCTCGATCAGAGCGTCGGTGAGCCGGGGTTCCGCGGCCAGGTGCAGGTACGCGAACAACACCAGATCATCGCGGAAGTAGCGGTATTCGCTCTCGATCGGTTCCTTCACCTTCAGCAGCAGTTCGGCGATCTGCCAGGAGCTGGCGGCATCCGGAGTGATCGTCGCTCCAGAGTGGCGGTAGTCATCATCGTTGATCGATGAACCGGCACCCGCGCCAGCCTGCACGAACACCTCGTGCCCGTGCGCGACCAGGTCGTGCACGCCCGCGGGGGTGATCGCCACCCGAAATTCGTTGTTCTTGATCTCGCTCGGAACGGCGACTCTCATGACTCTCCCCACGCCTCACGTGTGCGCGACGGGCCACACTGCCCTCGCTCTGCCAGCGTAATAGGCGGTGGTAAGGATTCCGCAGCATAAACCTGCGTCAACGTGCTGATTTCGTCACATTCGTGTTTCAGAGGGAGGTTTTTCTCCGATTTCCTGTTCTGTTCCGGGCGTCGGTGTGGCAGTATCAACGCACACACCGCGAAGGTGCGCGGTGCGTCCTGTTCGTGAGGAGTTCGCCATGAACCGTCCGCTCCCGGAAGACCCGATCATTCGGCGGTTGATCGCCGAGGCGCAGCGCGCCCAGGTCTCCCGTCGTGCCGTATTGAAGGGCGTCGGGGTCTCCGCTGCAGCGCTGGCCTTGGCCGCCTGCGCGCCGCAAGCCGGAGGCGAACTCACGCCGGCCACCGACGAATCCGACACCGACAAGACGCTGCGCTGGGCCAACTGGCCGTCGTACCTCGACCAGGACGATGAGGGCAACTACCCGACGCTGATCGCATTCACCGAGCAGACCGGCATCGAGGTCGAATACCTGGTCGACGTCGACGACAACAACACCTACTACGCCAAGGTGCGTGACCAGCTCGCGCTCGGCCAGGACATCGGCGCCGACACGGTCGTCCTGACCGACTGGATGGTGTCCCGGCTCGTGCGCCTGAACTACGTGCAGGAGCTTGATCACGCCAACATTCCCAACATCAAGAACCTGACCCCGTCGCTCGCGCACCCGGACTTCGACCCCGACCGCACCAGGAGCGTGCCCTGGCAGGCGGGATTCGCCGGGATCTGCTGGAACAAGGAGAAGATCCCGAACGGGATGACGAGCGTAAACGACCTGTGGAACCCCGAGCTGTCGGGCCGCATCGGGGTGCTCTCGGAGATGCGCGACACCCTCGGCCTGATCATGCTGCAGGAGGGCATCGACATCACCGACTTCAGCGCCGCGGACTTTCAGACGGGCATGGATGTCTTCCGCGAACAGGTGGGCTCAGGCCAGATCGGTGCCGTGCGCGGCAACTCGTACATCGAGGACCTGCAGAACGAGGACACCCTCGCCGCCATCTGCTGGTCAGGCGACATCACGCTGCTGAATGCGGAAGCCGGCGACAAATGGATCTTCGCGATCCCGGAAGCGGGCGGCACGCTGTGGAACGAAGCGTTCGTCGTTCCGATGGGCTCGACCCGCAAGACGAACGTGGAAACGCTGATCAACTACTACTACGAACCGGAAGTGGCTGCCGAGGTGGCCGCGTATGTGAACTACGTCACCCCGGTGGAGGGAGCCAAGGAGGCCGCGGCCGCGATCGACCCTGCCCTGGCCGACAACCAGCTGATCTTCCCCAACGAGGAGACCCTGTCTCAGGTGCATGTGTTCCGCACCCTGAGCAATGCGGAAGAGCAGGAGTTCGGGGCCGAGTACCAGAGCGTCTTGCTGGGCGGAGGTTGACCGTTGGCTCACGGAAACTTTGACGCGTCGGGCGCCGACCTCGAACTGGTCGGCATCACCAAACGGTTTCCCGGGTTCACGGCCATCGACGAGTTGAACCTGACGATTCCGGCCGGGTCGTTCTTCGCCCTGCTCGGGCCGTCCGGCTGCGGCAAGACGACGACGCTTCGACTGGTCGCCGGGCTGGAGGAGGCGACATCCGGACGCATCCTGATCGGGGGGAAGGATGTCACGGACACCAAGCCGTACCAGCGGCCGGTGAACACGGTGTTCCAGAGCTACGCGCTGTTCCCGCACATGACGGTGCTGGAGAACGTGGCGTTCGGGCTGAAACGGCGCCGGATCAGCGCCCCCCTCGACAAGGCTCACGAGGTGCTGCGACTGGTGGAACTTGACCATCTGGCGCAGCGGAAGCCCGCCCAACTGTCCGGCGGGCAGCAGCAGCGCGTCGCGCTCGCCAGGGCGGTCGTCAACCGGCCGGCGCTGCTGCTGCTCGACGAGCCGCTCGGCGCCCTGGACCTGAAGCTGCGGCGGCAGATGCAGCTGGAGCTGAAGGGAATCCAATCTGAGGTGGGGCTGACCTTCCTGCACGTCACCCACGACCAGGAGGAGGCCATGACCATGGCCGACACCGTCGCGGTGATGAACAAGGGCCGGATCGAACAGTTGGGATCACCGGAAACCCTGTACGAGCTGCCACGCACCACGTTCGTGGCCAACTTCCTCGGCCAGTCGAACCTGTTCACCGGGGAGGTGGTCACCACCGGCGCCGACTCGTTCGTGGTCGACATCGCCGGCAACCGGATCGAGGTGCCCACCGCGCGAGCACAGCGGCACCGCGGCGCGGTGACCGTCGGCATCCGACCCGAGAAACTGCGGCTGCACACCTCGGAACCGGAACGCACGGCCGGGGTGAATGTGGCCGGTCCCGGGCGGGTGACCGATGTGTCGTTCACCGGAATGAGCACCTCGTACCGGCTGGCGATGCCCGCCGGCCTCGTGACTGTCTTCGCGCAGAACACGGCGTTCGGACCAGCCGTGCAGGAGGGCAACGAGGTGTGGATCAGTTGGCTGGTGGAGCACGGGTTCGGAGTCGCCGACCACCCCGGTGAGGCGGAACACATCGCGCAGGACTCCTCAACCGAGGCGATCGCCGTGCAGCGCCGCGAACGGCTCGAAGCGGAGCTCGGGGAGGGCTGAGCATGGCCTTCGGAGCGTTCGCCACCGCAGAGCCCGTCGCCGCGCCTACACCGCGGAAGAAGAGCCGCATCGCGCTGTTCCTGCTGCTGCCCGGCATCCTGTACCTGCTGGTGTTCTTCCTCGCACCGCTGCTGTCGCTGGTGTTTACGAGCCTGCAGACGCCGAGCGCGATCGGCGACATCGGAGCGTACGACTACGCGTTCCAGTGGCAGAACTACCTGACCGTGATGGAGCTGTACTGGCCGAACATCATTCGGTCGTTCGGGTATGCGACCGCGGCCACCATCGCCGCGCTGCTGATCAGCTACCCGCTGGCGTACTTCATCGGGGTGAACCTGCGCCGCTTCCCGCTGCTGCAGAGCCTCGCCCTCACCCTGGTGATCGCCCCGTTCTTCATCAGCTTCCTGCTGCGCACCCTGGCCTGGAAGCAGATTCTCTCCGATGAGGGCTGGCTGGTCAGCTCGCTGCAGACCTTCAGTCTGCTGCCGCCGGACGCACAGCTCACCGGTACCCCGTTCTCGGTGATCTTCGGACTGACCTACAACTTCATCCCGTTCATGACCCTGCCGATCTACACCTCGCTGGAGCGACTCGACCTCCGCTTCGTCGAGGCGGGCAGCGACCTGTACGCGTCGCCGTGGACCACATTCCGCACCGTCACCATTCCGCTGTCGATGCCCGGCATCCTCTCGGGCACCCTGCTCACCTTCATTCCCGCGGCGGGTGACTACATCAACGCCAGCCGCGACTTCCTCGGCTCCGTCGACACGGCGATGATCGGCAACGTGATCGAGGCGAACTTCCTGGTGCTGCAGAACTACCCGGCGGCTGCCGCGCTGTCGCTGCTGCTGATGGCCGCGATCCTCGTGCTGGTGAGCTTCTACGTGCGCCGCTCCGGAACGGAGGACCTGCTATGACCCTGCAAGGCGGTGCCGTGCTGACGGATGCCGCGGCCACCACGCCAGCCGCCCCACGCCGCACATTCCGGCTCGGGGCCGGACGCTGGGGACTCGCCGCCTACAGCGTGATCGCGTTCATCTTCCTGCTCATCCCGATCGTCTACACGATCGTCTTCTCGTTCAACGACTACCGCCGCACCAACATCACCTGGCGCGCCTTCACCCTCGAGAACTGGACGCAGCTGTGCAACGCGCAGGGGGTCTGCTCGGCGTTCGCGAACAGCATCTTCGTCGGGGTGGTCGCCACCGTGATCGCCACCGCCCTCGGCACCATGATCGCGATCGCCCTGGTGCGATACCGGTTCCGGTTCAGGGCAAGCACCACCCTGCTGCTGTTCCTGCCGATGGCCACCCCGGAAGTAGTGCTCGGCGCCGGACTCGCCGCCCAGTTCCTCGCCGCCGGCGTCGCCAAGGGGCTTGGCACCATCATCATCGCGCACGTGATGTTCTGCATCAGCTTCGTCGTGGTCACCGTGCGAGCCCGGGTCGCCTCGCTCGACCCGGCGCTCGAGGAAGCCGGACGAGACCTGTACGGGTCACCGAACCAGGTGTTCTGGCGCATCACGTTCCCGCTGCTGCTGCCCGGGATCATGGCCGCCGCGCTGCTGTCGTTCGCGTTGAGCTTCGACGACTTCATCATCACCACGTTCAACTCCGGCCCTGCCGTCACCTTCCCGAAGTACATCTACACGGCGGCCGCCCGCGGCATCCCCGCCGAGGCCAACGTGATCGCCAGCATCGTGTTCTTCGCGGCGATCATCATCGTTGTCGCCGCGCAGGTCTCCAGTGCCGCCCGGCGTAAGCGGCAATTGAGGCAGGGGTAGGGGTAGGAATGTTCCCGGATCGGGATCGGCTGCGGCGGCTGTGGGATCACGAGGTCGACACCTTCCGCATCGCCAGGCCGGAGTCGGAGCGGCTCTGGCGTGAGGCCACCCCGCACCTGCCTGACGGGGTGCCGATGCTGTGGATGGCGAAGTGGCCGGGCCCGTGGCCGGTGTACGTGAAGGGCGCCATCGGCGCGCACTTCGAGTGCGCCGACGGCATCGATCACGTCGACCTCTGCCTGGGCGACACCGGCGCCATGTGCGGGCATGCGCCCGCGGCATCCGTTCGCGCCATCAGTGAGCAGTTGGCCCGCGGGGCGACATTCATGCTTCCGACCGCGGATGCCGCGGAGGCGGCGACCCTGCTCGCCGAGCGTTTCGGGCTGAGCAGCTGGCAGTTCACCCTGACCGCCACCGACGCCAACCGGTCGCTGATCCGCTTCGCCCGGCAGGTGACCGGGCGGCGCAAGATCCTGGTGGTTGACTACTGCTATCACGGCAGCGTCGACGAGACGTTTGCGACCCTGTCGCCGGAGGGCGCCGTGACCGAACGCCGCGGCACGATCGGCGCCCCGGTGCCGCCGGCCGAGACCACCGTGGTGGTGCCGTTCAACGATGTGCCGGCGCTGGAGCGGGCGCTCGCCGTCGGCGACATCGCGGCGGTGCTGATCGAGCCGGCGCTGACGAATATCGGCATCGTGCTGCCTGACCCCGACTGGCACGACGCGCTGCGCGAGTTCTGCGACAGCGCCGGCACGCTGCTGATCATCGACGAGACCCACACCCTGTGCGCCGGGCCCGGCGGGATGACCGCCCGTGACGGTCTGATTCCGGATGCCGTGGTGGTGGGCAAGACCATCGGCGGCGGCATCCCGGCCGCCGCATATGGCATGACCGAGGAGTTCGCCGCGCGGGTGCGCAACTCGCTGGTGCTGGAGGACATCGATGTGGGGGGAGTGGGCGGCACCCTGGCCGGCAACGCCGTGTCGATGGCGGGGGTGCGCGCCACGCTCGCTGAGGTGCTGACCCCGGAGGTGTGGCCGGGCATGATCGCCCGCGCCACCGAGTGGACCGACGGGGTGCAGCAGGTGATCGACGACTACGACGTGCCCTGGCAGGTGACGCAGCTCGGCTGCCGCGCCGAGTACAGCTTCCGGCCGACCCCGCCGCGCAACGGCCGGGAGGCGGCGGACGCGGACGACTTCGAGCTGCAACAGTATCTGCACCTGCACGCCCTGAATCGCGGCATCCTGATCACGCCGTTTCACAACATGGCGCTGATGAGTCCGGCGACCAGTACCGCGGATGTCGCGCGCCACGGCGAGGCGTTCCGTGAGGTGGTGGAGTCGCTGTTCCCGTGAGGGTCGCTCCTCGGGCGCCCAATTTCGATTTCGCTGAAGTCTGGAGATCGGCCCTTCCGGGCAAGCGGGAAGGACCAAACCGCAGACCTCACGAACACGTGCCAGACCTCACCCCTGTCACCTTCGATGCGGATGCCCGCCTTCGCCTGGTTTGACGAGTAACGCAGGCCCTTGTCGGCGACACCCGCCGGTGGGACGATCGGGAATACCCGATGTGTGATGGAGGTGGAGACGATGACGTTTATCCTCGCGGAGCCTGACTTAGAGTCTCTGAGGGCCGGATTGCGGGGCCTGGTACTCGGTCCGGATGATCCGGGGTACGACACCGCTCGCAGGGTCCACAACGGCATGATCGACAAACGGCCGGCGGTGATCGCTCGCTGCTCCGGGGTGGCCGACGTGATGGCCGCGCTTCGTTTCGGCGTGGAGCACGGACTTGCGGTCGCGGTCCGCGGTGGTGGCCACAACGTGGCAGGGAAGGCTGTCTGCGACGGAGGAATCGTCATCGACCTGTCGGCGATGAAGGGGATGCGGGTGGATCCGGTGGGGCGGGTCGCGCACGCGCAGGCTGGACTGACCTGGGGTGAGTTCGACCGCGAGACGCAGGCGTTCGGGCTGGCCACGACTGGTGGGGCGGTGTCCACCACGGGTATTGCTGGGCTCACCCTGGGCGGCGGCATCGGCTGGCTGCAACGCAAACACGGACTGGCCTGCGACAACCTGCTCTCGGCGGACGTCGTCACCGCCGACGGCAATTTCGTCACCGCGAGCGCCACCGAGAATGTCGACCTGTTCTGGGGGCTGCGCGGCGGCGGTGGCAATTTCGGGATCGTCACCTCGTTCGAATACACGTTGCACCCCGTCGGGCAGGTCATCGCCGGCCCGGTGGTCCACCCGTTCAGCGCAGCCAGAGACGTGTTGCGGTTCTATCGCGAGTACTCCCAGGGCGCCCCGGACGACCTGTTCGTCGAGGCAGGCCTGGCGACGCTGCCGGACGGACAGCGGGCCGTCATGCTTTTCGTGGTGTACTTCGGGCCGCAGGAAGAGGGTGAGGAACTGTTGCGGCCGGTGCGCGAGTTCGGCTCACCACTGGAGGACATGATCATGGCGATGAGCTACTGCGACGTGCAGCAGGCGTATGACGGCGATTTCCCGTTCGGACTCCTCAACTATTGGAAGTCCAGCAACCTCAACGAACTGAGCGACCCCGCAATCGACACCCTGGTCGCCTTCATGGAAGCCGCGCCGTCAGCGCGGCCGATGGTCATCATTGACCAGTTCGGCGGCGCCGTTGCCCGGGTCCCCAACGACGCCACTGCGTTCGGCCACCGTGACGCCGCCTACGACCTGATCATCGCTGCCATCTGGTCCGAGCCGCACGAGCAGGAACGGCACATCGAATGGGCACGCCAGTTCTGGGACGCCATGCAGCCGCACACGACGGGTGACGTCTACGTGAACTACCTCAGCGACGAGGGCGAGGGCCGCGTGCGTGCGGCTTACGGCCATCACTACGAGCGCCTGGCGGCCCTGAAACGCAAGTACGACCCGGACAACGTGTTCCAGAACAACCAGAACATCAAACCGCAGTGACGCGGGCGCACGGAGTGTGGGGGATCGAGCACCACAGTTCCCTGTTTGCCCGGAGGCACTTCCCCAACCCAAGGGGTGAGGTCTGGTAAACGGTCCTTCCGGCCGGGAAGGCCCACATGGCAGACCTCAGCGCCGCAGAAGCCCGTGGCTAGACGACCGCGCGCAGCTCGCCCACCGGGCGCGCGCCGCCGAGCACCCGCTCCGAGGTCACCGCGATCACCTCGGCCGCGGCATCCGCGTCCACCGCACCCGCCTCGACCAGCAGTTGCAGCGCGACGGTGGTGGCGGCGCGCAGCGAGCCGTCCAGCGTTTTCAGCGCGACGGCGGTGCCATCGGCCGCGCCCATCACCATAACGCCCTCCGCGCCGAGCTTCGCGATCAAGCCCAGCTTCTCGATGGTGACCGTGTTCGCCCGGCCGGGGCCGTCGATCGCCCAGGGATGCTCGCGGATCGCCGCGGCCAGACGGCTGGCGTCGGGGTCGTCGGTCGGCCCGGTCACCCGCGAGATCGCCGTCGCGAGCCCGCGCACGGTGACCGCGTGCACCGGGGCCCCGCAGCCGTCGACGCCGGAGTGCTCGACCGGGTGCCCGGTGAACTCCTGCACGGAGGCGAGGATCGCCTGCTGCAGCGGATGCTCCAGCTCCAGGTACGAGTCGGTGGGCCAGTCGTTTCGGACGCAGGCCAGCAGGAACGCGGCGTGCTTGCCCGAGCAGTTCATGCTGAGCGGATGCGGCGCGGTGGCGGCCGTGCGGGCGGCCCGATCCGACGGCCAGTCGGCGGGGCACTGCAGCGCGCTCTCATCGAGGCCGGCCCGGTCGAGGATGCGGCGCACCACGGCCACATGCTCGGCGGTTCCGGCGTGGCTGGCGGTGGCGAGCACGAGCTCCTCGCCGTCGAGGTCGGCGCCGAGCCGCAGCGCGGTGATCGCCTGCACCGGTTTCAGGGTCGATCGCGGATAGATAAGCGCGTCGACGTCGCCTAGTTCACGCAGGCTCGCGGCATCCGGTCCGACGACCACCGCCACCCCCAGGTGACGCGACTCGATCATGCCGGAGCGCTCGAGAACGGCGAGTTCGACGGCTCCCGCCGCCGACAGCACGTCGGTCACAGGGCGGCGAGGGCGTCGTCGAGCACGCGCACCGCCTGGCCGAGCAGGTCGTCGCTGATGGCAAGGCTCGGCAGGAAACGCAGCACGTTGCCCCAGGTGCCCGCCGACAGCAGCAGCACGCCCTGCTGGGCGGCGAACGCGACGATGCTGTTGACCGCCTCGGGAAGCGGGGTGGTGCTGCCCGGTTCCACCAGTTCGATGGCGAGCATGGCGCCGATGCCGCGCACGTCGCCGATCACGCCGTACTTCTGCTGGAGGTTCAGCAGCTCCGGCTTCAGGGTCGCCTCGATGCGCTGCGCCTCGGCGAGCAGGTTGTGCTGCTCGATCCGCTCGAACACGGCGATCGCCGCGGCGCAGGAGACCGGGTTGCCGCCGAAGGTGCCGCCGAGGCCGCCGGCGTGCGCGGCATCCATGATCTCGCTGCGTCCGGTCACGCCGGCCAGTGGCAGCCCGCCGGCGATGCCCTTGGCGGTCAGCACCAGGTCGGGCACCAGGCCGAAGTGCTCGCTGGCGAAGTAGCGGCCGGTGCGGCCCATGCCGCTCTGGATCTCGTCGGCGATGAAGACGATGCCGTGGGTGCTGCACCATTCCTGCAGCGCGGGCAGGTATCCGTCGGCCGGGACCATGAAGCCGCCCTCGCCCTGGATCGGTTCGACCACCAGACAGGCCAAGTCGGAGGGCCCGACCGTCTTCTCCAGGTAGGCGATCGTGTGCGCGGCGGCCTCGGTGCCGCTCAGCCCATCCCGGAACGGGTACGAGCCGGGCGCGCGGTAGACCTCCGGGGCGAACGGGCCGAAACCCGCCTTGTACGGCATCGACTTGAAGGTCATCGTCATGGCCAGGTTGGTGCGGCCGTGGAACGCGTGGTCGAGCACCGCGACGCCGCGCCGGCCGGTGAACTTGCGGGCGATCTTCACACCGTTCTCCACCGCCTCGGCACCGGAGTTCACCAGCAGCGACTTCTTCGCGTGGTCGCCGGGGGTGTGCTCGGCGAGCAGCTCGGCGACCCGTACGTACGGCTCATAGGGGGTGATGCCGAACGCCGTATGGGTGACCTGTGCCAGCTGAGCGGATGCCGCGGACACCACGGCCTCGTCGGTGTGGCCGATCGTGGTGACGCCGATCCCGGCGCCGAGGTCGATGAACTGGTTGCCGTCCACGTCGACGAGGATCGCGCCGTGCGCGCGCTCGATGTAGACCGGCAGGGCGCTGGAGACGCCGGCGGCCACCACGGCCAGTCGTCGCTCATGAAGTGCCCGCGATTTCGGCCCGGGGATCGCCGTGACAATGCGGCGCTCCTCGGTGAGCGGGACGGGTGCGGATGCTTCAGACACATCAGTCATGATTGAACCGATCTTAGTTGGGGGAGGGAAGGCCTGTCATGACACCTGAGCACCACTTTTCTGTCGCGCTGCAGTGGACCGGAAACCGCGGAACCGGCACCAGTGGCCCGCGCGACTTCAGCCGCGAGCACGTGCTCTCCCACGACGGTAAGCCCGACCTGCTCGGCTCGGCAGCCCCGGTCTTCCGCGGCGACGCCGACCGGTGGAACCCGGAGGAGCTGCTGATCGGCGCCCTCGCCCAGTGCCACATGATGAGCTACTTCTACCTGGCCACCAAGCACGGCATCGCGGTGACCAGCTACACCGACGCCGCCTCCGGCACCATCCGGATGAACGGAGCCGGCGGCCGCTTCACCGAGGTGACGCTGCGGCCGCGGATGACGATCGCGTCGGGGGACCTCGAGCTGGCGTTGCGGCTGCACGACGAGGCGGAGCAGATCTGCTTCATCGCCCAGTCGGTGAACTTCCCGGTGCGGCACGAGCCGGAGATCAGTGTGGCGGATCCGGAGGCGCAGCCGCATCCGGAGCCGGATCTGGCGTCGTCGGCGACGGATTGAGCGGACGGTACTGCTTCCAGAAGCCGAGGAAGCGCCGTTGACCCCGCCAGACCGAGAACACGCCGAACGCTGCCCCGATCACGGCGCCGATAAGCACCACCAACCACGTGACCGCGCCAAGCGCGTTGACGATCGCGCCGATGAGCAGTCCGATCATCGCGGAGTTCACCGCGATGATGAACAGCATGCTGCTGCCGACGAATTGGCTCTGTCCGCGCCGCGGCGTCAGGAAGTAGTACGTCTGCCTCACGCCCGCGTAATCGTCGCGGGTGGACGCCATCAATGTGTCGGCGATCCCTGGGTCGAGGTCGACGTAGGCGGCCCGCAGCCGGTTCATCGCGAGCACGTACATCAGGTCTTCCATCGCCACGTTCAGCACGCGCACCTGCGTGAGCACGCCGACAAGCGCAACCACCCCGAGCACGGCGATCGCGAACACACCGAACGCCTCCGAGAAATCGCTGGCCTGGCCGACCAGGGCAAGACTCACGAGCCCCGCCGACACCAGCGTGAGGAACATGCTGATGCGGGTGAGCACCTCGCTCTGGGTCGTGCCCCGCGAGGCCAGCAGGCTCCAGTGCTCAGTCGCGAGCAACTGAGCACGAAGCGCTCGGGATGCCGCGGCATCCGGATTTTCTGATTGCTCTGCCGCGTCGTCGGGCATGTGGTCATTGTGCGCCTCGACCAGTGAGAAGTGAACCGGCCGCGATCTCTCACCGCGGTTGTCACTCGATGTTCAGGCGGATGCACCAGACTGGAGCCTTCCCCGTTTCTTCTCTGTGAGGTTTTCGCGTGCGCGCTGGTGCAACCCTGGTAATGGTTTTCGGCCTGGTGGCCACGCTCGCGGCCTGTGCGCCGGCCGAGCAGTCGGGCGACGCGAAGAAGGCGTCTGAGGGCTGCACCCCGAGCGGATCGGCGTCCGAGTCGATCGAGGTCACCGGCGACTTCGGCGCGAAGCCGGAGATCAAGTTCGAGACTCCGCTGTCGGTCAAGAAGACCGAGCGCAGCGTCGTGATCGAGGGTGACGGCGAAAAGATCGAGAACGGGTCGATCGCCAACATCGACTTCACCATGGTGAACGCCGAGACCGGCGAAGAGGTCTCCACCACCGGTCACACCGAGGGCACCGCCACCCCGATCACCGTCGATGAGGAGCAGTTCCTCAGCGGACTGGTGAAGACCCTGGAGTGCAGCGCGGTGGGTTCGCGAGTGGTCGGCGTGATTCCGCCCGCCGACCTGTGGGGCGACGCCGGCGCCGAGCCGCTCGGAGTCACCGGCGAGCAGTCGCTCGTGTTCGTGGCCGACGTTCTCGCGATCGCCGAACCGCCGCTGGAGCGCGCCGAGGGCACCCCGCAGGAGGCACCCGCCGGATTCCCGACCGTCGAGCTGGCCGAGGACGGCACGCCCACGGTCACGATTCCGGATGCCGCGCCGCCGGCCGACCTGCAGATCGCTGTGCTGCAGAAGGCAGAGGGCACCGTCGTGGAGGACGGCGACACGGTCACCGTGCACTACCAGGGCATCAACTGGCGCACCGGCGAGGTCTTCGACGGCAGCTGGGAGCGCGGTGAGCCGACCCAGTTCCCGACCACCGGCGTGATCGAAGGCTTCCAGAAGGCACTCGTCGGGCAGAACGTCGGCTCACAGGTGATCGCGATCATCCCGCCGGCGCAGGGCTACGGCCCGCAGGGCGGAAACGAGAAGGCGGGCATCGCCGCCGACGACACCCTGGTCTTCATCGTCGACATCCTCGCTACCTCGTAGCCGGAAGCGCACACGAGCGCTGCCCGAACGGCCGAACGCCGCCGCCGCGGCACGCGCGCTCGGCCGTTTTCGCAGCGCTCGCCAAATAGAACCTGCGGGAGGATAGACCCATGCGACGCGTCATCATCCTCGGCTCCACCGGCTCCATCGGCACCCAGGCGCTCGACGTCATCGCCGCGAACCCCGACCGGTTCCAGGTGGTCGGGCTCACCGCGGGCAGCAACCGCGAACTCGTCGCCGAGCAGGCGGCCAGGTTCGGCGTGACCGAGACCGCGTTCGGCGCGGATGACGCGGCCGCGCTGGTGCGGAGCGTCGAGGCGGATGTCGTGCTGAACGGCATCACCGGATCGGTCGGTCTCGGCCCGACGCTGGCCGCGCTCGAGACCGGCGCCACGCTCGCGCTGGCGAACAAGGAGAGCCTGATCGTCGGCGGCGACCTGGTGAAGCAGGCCGCGGCGCCCGGGCAGATCGTGCCGGTCGACTCCGAGCACTCCGCCCTCGCGCAAGCACTCAGGTCGGGCGCACCCAGCGAGGTGCGGCGGCTGGTGCTCACGGCATCCGGTGGCCCATTCCGTGGACGCAGCCGTGACTCGCTGCGCGATGTCACCCCGGCCGAGGCGCTGGCGCATCCGACCTGGGACATGGGCCTGGTCGTCACCACCAACTCGTCCACCCTGGTGAACAAGGGGCTCGAGGTGATTGAGGCGCACCTGCTGTTCGACGTGCCGTACGCGCAGATCGAGGTGACCGTGCACCCACAGTCGATCGTGCACTCCATGGTCGAGTTCATCGACGGGTCAACGATCGCGCAGTGCTCACCGCCGGACATGCGGCTGCCGATCTCGCTCGGTCTGGACTGGCCGAACCGGGTTCCGGATGTCGGTGCGCCGCTGGACTGGACCACCGCCAGCACCTGGACGTTCGAACCGCTAGACACCGAAGCATTCCCCGCGGTGCAGCTCGCGAAGCAGGTGGGGGAGGCCGGCGCGACCTTCCCGGCGGTGTTCAACGCGGCGAACGAGCAGACGGTGATCGCGTTCCACGCCGGAGCGATCGGCTACCTCGACATCCTCGACACGGTGCGAGCGGTCGTCGACCGGCACTCGGTGGGCGAGGCGACGCTGCCGGGCGTGCTGGCGGCCGAGGTGTGGGCGCGGGGTGAAGCAGATCGCGTGATCGCTCAGGCCGGCTAGCGGTACTGCCGGTTCTGCGTCGGTGAGCGGTTACTCGCCGTCGTCGCTGCCGTCATCCGTCCATTCGTCTGAATTGGTCGGCGTCGGAGTGTTGTTGGAGGTCTCGGTTGGCGTAGGCGTCGATTCCGAGTCGCCGTCCGACTTGTCGTTCTTCTTCTCGTCCTTCTTCTCGTCCTTCTTGTCGTCCTTGTCGTTCTTGCCGTTCTCGTTGCCCTCGCCGTCGTTGTCGTCCTCGTCGTCCGATTGAGTCGGAGTCGGCGTCGGCGTCGGCTTGGGCTTCGCGGCCTCGATGGCCGCGGCGAGGTCGGCGCGGACCAGGTCGATGGCTGACACGATTGCCTGGTGGCGTTCCGGCGTGATGGCACCGCGGGCGAGGGCGTCGTTCACGGCCACGGTGAGTTCGTCGAGGCGGGTGAGCGCGCCCTGCAGGTCGCCGGATGCCGAGGCCTCACTCACCGAGAGCACACCGGCCTGCAGATCCTCGGCCGCAGCCGGGTCGAAGGTCGGCTGATTCGATGCGCAGCCGGCCAGCAGCAGGGTGCCGGCCAGGGTCAGGGTGATCAATCGACGTCTCATGGCTCTACCGTCTTCTGCAGCTGCTCGAGATGCGTGCCGAGGTCGCCCTCGACCGCCGGGTACTGCACCGGGGGAGTCGCGGGCGGTGGCGCATTCACCCAGATCAGGATCGCGATCACGGCCGCGACTAGCAGCGCGCCAATGCCGCCAGCCACCAGGGCGCGACGTCGGCGATTCTGCTGGGGCCGGGCGGATGTCGGTGCGGTGGCGCTGCCGGCTGGCGGCTGGGTCGGCAGGGCAGGGGCGGTGGCGGTACCGGCAGCGGCGGCGATACCCGCGGCAGCGGTACCCACCGCGGATGCTCCGGCGGTGTTCGCGGCATCCATCATCTCGGTGGGCGCGGTGACGGGGTGGGCGGGCATCGGCACGGCCTGCAGTTCGCGGGTGGGTTCGAGCACCTCGGTCGCGACCGGCACGGCGGCAAGTTGCCGCAGCATGAACGCCACCTCTCCCGCGCTCGGCCGGGCCTCTGGTTCGCGGTGGGTCATCGCGGTGAGCAGGTTCTCCCAGCCGTCGGGCAGTGTGTCGGGCAGCTCGGGATCGCGGGTCACCCGCGCGGCGGCCGACTCGAGGGCGGAGCCGGGGAAGGCGCGCCGTCCGGTGAGGCACTCCAGGATCACCAGGCCGAGCGAGTACACGTCGCTGGCCGCGGTGAGGGGCTTGCCGAGCGCCTGCTCGGGGCTCAGGTAGTTGGCGGTGCCGATCACCGAGCCGGTGGCAGTGTGGTGGGCGCCGTCGACCAGCCGGGCGATGCCGAAGTCCGCGAGTTTCGCGCGCGGACCGGTGGACTGCTGACGCTCATTGGGCACCAGGATGTTGGCGGGCTTCACGTCGCGGTGCACCACACCCTGCTCGTGCACGTACTGCAGCGCGTCGGCGACATCGGCTCCGAGCAGCGCGGCCGTCGCGGCATCCATCTCTCCCGCATCGAGCACATGCCGTAGATCCGGCCCGTCGACGAACTCCATCACCAGGAACGCCGAGGCGTCGTCGCTGGCGACCGCGTCGAACAGGGTAACCAGGCTCGGGTGGTTCAGGGTGGCCAGCATCCGGATCTCATCGGTCTGCCGTTTGATGTCGTCGGCGTCGGCGAGCGTGGTGCGGAACACCTTGAGCGCCACCGTGCGGCCGAGCACCTGGTCTTCGGCCCGGTAAACGGACGCCATGCCGCCTCGCCCGATCACTGCCACGACCCGGTAGCGATCAGCGAAGACAGTGCCGACCTCGTTGTCAGTTCCCTGCGAAGTCATACAGCCATTGTCCCGTATTCTTCTGGCGTGGAGTCTGTACTGCTGTATGTCGTGGGGATCCTGATCATTGTGGTCGGGCTCGCGCTGTCGATCGGGCTGCACGAAATCGGCCACCTGGTGCCGGCGAAGCTGTTCAGGGTCAAGGTCGGCCAGTACATGATCGGCTTCGGCCCGACGCTGTTCTCGAAACGGCGCGGCGAGACCGAGTACGGCGTGAAGGCGATCCCGCTCGGCGGCTACATCTCGATGGCGGGCATGTACCCGCCGGCCAAGCAGGGCGCGAAGGCCCGCACCGCCAGCACGAGCTTCTTCGACACCATGGTTCAGGATGCGCGGGACTCCTCCGCCGACACGGTCACCGAGGGCGAGGAAGAGCGCACCTTTTACCGGCTACCGGTCTACAAGCGCATCATTGTGATGCTCGGCGGGCCGTTCATGAACCTGCTGATCGCGGTCGTGCTGTACGCCGTGCTGTTCATGGGCTTCGGGATCAGCCAGCCCTCCACCACGCTCGGCAGCGTGTCGGAATGCGTGCAGTCCGCCGACAGCACCGCCACCGAGTGCGCCCCGGGCGACCCGCGCGCACCCGGCGCCGCCGCCGGCCTCCAGCCCGGCGACAAGCTGCTCAGCGTCGACGGCGAGCCAGTGGAATCCTGGGCACAGGCCACCCAGACCATCCGCGACAACCCCGGCCGGGCCATCGCGTTCCAGATCGAACGCGACGGCGACATCCGCACCGTGCAGGTCACCCCGCTGCTGACCGAACGTCCCGTCTTCGACGACGCCGGCCAGATGAAACTGGATGCCGCGGGCAATCCGATCACGACTGAGGTCGGGTTCATCGGGGTGGGCGCCGCCTATGAGCTGGCTCAGCAGCCGGCATCCGCGGTGCTGCCCGCGGTGGGGGACAACATCGTGGCCGTCGGCAACGTGATCCTCCACCTGCCGCAGCGCCTCATCGACATCGCTGAGGCCGCGTTCGGTCCCGAGGAACGCGACCCGAACGGACCGATCAGCGTGGTCGGCGTCGGTCGGCTCGCCGGGGAGATCGCGTCGATCGACGCTCCCGTCACGGAGCGCGCGGCATCCCTGGTCGGGCTGGTGGCGTCGCTGAACGTGGCATTGTTCGTGTTCAACCTGATTCCGCTGATGCCGCTCGACGGCGGACACGTGGCCGGCGCGCTCTGGGAGGGCATCCGCCGGTTCTTCGCGAAGCTGTTCCGCCGGCCCGATCCGGGCCCGGTCGACACCGCGAAGCTGGTGCCGATCACGCTGGCTGTGGTGATCATCCTCGGCGGCATGAGCGCGCTGCTCATCTACGCGGACATCGTAAAGCCGATCACCCTGCTGTAGCGCGCGCCTAGCCGGTTGTCCAGTCGGTTTCGGTCCGCGCAGAACGGCAGCATTCCGCTTCAACGCGCCGGTGAAAACCGGATATCTGCGGCGCGTCACCGCGAAACACTGCCGTTCTGCGCGCGCGGCGCGGACGCGGACGGCTCGACTCAGCCGCGGATGCCGCACGTCAGCTGCGGATGCGCACTCAGCGGGCCGCCCGCCCGCGCCGGGTTAGCGCGACAGGAGGAGCGCGTCGCCCTGGCCTCCGCCGCCGCAGAGCGAGACCGCGGCCTTGCCCGATCCGCGCCTGGCCAGTTCGTGGGCTGCGTGCGTCACGAGCCGGGCGCCGGATGCCCCGATCGGATGACCCATCGCGATCGCCCCGCCGTGGATGTTCACGATCTCGTTCGAGATGCCCAGGTCACGGCTCGACTGCAGCGCCACCGCGGCGAACGCCTCGTTGATCTCGACCAGGTCGAGGTCGCCGACGCTCCACCCCGCCTTGGCCAGCGCGGCGTTGATGGCTCGCGAGGGCTGCGAGTGCAGCGAGTTGTCTGGGCCGGCGGTCTGGGCGGCGCTGCCGATCACGGCGAGCCACTCGAGTCCGTGCGCCTCAGCGAAGTCGCGGCTGGCGATGACGAGCGCGGATGCCCCGTCGCTCAGCGGCGACGAGTTGCCCGCGGTGATCGTGCCCTGCGCGGCGAAGGCGGGTCGCAGCTTGCTCAGCGTGTCGACTGTGCTGTCGGCGCGTACGCCCTCGTCGGCGCTGACGATGGTGACCTCGCCGCGGCGACCGACGATCTCGACCGGAATGATCTCCTCGTCGAACAGGCCGTCGCTGTGCGCGGCGGCGGCTCGCTGGTGCGAGGCGGCGGCGATCTCGTCCTGTTCGGCCCGGGTAAGTCCGAGCTTGCCCACGTGCGCCTCAGTCGACGCGCCCATCGACAGTCCGTCGTAGGCGTCGGTGAGGCCGTCGTATGCGGCGTGGTCGATGGCCGACACCGTGCCGTATGCCCAACCCATCCGCGACCCCTGCAGCAGGTGCGGTGCGTTGGTCATCGACTCCATGCCTCCGGCCACGACCACGTCGGCCTCGCCGGCGCGGATGACGCGCGCCGCGTCAATCACGGCGCTGAGGCCGGACAGGCAGACCCGGTTGGTGGTGGTCGACGGCACGTCCCAGCCGAGGCCGGCCTTGACGGCGGCCTGTCGCGACGGGTTCTGGCCACTGCCGGCCTGCAGTACCTGGCCCATGATCACCGCCTGCACGTCGTCGGGCGACACACCGGCGCGTTCCACCGCCGCGCGGATGACGATCGCGCCGAGTTCGACGGCGCTGAGCGGCGCGAGTTGCCCGCGTACTTTGCCCAGCGGCGTGCGAACAGCTGAGAGAATGACAACATCCGTGGACATGCTTGGCTCCTTCGCCAGTGTTGCGGCCAGTGTTGCGGCCGTCACATTGACAGTACAACGCCCGCGTGACTATCGTTACTGAAACCTGAATCGAGTGTCAGGTTAGCACCAGACTTTCTCATCTCCTCCTACGACAGCAGGAAAGGCAATCACATGCGGGCTACAAAGAAGTACCTGATCCCGGCGCTTATCGCGTCGGTCGGTCTGGCACTGGCCGGATGCGCTCCGACCGCGACCACCAACGAACCGGCGGCCGAGGGCGAAGAACTCGCCCCGGTCGCGGTGTCGCTGATCACCTCACAGACCGGACCGCTCGCCACCTACGGCGAGGCGTACATCGCCGGCTTCGAGGCGGGCATCGACTACGCCACCGACGGCACCAAGGAAGCCGGCGGCCGCGCGATCGACATCACCATCTCCGACGACGCCGGCGACGCCGACACCGCCGTCAACCTGGCCCGCGACGCCATCGGCCAGGGCACCAAGATCCTCGCCGGCACCGCGTCTTCCGGCATCGCGCTCGCGCTCGCCGAGCAGGCCGAGCAGAACAAGGTGCTCTACATCTCCGGGCCGGCCGCGGCTGACGGCATCACCGGTGTGAATGGCTACACCTTCCGCTCCGGCCGACAGACCTACCAGGATGTCGCAACCGCCGGTACCTTCATCGGCGACCCGGCAGGCAAGAGCGTGCTGGTGCTCGCTCAGAACAACGCCTTCGGCAACGGCAACTTCACCGGCGTGCAGGCGGTACTCGGCGGCAAGGGCGCCGAGGTCACCAGCGTGCTGGTTCCGGAAGACGCCACAGAGTTCACCCCGTTCGCGCAGCAGATCGTGCAGGCAGCCCCCGACCTGGTCTTCGTGGCCTGGGCCGGCGCCACCTCCGGCGCCATGTGGCAGTCGCTCGACCAGCAGGGCGTGTTCGACGCCACCACGGTCGTGACCGGCCTCGGTGACGTCGCCACCTACGGCGCGTACGCCGCCGCAGGCGAGAAGATCAGCTTCCTCAACCACTACCACGGCGGGGCTGCCGACAACGAGGTTGAGGCCGCGATGATCAAGCACCTGGAGGCGAACGGCCACAAGGCCGACCTGTTCTCACCGGACGGCTTCAACGCCGCGCTGATGATCGTGCAGGCGATCGAGGAGGGCGGCGGAGACGACGTCGACGCCATGATCGACTCGCTCGAAGGCTGGGAGTTCGAAGGCCCCAAGGGCACCGTGACGATCCGCGCCGAAGACCACGCGATGCTGCAGAACATGTACCAGGCGAAGCTGACGAAGGATGGCGAGACCTGGGTTCCGGAGCTGATCGACACGATCGACGCCGACACCGTCACCCCGCCGCTCGCCAAGTAAGGCCGACAACTGATGACAGACCAGCCCGTGCTCGCCGTCGAGCACCTCGGCCTGCAGATTGGGGGCGCACGCATCATCGATGACGTGTCGCTCCAGGTCGGCAAGGGCGAGATGCTCGGAGTGATCGGCCCCAATGGGGCAGGCAAGACAACGTTGTTCAACCTGATCTCAGGAGTAATGACCCCCACAGAGGGAACAGTGCTGCTGGAGGGCAACGACGTCACCGCCGACCCGATCGACAAACGAGCACGGGCTGGTCTCGGCCGCACCTTCCAGACATCCAGCATCTTCCCGGCGCTCAGCGCGCTGGAGAACGTGCGCCTGGCCGCCCAGGTAGCCCTCGGCCAATCGATCAGCCTGCTGCGCTTCCCGCGCGGCACCGACGACGCCACCCGCATCGCGCGGGAGCGTCTCGACGAGGTCGGCCTGATGAAGCACCTCACCACTTCAGCCGGCGTGCTCTCGCACGGCGACAAGCGCAAGCTCGAGATCGCCATGCTGCTGGCCGGGGACCCCCGCGTCATCCTGCTCGATGAGCCGATGGCGGGAGTGGGATCTGCGGATGTCCCGGGCCTCAGTGCCGTCATCGACCAGGTGCACAAATCGGGCCGCACCGTGCTGATGGTGGAACACCACATGGACGTTCTGCTGGGCCTGGTTGACCGCGTCGCGGTGATGCACCACGGCCAGCTGCTCGCCGTCGACACACCCTCGGCCATCATGGCCAACCCGGTCGTGCAGACCGCCTACCTCGGAGAAACCGTATGACCGCCCCCATCCTGCGAGTCGCCGGGCTGAATGCCCGGATCGCCGGACAGCAAGTCGTCGAGGACGTCAGCTTCGAGGTGCCGCCGACCGGCGTGACCGCGCTGCTCGGCCGCAATGGCGTCGGCAAGACCAGCACCATCAAGGCCATCCTGGGACTGATCGAACGGCGCGGCAGCGTGGAATTCAGCGGCAGCCGCATCGACGGCCTACACACGCACAGAGTCGTGCAGCTCGGCATCGGCTACGTGCCGGAAGACCGAGAGGTGTTCTCCAAGCTGACCGTGGCCGAGAACATGCGTCTCGCCGAACGCGGCGGAGCGCCGAATCGCGCCCTGGTCGACGACCTGTTCCCCGACCTCGTCCCGCGGGCCGGCCAGGCGGCCGGCACCCTGTCCGGTGGGCAACAGCAGATGCTGTCGCTCGCCCGCACCCTGCAGAACGAGAACAAGCTGCTGCTGGTCGACGAACCGACCAAGGGCCTCGCGCCGCGGATCGTGCTTGAGGTCGGGCAGGCACTGGAAACTGCCGCGGCATCCGTACCGATCCTGCTGGTCGAACAGAACCTGCAGGTGGTGCGCCAGCTCGCCGAGACCGTGGTCGTGATCGAGGGGGGACGAGTGGTGCACACCGGCAACGCGCGCGAACTGCTCGACGACGACGAACTCACCACCCGGCTGCTTGGCGTGCACGGCGCAGCGAAAGACGACGACCGACTCTCCGAGGGGGCCGGGCGATGAGCACGGTAGTACTGCTGTTGATCACCGGCCTCGGGCTCGGTGCTCTCTACTTCCTGGTGGCCAGTGGGCTCTCTTTGATCTATGGGCTGATGGGTGTGCTGAACTTCGCCCACGGCTCCTTCCTCACCCTCGGCGCGTTCGCCGGCTGGGAAGTCGCCAGGCGGATGGAGGGCGACAGCTGGGTCACCTTCGCGGTGTCGATCATGGTCGGCGCGGCGGTCGGCGCGCTGGTCGCCGCCGCCACCGAGCTGCTGCTGATCCGGCCGTTGTACCAGCGCCACATCGAACAGGTGCTGGTAACCGTCGGACTGGGCCTTGCCACGGTCGCCCTGTTCGAGGGCGTCTGGGGCGTCGACCAGATCTTCGTCAACGGACCGGCCTGGCTCGGCGAGATCACCGTCGTCCTCGGCGCCCGTATCCCGAACGAGTACTTCGCGCTGATCGCCGGCGCGGTAGTGGTGCTGCTCGCCATCGTGCTGTTCCTCAAGTTCACCCGGTACGGCCTGGTGATCCGGGCCGGCGTCGAGAACCGGTCGATGGTCACCGCGCTCGGCATCGATGTGCGCCGCGCGTTCACCCTGGTCTTCGCGATCGGCGGTGCCGCGGCAGGCATCGGCGGCGTGCTCGCCTCGCACTATGTCGGCTCCGTGTCACCGCACCTCGGGGTGTCGCTGCTGATCTTCGCGTTCATCGTCACCGTGATCGGCGGCCTCGGCTCGCTGCCCGGAGCGGCGATCGCGTCGGTGCTGGTAGCAGTACTGCAACAGTTCGCCAACTTCTACCTCGACGGCTCCGGCGACCTGGTGGTTGTGCTGCTGCTTGCCGCGGTGCTGCTCGTTCGGCCGGCAGGCCTCCTCGGAGCGAAGGCATGACCATGACAGATACCCACACCTCCTCGCGCCGGAAACTGCTGCCCTGGATCGTCGGGATCGGCCTGGTCGTGCTGTTCGCGATCCTGCCGCTGCTGAACATCTCGATCCCCGGTGTGCTGCCGGGCGCAACGTACACGCCGGGAACACTGCAACTGCTCGCGCTCGCCCTGCTGTTCTCGTCGCTGGCCCTCAGCTATCACGTGATCTTCGGCGTCGCCGGCATGCTCTCGTTCGGACATGCGCTGTACTTCGCCATCGGCGCGTACGGGCTCGGCATCGTGCTGCGCTTCACCGACCTGCCGCTGCTGGCGGGCATGGCGATCGTGCTCGTGGCCACCCTCGTGATCGCCGGGCTGCTCGGCTCGCTCAGCCTGAGGGTCTCCGGCATCGCGTTCGCCATGGTGACCCTCGCGTTCGCGCAGGCCGGCTCGGTGCTGGTGCGCCGCAACCCCGGGGTCACGGGCGGCGAGGAAGGCCTGGCGCTCGCCACCGACAACGTGCCCGACTTCCTGGTCGGGGTGGTGAACACCCGCAACATGTACTGGCTGGCGCTCGCCATCGTGGTGATCGTGTTCCTGATCGTCACCTGGTACGAGCACTCGCGCGCCGGCCACGTCGCCGTGGCCGTGCGGGAAAACGAACTGCGGGTGCGGGTGCTCGGCATGAAGCCGTTTTCGGTGAAACTGATCGCCGTGGTGCTCGCGTCCACTCTGGCCGCTGTCGTCGGCATGTTGTACCTGCTGCTGCAGAGCGGCGCGAACCCGACGAACGTCTCCAGCGACTTCACCCTGACGCTCCTGGTCATCGTGGTGCTCGGCGGGGTCGGCTCCCGGTGGGGTGCCGTGGTCGGGGGCATCGTTTACACCCTGCTCGACCAGAGGCTCACCGCGCTCGCGTCATCCGATGCCATCGCCGACCTGCCCGCGTTCCTGCGCATCCCGCTGTCTGAGCCGCTGTTCATCCTCGGCACGCTGTTTATTCTGGTTGTGCTCTTCCTTCCCGGCGGTCTGGCCAGCATTCCCGGCCGATTCCGCCGGACGAACCGACCAACGAAGGTCGGGCTGGAGAGCAGAGAAGAGGCGGCACTGTGAGTCTTCCGACGGGCACGGCCGGGCTGCACACCCTCGGCAGCTGGACCGCGGATCGCGCGATCGTCACCCCGCACCGCACCGCCATCGATGACCGTGGAGTCGTGCTCAGCTACCGCGAGCTCGATGCCCGCGCCTCGCGTCTCGCCGCCGCGTTGCTAACCGCCGGATATGGGGTGGGCGACCGCATCGCCACGGTCACCGGCAACAGCTCCGACCACGTGGTGCTGTTCTTCGCCTGCGCGAAGGCGGGCCTGGTGCTGGTGCCGCTGTCCTGGCGGCTGTCGCCTCGCGAATTGGCGCTGCAGCTCGAGCAGGCTGATCCGGCGCTGCTGCTGATCGAAGAGGAATTCCTCTCCCTCGCCACCGCCGCCAGGGAACGACTCCCGCGAGTGCTGCCGGTGTCAAGCCTCGGTGAACACGGCGTGGAGCGCCGTGTGCCCGCGCCGGGTCGCCGGCTCGAGGAACCCCTGGTGCGCCGGGCGGTGCAGGATGACGACGCCCTGCTGATGATCTTCACCTCGGGCACGGTGGACCGCCCGAAGGCCGCCATCCTTACTCACGCCAACTGCTTCTGGACGAACCTGTCGCTCTCCCGCACGGTGGAGATGACCGGGACCGACATCGTGCTCGCCGTGCTGCCGCACTACCACGTGGGCGGATGGAACATCCAGCCGCTGCTGGCCTGGTGGACCGGCGCCACTGTGGTGCTCGAGCGCACCTTCGAGCCCGGCCGGGTGCTGCAGTTAATCCAGGAACGCCGCATCAGCACCATGATGGGCGTTCCCGCGAACTACCTGTTCCTCGCTGAACATCCGGCATTCGCCGGCGCCGACCTATCCAGCCTGAAGCACGCCATCGTCGGCGGGGCATCCATGCCGCAGCCGCTGCTGCGCACCTGGCACGGCAGGGGAGTGGCCCTCACCCAGGGTTACGGACTCACCGAGGCATCCCCCAACGTGCTCTGCCTGCCAGACGAAGACGCCCGCACCAAGGTCGGCCTCGCCGGCAAGCCGTACCCGCACGTGCAGGTCGCGGTCGCCGACCCGGTAACCGGCGAGTTCCTCGACGGTGCAGCCAGCGGCGAACTGCTGGTGCGCGGTCCGAGCGTCTTCGCGGGCTACTTCCGCGACACCGCGGCCACCGAGGCGGCACTGCAGGGCGGGTGGCTGCACACCGGCGACCTGGTGACCCGCGACGGCGACGGCTACTTCCAGGTGATCGACCGCATCAAGGACATCTTCATCTCGGGCGGGGAGAGCGTCGCGCCCGCCGAGGTGGAAGGCGTGCTGTTCGCGCATCCAGCGGTGGCGGATGTCGCGGTCGTGGGGGTACCCGATGACCGCTGGGGCGAGGCCGGGGCCGCGTTCGTCGTGGCGCGACCCGGATTCCCGACCGACGAGCAGGAGCTCATCGACTGGTTCGACGGCAAGCTGGCCCGTTTCAAGACCCCCAAGCACATCCGTTTCGTCGCGGAGATTCCGCGCACCTCAAGCTCGAAGGCGCAGCGCCGGGTACTGCTCGAACGCTGGATGGCTGAAACCGCGCCTTCTGAAACAGCACCACCAGAAACAGCACCAACTGAAACCCGAGGTATCCGATGATCGCCGCAGCCCCCCGCACCGCCCGCGGCACCGCCACCCGAGCCCGCATCATCGCGGCAGCCGAGACCGTGTTCGCCGACGTGGGATACACCGAGGCATCCATCGTGCGCATCACCGAGCAGGCCGGCGTCGGGCAGGGCACCTTCTACCTGTACTTCGACAGCAAGCTGCAGGTGTTCGAGGAACTGGTCGAAGACCTGAACCGGCGGGTGCGGCACAGCATGAGCGAGGCTGCAGCCGGCGCGACATCCCGAATCGAAGCGGAACGACTCGGCTTCCACGGCTTCTTCGAATTCACCGCCGCACACCCCGCGCTCTACCGCATTGTGCGGGAGGCCGAGTTCGTGTCACCGCGCGCGCTGCGGCTGCACTACACCCGCATCGTCGAGGGGTACATCGAGGGGCTCAGTCGGGCGAAGGATGCCGGCGAGATCACCGCGGATCCCACCGTCGCTGCCTGGCTGCTGATGGGCATCGGTGAAATGGTCGGCATGCGCTGGGTGCTCTGGGGCGACCGTGCCGCGGCGGATGACGACAGTGCGTCGCTGGCCGGGGAAACCTCAGTGCTTCCGCCCGACGTGTTCGACGAGATGATGCGCTTCATCCAGCGCGGCCTGGGTTCGCCCACCGCGAGTACCAACCCCATCACCAACGCGAGTACCAATGCGGGTACCAACGCCAGCACCAACCAGGAGGACTCCCTGTGACCACCACCCTCACCGGACGCAAGGCCCTTGTCACCGGCGGCGCAAGCGGCATCGGCGCCGCCACCGCGCGCGCCTTCGCCGCAGCGGGCGCGCACGTTGTCGTCGCCGACCTCAACGGCGACGCAGCCACCGAAATCGCCACGGAGATCGGGGGAGAGGCCTGGCAGGTCGATCTCAGTGACACCGCGGCGCTCGCCGACCTCAGCCTGGACGTCGACATCCTGGTCAACAACGCCGGAATCCAGCACGTCAGCCCACTGGAGGAGTTCGACCCGGCGAAGTTCCACCTGATCCTCACCCTGATGCTCGAATCGCCGTTCCTGCTGATCCGCGCCGCGCTGCCGCACATGTACGCGGGCAAGTTCGGCCGAGTGATCAACCTCAGTTCGGTGCATGGGATGCGCGCGAGCGCGTTCAAGTCGGCGTACGTTGCCGCCAAGCACGGTCTCGAAGGTCTCTCCAAGGTGACCGGCCTCGAGGGAGGCCCGCACGGGGTCACCAGCAACTGCATCAACCCCGCATACGTGCGCACCCCGCTGGTCGAGAAGCAGATCGCCGATCAGGCGCGGCTGCACGGCATCCCGGAATCCGAGGTGGTGGAGAAGGTGATGCTCACCGAGAGCGCGATCAAGCGCCTGGTCGAACCGGACGAGGTCGCCGACCTGGCGCTCTGGCTGGCCGGCGACACGGCCGGCATGGTCACCGGCGCGTCGTACACGATGGACGGCGGATGGAGCGCACGATGACGAACTACCGAAGCCGCACCATCCCGGTACAGGGCGGCGAACTGCAGGTCGGCGTCTGGGGTGATGACGACGCCCCCACCGTGCTCGCCATCCACGGCATCACCGCGTCACACCGCGCCTGGTCGCTGCTCGCCGAACACGCGCCGCAGCTGCGGATCATCGCACCCGACCTGCGCGGCCGAGGCCGCAGCAACGCGTTGCCTGGCCCGTGGGGAATGCCCACCCACGCGGATGACGCCGCCGCCGTACTCGACGCGTTCGGCGTCGAGCGGTGCACCGTGCTCGGACACTCGATGGGCGGATTCGTCTCGGCGAACCTGGCCATGCGACATCCGTCCCGCGTCGGCGAACTGCTGCTCGTCGACGGCGGGCTGCCGATCCCGGTGCCTGCCGGCGTCAGCGACGATGACCTGCTCACCGCGCTGATCGGCCCGGCCGCCGAACGGCTTGCGATGCGTTTCGCCAGCGTCGAGGAGTACCGCGACTTCTGGCGGGTGCACCCGGCGTTCGCCGCCGACTGGAACCCGACCATGGAGCAGTATGTCGACTACGACCTGCAGGGCGATGCGCCAGAGCTGCGGCCGTCGGCGCTGATCGATGCCGTGGCGCAGGACTCCCGACAGCTGAGCGGCGACGAGCGGTACGCCGAGGCTCTGGCCGAGCTGTCGATTCCGACCCAGTTCGTGCGGGCGCCGCGCGGCCTGCTCGGGCAGATCCCGGCGCTGTACTCACGCGAACTCGTCATCGAATGGGAGGCGCGGATGCCGCAGCTGACCACCCACGAGGCGGTGGACGTCAATCACTATACGATCGTGATGGCCGAGCACGGCGTACGCCAGGTTCTGCCCATCGTCAGCGGCGCCGTCGCTCGCGTGAGCGCGGGCAGTGGCCAGACAACGGAGGTTTCCGCATGACCATCAACAAAGAAGTTGGTTCCGCAGCCGAGGCCGTGGCCGACATCCCAGCCGGGGCGTCGATCGCGGTGGGTGGGTTCGGCCTGTCGGGCAACCCGATGGCGCTGATCACCGCGCTGCTCGACCGCGGGGTCGGTGACCTCAGCATCGTCAGTAACAACTGCGGCGTCGACGACTGGGGGCTCGGCCTGCTGCTCGCCGAGAAGCGCATCCGCAAGATGACCTCGTCCTACGTCGGCGAGAACAAGGAATTCGAACGGCAGTTCCTTTCCGGTGAACTCGAGGTGGAACTCACCCCGCAGGGCACCCTGGCCGAGAAGCTGCGCGCCGGCGGATCCGGCATCGCGGCGTTCTTCACCCAGACCGGCGTCGGCACCCAGGTCGCCGAGGGCGGACTGCCGCGGCGTTACGACGGCGCCGGCGGCGTCTCGGTGGCCTCCCCGCAGAAGGAGGTGCGCGAGTTCGACACCGCGCGCGGCTCACGCGAGTTCGTGCTGGAGGACGCCATCACCACCGACTTCGCCCTGATCCACGCGCTGCGCGGCGACCGTCACGGAAACCTGGTCTTCAACAAGGCGGCCCGCAACTTTTCGCCACTGGCGGCGATGGCCGGCCGGATTTGCATTGCCCAGGTCGAGGAACTGGTCGAACCTGGTGAGATCGACCCGGACCAGGTGCACCTGCCCGGCGTCTATGTGAGCCGCATCGTCGAGGTCGGCCCGAACATCGAGAAGCGCATCGAGAAGCGCACCGTGTCGGTCGCCGACCACACCACCACCGTCGAGGGAGCGTAATCATGACACTGTCCCGCACCGAAATGGCGGCTCGTGCCGCGCAGGAATTGAGCGACGGCTCCTACGTCAACCTCGGCATCGGCCTGCCGACGCTGGTCCCGAACTATGTGCCGGACGGCGTGACCGTGGTGCTGCAGTCGGAGAACGGCATCCTGGGCGTCGGCCCATACCCGTCGGATGACGCAGTCGACCCCGACCTGATCAACGCCGGCAAGGAGACCGTCACGGTGCTGCCCGGCGCGGCGTTCTTCGACTCCGCCACCAGCTTCGGCATGATCCGCGGCGGCAAGATCGACGCCGCGATCCTTGGCGCCATGCAGGTGTCCGCCGCCGGCGATCTGGCGAACTGGATGATCCCCGGCAAGATGGTGAAGGGCCCGGGCGGCGCCATGGACCTGGTGCACGGCGCGGAACGCGTGATTGTGCTGATGGAGCACGTGGCGAGAGACGGCAGCGCGAAGATCGTGAACGAGTGCTCGCTGCCGCTCACCGGCCGGGGCGTCGTCGACCGCATCATCACCGACCTGGCCGTGATCGATGTCACCGAGCAGGGACTGGTGCTGCGCGAGCTGGCGCCCGGTGTCGACGTGCAGACGGTGATCGACGCCACCGAGCCGCCGCTGATCAACGCGAAAGAGTTCGCCGCGGCATCCTGACCCAGTTGTTTCAACCGCGAACGTCCCTGAGTTAGCCGAAAATGCTGGTCAGAGGGCGCGCGCACTAGCATTTTCGGCTAACTCACGGTTCTTCAATGACGAAGGAGAGTTCCATGGTTGCAACCCTGTTCGATGGCATCACCCAGCGGTCGGTTACCACCGATCGGCTCACCGCGAACGTGCTCGAGAGGCCCGGGCAAGGCGACGCCGAGACCGTGGTGTTCATCCACGGAAACGTGTCGTCGTCGCTGTTCTGGCAGCCGACGCTGCTGGCGTTACCCGACGACATCCGCGGCATCGCGATCGACCTGCGCGGCTTCGGTGACAGCCAGACGTTGCCGGTCGACGCGACGCGGGGATTGCGCGACTACTCGGATGACGTGGCCTCCGTGTTGGAGGAGCTCGGCATCGATCGGGCGCACTTCGTGGGCTGGAGCATGGGCGCCGGAGTCACGTTCCAGTACCTGCTCGACCATGGCCCTTCGGTGCAGACGCTGACCGTGATCGCACCGGTGTCGCCGTACGGGTTCGGCGGAACGGTGGGCGAGAACGGCCGACCGCTCACCACGGATGGCGCGGGTACCGGTGGAGGGGGAACGAACCCCGACTTCGTGGCCAGGCTTGAGGCGCGTGACACCTCGGATGAGGGCCCCACCTCGCCGCGGGTCGTGTACCGCACCACCTACGTGAAGCATCCGGAGAACCTGCCATACGAGGACATCTGGGTGGAGTCGATGCTGTCGACGAAGACCGGTCCGGGCAACTACCCGGGCGACTCGGTGCCGTCGGAGAGCTGGCCGGGCTTCGCGGCGGGAGGGCGCGGCATCCTGAACACGATGTCGCCGGTGCACTTCAATGTGACCGGGATTGTCGACCTTGAGTCGAAGCCGCCGATCCTGTGGGTGCGCGGGGTGGATGACGCCATCGTTGGGGACAACTCGTTCTACGACCTGAACGTGCTGGGAAAGATCGGTGCCATCCCGGGTTGGCCGGGTGACGAGGTGGCGCCGTCGCAGCCGATGATCCTGCAGACCCGTGCGGTGCTTGAGCAGTACCAGGCGCATGGCGGCGAATACCGCGAACTGGCGCTCGACGATTGCGGCCACTCGCCGCACCTGGAGTACCCCGAGGTGTTCGACGAGGCGCTGCACGCGCACATCGGCGTGCGAGAGCGCGTCGCGGAGTAGCCGGCCTTCGGCAGCCGAGCGACCTTCCAGAGCGGCGAGGACTGTAGGGCGCGCGCGGGTAGCAAGGACCGTCAGCGGGACAAGGATGGCCAGGACTGCCTGGACCGCGAGGGCGGCAACGACGTCGAGGATGGCCAGAACGACGACGCTGGCTAGGACGTCGAGCATGGCCACACGAGGACGGCAAGAAGTCGGCCCAGACGGCGACGAGGGTGAGGACAGCAGGCGAGACGCGGACGGCCAGAACAACAAGGCGGCGTGGATGCCTGGTGCCGGTCGCGCGGTCGGCCGGCTGGACGGGGCCAGCGCGGTCGTCCGGCTTGTCGGTCCGGGGCTCATGCCGGTGGGCTGGTTGGCCGGTCGGGTGCTCATGCCGGGCGTTGTTGTAGGTCGGCGAGTGCTTGGCTGCGGGAGGGCATGGGTCGGGGTTTTTGTTGCGGGTCGACCGAGGCGGGTGGGATTAGCCAGTACTGTCCGTGGGCGCGGGTGATGCTCCAGCCGTGGTCGTGGAGCAGCAGGTGGTGATGTCGGCAGAGCAGGATGCCGTTCTCGACGTCGGTCAGCCCGTGGTCGCGGTCCCATTCGTCGATGTGGTGGGCTTCGCACCAGGAGGCGGGGCGGTCGCAGTCCGGCCACATGCAGCCGCCGTCTCGGGCGGCGAGGACCAGTCGTTGTTTCGGGTTGAACAGGCGTTGTTCGCGGCCGAGGCGGAGCGATTGGCCGTCGTCGCCGAAGCTGATCGGCACCACTCCGGCCTCGCACATGGCCCGGGTGATGGTCTGCATCGACACCGGGACCTTCTGTCCCTCGATCCAGCCGCGGCCGTCGGTTTTTTGCAGTTCGGTTTCGGCGACCAGCAGGCGGACGGCGGGTTTGCGGCTGCCGCAGATCTGTCCGGGGTCGGCGTCGATGCCCAGCTGCAGCAGGGCGAGGAAGCCGTCGAAGGCGAGCTGTTCCGGGGAGCGCGGGTCGGCCTCGATGGCCTCGGCCCGGGCCAGGTCGGCCGGGGTCACGAACCGGGGGCCGCCGCGTTTGGGGGAGGTGAGGGCGTCGATGGTCTGATCGATCAGCTCGGCGTTTTCCGGGTCGGCGGTGATCACGTAGCGGGTCATCCCGTCCGGTTGCCGGTAGCGGCGGATGCTGCGCGCCTGGTGCAGGGCCCGTTCCCGGTCCAGGATGCCGGCCGCGTCGAGTTCGTCGCGGAGCTCGCGGGCCCGCCGGTAGAGCCGGTCGGCGGACAGCTCCGGTGCCTCGGCGAGTAACCGCAGCACCGCCCCGGCCAGATCGGCCGCCGTCACCCCGCCCGCAGCAGCGCCAGGAGCAGCGCCGGGGTCGGTGCCGGCGGCAGCGGCGGGCTGCTCGGCCGGCAGGTCGCCCAGGCCGTTGCGGATCGCCTCGGCCTTCGCCACCGACAGCTCGTCGCGGGCCACCGCCCGGCCGACCTCGTCCAGCCAGGGCCGGGACTGCTTGAACGACCGCTCCGTGGTGGGGTCGCCGGCATCGGTCTCGGCCGCGTTCACCATGATCGCGCCGACGCTGACCAGGGTTCTGGCCTCGGCCTCGGTCACCCCGGTGGTGGCGGCCACGAACTTCTCCGCGGTGCGGTGCCCGGTGCGCTGCGCCAGCCCGTCGTGGCCGAGCTCCGGTGCCGAGCGGCGGGCGATCTCGCCGACCACCGCGGCACTGCGGACCTGCACCGAGCGGGTCAGCTCGGCATAGCCGGCCTGCCAGTCCAGCAACCGGTCATCGGACAGCGCGCCCAGGACGGCCTGCTCCACCGACAGCACCGCGACCGCCGCGAGGGCGGCGGTCAGCGCCTCGAGGTCGGGGAGCGTGGTCTGGGCCATGCACCCATTTTCGCAGGATTCGAAGGTATGTTCTACTGAATTTGATAAGACGTGAAAGTTCTTCTTGTGGAGGAGAGGACGCAGAAGAGAAGACACAGTGGATCGTGCTCGACCGGTGCGCGAAGGAGGCTCGAGCCGCGGGTGGCGCCCCGCAGAACCCCGAACAGCGGCGCTGACGGAGGGCGCGCGTAAGCTAGGCGCGTGCCAGCAGTCAATCTCGGTATGCCGAAGATCCCCGAAGTCCTCGCCCCGCGCCGCAAGACGCGGCAGATCAAGGTGGGCAAGGTGCTCGTCGGCGGCGACGCCCCGGTGAGCGTGCAGTCGATGACCACGACACCCACCCCGAACATCAACGCCACTCTGCAGCAGATCGCCGAGCTCACGGCATCCGGATGCGACATCGTGCGCGTCGCCGTGCCCAGCCGTGACGACGCCGAAGCGCTGCCGATCATCGCTAAGAAGAGCCAGATCCCGGTGATCGCCGACATCCACTTCCAGCCGAACTACGTGTACGCGGCGATCGACGCCGGCTGCGCCGCCGTGCGGGTCAACCCGGGCAACATCCGCAAATTCGACGACCAGGTCGGCGAGATCGCGAAGCGCGCCAAAGAGGCAGGCGTCAGCATCCGGATCGGCGTGAACGCCGGATCGCTCGACCCTCGCCTGCTGCAGAAGTACGGCAAGGCCACCCCCGAGGCGCTCGTCGAGAGCGCCGTCTGGGAGGCGAGCCTGTTCGAGGAGCACGACTTCCACGACTTCAAGATCTCGGTCAAGCACAATGACCCGATCATCATGGTGAAGGCCTACCGGCTCCTCGCCGAACGCGGCGACTGGCCGCTGCACCTCGGCGTCACCGAGGCCGGCCCCGCCTTCCAGGGCACGATCAAGAGCGCCACCGCGTTCGGCATCCTGCTCTCCGAGGGCATCGGCGACACCATCCGCGTCTCACTGAGTGCCCCGCCGGTCGAAGAGGTGAAGGTGGGCCTGCAGATCCTGCAGTCGCTCAACCTGCGCGAGCGCAAGCTCGAGATCGTCTCCTGCCCGAGCTGCGGCCGCGCCCAGGTGGACGTGTACACGCTCGCCGACGAGGTCACCGCGGGCCTCGAGGGCATGAGCGTCCCGCTGCGCGTTGCCGTGATGGGCTGCGTCGTGAACGGCCCGGGCGAGGCTCGCGAAGCCGACCTCGGGGTCGCCAGCGGCAACGGCAAGGGCCAGATCTTCGTCAAGGGCGAGGTCATTAAGACCGTGCCGGAGTCCGAGATCGTCGCCACCCTGATCGAAGAGGCCAACCGCCTCGCCGCCGAGATGCCGGCCAGCGACACCTCCACCGGCAGCCCCGTCGTCTCAGTCGGTTCCTAATCACCCGAGTTCCATTCATCAAACAATCAGCCAACTCCCAGCGGACTGCGACGTAGGCTGATTTCATCTCCCAGCCGAACGGCCGGGGCGAAAAGGATTCAGGTGAACGGCAACGCGAACTTACGACACCGCAACACCTCCCTCCTTGCGATAGCGGCAACGATGGCACCGGTCGTTGTGACGTCCGACGAAATCGACCGCAAACTCAGCGCGTCGCTCAAGCGACTTCACCTGCCCAAGCGGCTGCTGCAGCGCGTGGCCGGCGTGCATGAGCGCCGCCAGTGGGACTCCAGCATGAGCTTCGATGAGGCGGCTGCGCATGCTGCGCGCAAGGCGATCGCGGACGCCAAGATCGACCCGTCCGAGGTGGGACTGCTGATCAACACCTCCGTGACCCGCCAGCACCTGGAACCCTCGGTTGCGGTCGGCATTCACCACAGCCTCGGACTGCCGTCATCCGCGATGAACTTCGACATCACCAACGCCTGCCTCGGCTTCGTGAACGGGATGAGCCTCGCCGCGCAGCTGATCGAAGGCGGACAGATCAAGTACGCGGTGATCGTCGACGGTGAAGACGCCGACGAGCTGCACGTCAACACGCTGGAACGACTCTCCGGCGACGAGCTGACCAAGGACGAGTTCATCGAGGAATTCGCCAGCCTCACGCTCGGCTCCGGCGCCGCGGCGGCCGTGATGGGACCCGCCGACCTGCACCCCGAAGGCCACCGCATCCTCGGCGGCGTCACCCGCGCCGCCACCGAGCACCACAACCTCTGCGTCGGCGACGTGAAGGGCATGTTCACCGACGCCAAACGCCTGCTGGCGAACGGCATGGACCTGGTGCTGGCCGCCTGGGAAGAAGCCAAGACCGAGTGGGACTGGTCGAAGATGGACCGCTACATCACCCACCAGGTGTCATCGGTGCACACCAACGGCATCATCAAGGCCGCAGGGCTCGACCCGAAACGGGTGCCGATCACCTACCCGACCTGGGGCAACGTCGGACCCGCGTCGCTGCCGATGACGCTCGCCGCCGAGGCGAAGCACCTGCGCCGCGGCGACCGTGTGCTCTGCATGGGCGTCGGCTCCGGCCTGAACACGGCAATGACGGAGATCGTCTGGTGACTGCCGGGCAGCTGTCCCCGCTCGGCCTTCCCGGGCTCGACCCCCGTTTCTCCCGTTTTGTCACGGTTCCGGATGGCGCGGAGCTCGAGCACCCCGCGGCCGCCGAGCACCGCTGGCACCTGCTCGACAACGCCGAGCCGCTCGCCGCACTCGGCGCCACCCCGGTCGGCACCATCCTCGCCGTGCACGGCAACCCCACCTGGTCCTACCTGTGGCGAAGCCTCGTCTCCGCCGCGACCGCGCAGGCGGAGGCGGGCGGCCCCGCCTGGCGGGTCATCGCCGTCGACCAGCTCGAGATGGGCTACTCGGAACGCACCGGCCGTACGCTTACCCTGTCGGACCGCATCGGCGATCTCGGCGCCCTCACCGACGCCCTCGGCCTCGACGGCCCGGTCGTCACGATGGGACACGACTGGGGCGGGGTGATCTCGCTGGGCTGGGCCACGCGGCATCCGCAGCTCCTCGCCGGCGTAATGGCGCTGAACACCGCGGTGCACCAGCCGACCGATGCCCCGATCCCGGCCCCACTGCGACTCGCGCTGAAGCGGTCCCTGCTCGCCGGCAGCACCGTGCAGACGCCCGCCTTCCTGAACGTCACCCTGTCGCTGGCGCAGCCCGCGCTCTCACCCGAGGTGCGGGCCGCATACGCCGCCCCGTACGCCACCGCCGAGCGCCGCCGCGGCATCGGCGCCTTCGTCGCCGACATCCCCGTCGACGAGCGGCACCGGAGCTTCCCCGAGCTGGAACGTGTGGCCACCGGAGTCAGCCGGCTGCAGGTGCCCGCGCTGCTGCTCTGGGGCCCGAAAGACCCCGTGTTCAGCGACCGTTACCTCGCCGACCTGGTGAACCGGATGCCGCACGCCGACGTGCACCGCTTCGAGGGCGCCGGGCACCTGATCGCCGAAGACATCGACTTCGCGCCGGTGGTGCTGCAATGGCTGTCGGAGCGGGTGCTCACGAACACCCCCGAGACGGCGTCCGCGGCAGGTCATGACGCGACACCGGATGTCGGCGACGCACAGGCACCGGCTCCCGCACCGCTCTGGTCCTACCTCGACCGGCTTCGCGACAGCAACGACACCGCGCTCGTGGAGATGGCGCCGAGCACCGGCGGCGGCCCGCGCACGGTCAGCTGGCGGCTGCTGTCCCGCCGGGTGCGGGAGATCGCGGCCGGCCTGGTTGCCCACGGGGTGCGCCCCGGCGACCGGGTCTCGGTACTCGTTCCCGCCGGCGCCGACCTGACCGCGGTGCTGTACGCGTGCCTCCGCATCGGCGCAATCGTGGTCGTCGCCGACGCCGGACTCGGCGTGAACGGCCTCAGCCGCGCGGTGCGGGGGGCCTGGCCCGACCACGTGATCGGAATCCAGCGCGCCCTTCTCGCCGCGAAAGCGCTCGGCTGGCCCGGCCAGAAGTTCTCCGCCACGCGCCTGGCGGCTCCCGCGGCCCGCGCCCTCGGCGTGACGGCGAGCCTGTCGCAACTGGCCGCGGCCGGTCGTGCCGCGGGCGGCGAGCTCCCGCCGGAGCCGCAGCCGGATGACCTCGCCGCGATCCTCTTCACCTCCGGCTCCACCGGGCCAGCGAAGGGCGTCGCGTACACGCACCGCCAGCTGGGCGCGCTCAGCGAAACCCTGTCCGCCCAGTTCGGACTGACCGTCGGCAGCGGACTGGTCGCGGGCTTCGCCCCGTTCGCGCTGCTCGGGCCGGCCCTCGGCGCAACATCCGTCAGTCCCGATATGGACGTCACCTCGCCCGGCACGCTCACCGCCGGCGCGGTTGCCGACGCCACCCGCGCGGCCGATGCGGACGTCATCTTCGCCTCGCCCGCCGCCCTGATGAACGTCGTCGCCACCGCGGACAGCCTCACCGATTGGCAACGCGTCACCCTCGCCGGCGTGCACACGCTGCTCTCGGCGGGCGCACCGCTGTCGCTGCCGCTACTCGAGCAGGTCTCCGCTCTGCTGCCGTCGGCGACCGTGCACACCCCATACGGCATGACCGAGGGGCTGCTGCTCACCGACATCACGCTCGAGGGCATCCTCGAATCCGACAGTGAGAGCACCGACGCCGGCGGAGTCTGCGTCGGCGCCGCCGCCGGATCCGCCACCATCCGGATCAGCCCACTCGACGAGACCGGCGCCGCGTCCGGGCCGCTCACCGATGCGGCCAACGTGACCGGTGAGATCGTGGTGTCGGCACCGCACATCAAGGACCACTACGACCGGCTCTGGATCACCCAGCGGGACAGTGACCGCGACAGCACCCCCGACCGGCGCTGGCACAGGACCGGGGATGTCGGTCACCTCGACGCCAGCGGACGACTCTGGGTGGAAGGCCGCCTGCCGCACGTGATCGTCACCGACACCGGCGTGATCACCCCGGTGGGCCCGGAACAGCGCGTCGAACGGCTGCCCGGTCTCGGGCGGGCCGCCGCCGTCGGGGTGGGCCCCTCCGGAACCCAGCAGGTAGTGATCGTCGCCGAGTCGCGCCCGCCCGCCCGTCGCCCGCACCTCGCCTCCGCGCGGCTCACCGCCGACGTGCGCCGCGCCGCCGGGGTCGCCGTCGCGGCGGTTCTGATCGTGCCGCTGCTGCCAACCGACATCCGGCACAACTCCAAGGTCAACCGCAGCGCCCTGGCGCGCTGGGCGACCGGCGTGCTGGCCGGCGGACGGATGCGGCGACCGTGAGAGTGCTCGTCACCGGCGCCAGCGGGGCACTGGGCCGGGATGTCGCGGCCGGCCTGCTCGCGGCGGGCCACCAGGTGCGCACCCTGCAGCGGCGGCCATCGCGGGTCGCCGGCGCCGAAGACCTGCTCGGCAGCGTCACCGACGAGCTGGTCGTCGCCACCGCGACCGCCGGCATGGACGCCGTGGTGCACCTCGCCGCGAAGGTGTCGGTGACCGGCCCGCTGGCCGAGTTCGAGGCCGTGAACGTGGGCGGCACGATCGGCTTGCTCGCCGCCGCCCGCCGCGCCGGCGTGCACCGCTTCGTGCAGGTGTCATCGCCGTCGGTCGCGCACGGCGGTCACGCCATCATGGGCGACCCGGCGCTGCCCGCCGACCCGAAGCACGCCCGTGGCAACTACGCGCGCACCAAGGGGCAGGCCGAGTTGATCGCGTTGGCGACGGATGCCGCGGACTTCCGGGTCGTCGCGGTGCGACCGCACCTGATTTGGGGGCCGGGCGACACCCAGCTGATCGGCCGGATCGTGGATCGCGCCCGCCGTGGCCGGCTGCCGCTGCTCGACTCCGGCGCGGCCCTGATCGACACCACATACCGCGACAACGCGACATCCGCCATCATCGCCGCGTTCGAGCACGCCGACACCGCGCACGGTCGCGCCTGGGTGGTGACCAACGGGGAACCGCGCACCATTGCGGAGCTGTTCGACGGCATCTGCCGCGCCGCCGGCGTCCGGCCGCCGCGCTGGCGGGTGCCCGGCCGGCTGGCCAGGGTCGCCGGCGCCGCGGTTGAGGCGGTGTGGGCGGTGCGCCCCGGCGTGGATGAGCCGCCGATGACCCGCTTCCTCGCGGAGCAGCTGTCCACCGCGCACTGGTTCGACCAGCGCGCCACCCGGGAGGCCCTGCACTGGGCGCCCACGGTCAGCCTCGACGAGGGTCTCGCCCGGCTCGCCGCCTCCTACCGCGGATAGGCAGAAATTCACCGCACCGTGGCAGTCGAATATCCCTAGCATTGACGGGTGATCGATCTCATCCAGGTGCAGCGCCGCACTGTGCTGGTGCTCTCCGCCGGGCAGGTTCTCGGCGGCCTCGGCATTGGCGCCACCCTGTCGCTCGGCGCGCTGCTGGCGGCGTCGGTGTCCGGTGACGACGCGTTCTCGGGCCTCGCCGCGACGATGTCGACCCTCGGCGCCGCGATTGCCTCCATCCCACTGGCACGATTCGCCGCAAGCTTCGGCCGCCGCCGCGCTCTCTCGCTTGGCTCGATCATCGCGGCAGCCGGTGCGATCGTCGTCATCTACTCAGTCGTGATCGACGTCTTCCTGCTGCTGCTCGCCGGCCTTGCCATGATCGGAACCGCCGCCGCGGTCGGCCTGCAGTCGCGGTTCGCCGCCACCGATCTTGCCGCCCCGCAGCGCCGCGGGCGCGACCTGTCCCTCGTGGTGTGGGCCACCACGGTCGGCGTGGTCGTCGGCCCGAACCTGCTCGCCCCGGGAGAGGTGCTCGGCGCGGCACTCGGCATGCCGCAATACACCGGCGCTTTCCTGTTCGCGATCACCGCGCAGCTGGCGCTGGTGGTGCTGTACCTGCTGCTGTTGCGGCCCGACCCGCTGCTGACCGCGGTGGAACAGGGCACCAGACAGCCCGTCGAGTCCGGCCGGGCACCCGTCGCGAAGCGCGGCATCCGCGGCATCCTGATCGCGCATCCCACCGCCACCATCGCGATGCTCGCCATCGCCCTCAGTCACATGACCATGGTGTCGATCATGGCGATGACCCCCCTGCACATCGTGCAGCACGGCGGCACCATCGCGCTGGTCGGATTCACCATCAGCCTGCACACCGCGGGCATGTTCGCCCTGTCGCCGGTGTTCGGCTGGCTGAGCGACCGGCTGGGTCGCCCGGTCGTGATCCTGATCGGCCAGGGGCTGCTGGTCGCGGCCCTGCTCACCAACTGGATCGGCCAGGAGAATCACGTGTTCGTCGCCGTCGCGCTGGCGCTGCTCGGCCTCGGCTGGTCGGCGTCCACCGTCGCCGGCTCGGCGATGCTCACCGAATCGGTCGACCTGCTGGAACGCCCGAAGGTGCAGGGCTTCTCCGACACCGCGATGAACCTGTTCGGCGCGGCCGGGGGAGCGCTCGCCGGCCTGGTGATGGCCGGCATCGGCTACGGCGCCCTGAACGCGGTGGCCCTCGCGCTGGTGTCCGTCGTGGTCGCCGCGCTACTGATCCGCGGGCGGGTCGCCGTCGCCGTGTGATCGAGCAGCGTGTGACCGGGCACCGTGTGACCGGGCCACCAGCGAGCCTCGCCTAAACTGTCCGTCGTGGTCACACGTCTCTCTCAGCTTTTTGTCCGAACCCTCCGCGAAGATCCCGTCGACGCCGAGGTAACCAGCCACAAACTCCTGGTGCGCGCCGGCTACATCCGCCGCCAGGCGCCGGGCGTGTTCGCCTGGCTGCCGCTCGGACTCAAGGTGAAGCGCCGCATCGAGAACATCATCCGCGAGGAGATGGCAGCCGTCGGCGCGCAAGAGGTGCACTTCCCGGCGCTGCTGCCGCGGGAGCCGTACGAGGCCACCAACCGCTGGACGGAGTACGGCGACGGCATCTTCCGCTTGCAGGACCGTCGCGGCGCCGAGTACCTGCTCGCGCCCACCCACGAAGAGGTCTTCACCCTCACCGTGAAGGACCTGTACTCCTCGTACAAAGACTTGCCGCTGTCGATCTATCAAATCCAGGACAAGTACCGCGACGAGGCCCGGCCGCGCGCCGGCCTGCTGCGCGGCCGCGAGTTCACCATGAAGGACGCCTACTCGTTCGACTACACCGATGCCGGTCTGGATGTCTCATACCAGGCCCAGCGCGACGCGTACGAGCGCATCTTCCAGCGCCTCGGCCTGGAGTACGTGATCGTCAAGGCGGATGCCGGTGCCATGGGCGGATCCCGCAGTGAAGAGTTCCTGCACCCGACCCCGGTAGGCGAAGACACGTTCGTGCGCACCGCCGGCGGCTACGCGGCCAACGTGGAGGCGTACGAGACCCCCGCGCCCGACGCGGTGCCGATCGACGGGCTGCCCGAGCCGGTGATCTTCGATTCACCGAACACCCCCACCATCCAGACCCTGGTCGACCTCGCCAACGCCGAGCAGCCGCGCGATGACCGGCCCTGGACCGCCGCCGACACGCTGAAGAACGTGGTGCTGGCGCTGCGCCACCTCGACGGCACCCGCGAACTCGTCGTCATCGGCATGCCGGGCGACCGCGACGTCGACCTGAAGCGCGCCGAGGTGCTGTTTGCCCCGGCCGAGGTCGAGCCCGCGAATGAGGGCGACTTCGACAGTAACTCGCTGCTGACCAAGGGCTACATCGGACCCTGGTCGCCGCAGGGTGCGGTGCTCGGCGAGGAGTCGGCCACCGGCATCCGGTTCCTGCTCGATCCCCGCGTGGTTGACGGCACCGCCTGGGTGACCGGCGCCAATCTGGATGAGAAGCACGTGCACGGCCTGGTGGCCGGCCGCGACTTCTTCAGCGACGGCATCGCCGACGTGGCGCACGTGCGCGAGGGCGACCCGGCACCGGATGGCTCCGGCCCGATCGAGACCGCGCGCGGCATGGAGATCGGCCACGTGTTCCAGCTCGGCCGCAAGTACGCCGAGGTGCTCGGCCTCAAGGTGCTCGACGAGAACGGCAAGCTGGTCACCGTGACGATGGGCTCGTACGGCATCGGCGTCACCCGGGTGATGGCGGTCATCGCCGAGTCGAACAACGACGAGAAGGGCCTGATCTGGCCGGCGAACGTCGCCCCGTTCGACGTGCAGGTGGTGGCCACCGGCCGCGACGCCGTGGTGTTCGAGGTGGCGGAGCAGCTCTCGGCGAAGCTGGAGGCGGCCGGCAAGGACGTGCTCTACGACGACCGGCCCAAGGTATCGCCCGGAGTCAAGTTCGGCGACGCCGAGCTGATCGGCGTCCCGGTCATCGTGATCGTCGGCCGCACCGCCGGAGAGGGCATCGTCGAGCTCTGGGATCGCCGCAGCGGCGACCGCGAATCGATCGCCGTCGACGAGCTGGTGCAGCGGCTCTCATAGGGTTCGGAGGAAACGCCTCTCAGACTCAGGTACCGTAGAGGGACGATTTCCGGCGCATGCAGCGCCGGCGTCTTAGATCTGAATAGTGGAGGCCCTCAGTGGACATTGACCTGAGCGTGCTGCGGCTCATGGAGCGCGAGCGCGAGATTCCGTTTGAGGAACTCGTGCAGATCATCGAACAGGCGATTCTGACGGCTTACCTCAAGCACACAGCACCGGCTGAGCACCACCGCGAGGGCGGTCGCTCCGAAGGTGGGCATGGTGAGCACCGTGCCGAGCACCGTGCCGAGCACGAGGCGCCCCACGCCAGGGTCGAGCTGGACCGGAAGACCGGTCACGTGACCGTGTTCGTGCCGGAGCTTGACGAGGAGGGCAACGTCGTCGGCGAGGCCGAGGACAGCCCGAGCGACTTCGGTCGGATCGCGGCGTTCGCGGCGAAGCAGGTCATCAACCAGCGGTTGCGTGACATTGCGGATGACGCGGTGCTCGGCGAGTTCCGCGGGCGTGAGGGTGACATCGTCGCCGGCATCATCCAGCAGGGCCCCAACCCGCGGATGATCCACGTCGACCTCGGCACGATCGAGGCGATCCTGCCCCCAGAGGAGCAGGTCCCCGGCGAGAACTACGCGCACGGAACCCGGATCCGGGTGTACGTGACCAGCGTGTCCAAGGGCCTCAAGGGCCCGCAGATCACCGTGTCGCGCACCCACCCGGCGCTCGTGCGCAAGTTGTTCGCGCTCGAGGTTCCCGAGATCGCCAGCGGAGTGGTCGAGATCACCTCGCTCGCCCGCGAGGCAGGGCACCGCACCAAGATTGCGGTGCGCGCCACCGAGCCAGGCGTCAACGCCAAGGGTGCCTGCATCGGCGAACTCGGTCAGCGCGTGCGCGCCGTGACCGCCGAGCTCAACAGCGAGAAGATCGACATTGTCGACTACTCCGAAGACCTCGCCACGTTCGTCGCGAACGCCCTGTCGCCCGCGCGGGTGACCAGCGCATTCGTCGTCGACGAGTCGCTGAAGGCGGTGCGTGCCCTCGTTCCCGACTACCAGCTGTCGCTGGCGATCGGCAAGGAAGGCCAGAACGCACGGCTCGCCGCAAAGCTCACCGGCGCCAGAATCGACATCCAGCCGGACTCGGTTCTGGAGGCCTAGTCCGGGCACCCAGCGAAGGGGTCTACAATGGAACCCGTCAGAACCTGCCTGGGGTGTCGGCAGCGCGACTTGCGAACAACTTTGTTGAGGTTCGTGGCGCGCGACGGCATGGTCGTCGCGGATACCGCAGCTTCCCTACCAGGTCGAGGAGCGTGGGTGCATCCCACCCGCGTGTGCCTCGATACCGCAGTGAAGCGCAAAGCCTTCGGTCGAGCGTTGAAACTCGGCCAGGTCATCGACGTGTCAGCAGCGCTGACATACCCAACCAACAGTTAAGAAATGGCTGAAACGGCTTATGGACAACTAATGAGCGGCTCGAAATGAGACCCGTCCGTAACTAATGGTTTGCCCCTGCTCGGGTGCAAACCCGAACAGGAGAAATGTGGCTGCCAAACCACGCGTACACGAAATCGCCAGCGAATTCGGTGTCGACAGTAAGACCGCCCTTGAGAAGCTCAAGGAGCTAGGCGAGTTCGTCAAGGGCCCGTCATCCAGCATTGAACCACCCGTCGCACGGCGCCTCCGGGCTGCCCTCGAAGCCGACGGTGTGAAGGTTCCTGAGAAGGCCGCCGCGCCCGAGAAGAAGGCCCCGGCGCCGGCCGCGCACAAGCCGGGCCCCAAGCCCGCGCCCGCCGCACCGGAAGCCCCGGAGCCGGCTCCGGCCCCCGTCGAGCACGCCCCGACGCCGGCAGCTCCGCTGTCGGTCGCCGAGCGCGAGGCCGCCGCGAAGGCCGCTGCCGCCGAGAAGGCCCAGGCCGAGGCTCAGACTGCGACGACGACGGGTGTCGCTGCCCCCGACGCAACGCCCGGAGAGGCCAAGGAAGCCCCAGCACCTCGCCCCGACGCCCCGCGTCCCGGTGCGGCCCGCCCCGGCAACAACCCCTTCAGCAGCAACCAGGGCATGCCTCGCCCCGGTGGACCGCGTCCCGGTAACAACCCGTTCGCCAGCAACCAGGGCATGCAGCGCCCGACACCGGGATCCATCCCGCGTCCGGCCGCTCCGCGTCCCGGTGCTCCCCGTCCCGGAGCTCCGCGTCCGGGTGCTCCCCGTCCCGGCGGTTTCCGCCCAGGTGCACCGGGTGGCGCCCAGCACCAGCAGCGTCCAGGTGGCCCCGGTCGTCCGGCCGGTGCCGGCTTCCAGCGTCCCGGCGGCGCCGGTGGTGGCGCGGCCGGTGCTCCGGGTACCGGCTTCAGCGGACCCCGCCCCGGTGGCGGCGGTGGCCGTGGCCGTGGACCCGGCGGTGGAACCGCAGGTGCGTTCGGACGTGGTGGCGGCAAGAGCCGTGCCCGCAAGTCGAAGCGTACGAAGCGGCAAGAGTTTGAGATGCGGGATGCTCCGTCGCTGGGCGGCGTGAGTGTTCCCCGCGGCGACGGCAACACCATCGTGCGACTGCGCCGTGGCGCCTCCATCTCGGACTTCGCAGACAAGATTGATGCCAGCCCCGGCAACCTGGTGACCGTGCTGTTCCACCTCGGTGAGATGGCCACGGCGACCGAGTCGCTCGACGAGGCCACCTTCCAGGTGCTCGGCGAGGAGCTCGGCTACAAGATCCAGGTCGTCTCTCCGGAGGACGAGGACAAGGAGCTGCTCGAAGGCTTCTCCATCGACCTCGACCAGGAGCTCGAAGACGAAGACGACTCGGTGCTCGAGATCCGTCCGCCGGTTGTCACGGTCATGGGCCACGTCGACCACGGTAAGACTCGACTGCTCGACGCAATCCGGAGCGCTCACGTTGTTGAGGGCGAAGCCGGCGGCATCACGCAGCACATCGGCGCGTACCAGGTGTGGACCGAGCACGAGGGCATCGAGCGCGCCATCACCTTCATTGACACCCCGGGTCACGAGGCGTTCACCGCCATGCGTGCTCGTGGTGCGCAGGTCACCGACATCGCGATCCTCGTGGTCGCGGCTGACGACGGCATCATGCCGCAGACGGTTGAGGCGTTGAACCACGCCCAGGCCGCCGGCGTGCCGATCGTGGTCGCGGTGAACAAGGTTGACAAGCCAGAAGCCAACCCGGCCAAGGTGCGTCAGCAGCTCACCGAGTACAACCTCGTCGCGGAAGAGTACGGCGGAGACGTCATGTTCGTCGACGTGTCGGCGAAGAACGACATCGGTATCCAGGACCTCTTGGACGCCGTGCTGCTCACCGCTGACGCGGGCCTCGACCTGCGGGCCAACCCCGCCAAGGCGGCCCGCGGTATCGCGATCGAAGCGAAGCTCGACAAGGGACGCGGTGCTGTTGCGACCGTGCTCATCCAGTCGGGAACGCTGCGAGTCGGCGACGCCATCGTCGCGGGAACCGCCTACGGCCGCGTGCGTGCCATGGCCGACGAGAACGGCGACGCCGTGCTCGAGGCCTACCCGTCACGTCCGGTTCAGGTGCAGGGTCTGTCGTCGGTGCCTCGCGCCGGTGACACGTTCATCGTCACCGAGGAAGACCGCACCGCCCGCCAGATCGCTGAGAAGCGTGAAGCGGTCGAGCGCAACGCTCAGCTGGCCAAGGCCCGCAAGCGCATCAGCCTCGAGGACTTCACCCGTGCACTCGAAGAGGGCAAGGTCGAGTCGCTCAACCTCATCATCAAGGGTGACGTTTCCGGTGCCGTTGAGGCCCTGGAAGAGTCGCTGCTCAAGATCGAGGTCGACGACAGCGTGCAGCTGCGCATCATCCACCGTGGTGTTGGTGCCGTTACCGAATCCGACGTCAACCTGGCGACGGTCGACAACGCGATTATCATCGGCTTCAACGTGCGACCTGACACCAAGGCCCGCGAACGTGCCGCCCGTGAAGGCGTCGACGTGCGGTTCTACTCGGTCATCTACGCAGCACTCGAGGACATCGAGAACTCGCTCAAGGGCATGCTCAAGCCCGAGTTCGAAGAGGTCCAGTCGGGTGTCGCCGAGATCCGCGAGGTGTTCAGCTCGTCGAAGTTCGGAAACGTCGCTGGTGTCATCGTGCGGAGCGGAACCATTACCCGCAACGCGAAGGCCCGCGTCATCCGCGAGGGCATCGTCATCGCCGATGGCCTGGCCATCGAGTCGCTGCGCCGCTTCAAGGACGACGTCACCGAGGTCAGGACTGACTTCGAGGCCGGTATCGGACTGGGCAAGTACAACGACATCCGGATCGGTGACGAGATCGAGACGATCGAAATGAAGGAGAAGCCGCGGGTCTAACCCACGGGTTCCAACCGGTCGGGTCGCGCATGTCGCGGCCCGGCCGGTTCCTTCGTTTCTCCCTAACGACTTACCTCCCAACAAGGCAGGATTGAACAATGGCTGATCCACAGCGCGCCCGTAAAATGGCCGACCGCATCAAGGAGATCGTCGCCAGGCGGCTCGAGCGGGGGATCAAGGACCCACGGCTCGGCTTCCTCACCATCACCGATGTCAAGGTGACCGGCGACCTGCAGCACGCCTCCATCTTCTACACCGTGTACGGCAGCGACGAGGAACGCGACGACACCGCCGCCGCCCTGAAGTCGGCGACCGGGATGCTGCGCAGCGAGGTGGGCAAGAACATCACCGCACGCCTCACGCCGTCGCTGGAGTTCATCCACGACGCGCTGCCCGAGAACGCCGAGCACATCAGCAAGCTGCTCGACGAGGCTCGCCTGCGCGACGCCGAGTCGCAGAACTTGGCCGCGTCGGCGCAGTACGCTGGCGACGAGGACCCGTACGTGAAGCCGCGCGTGATCGGCGAGGATGCTGAGGCACAAGCCGAGGAAGACGCCGGCTTCGACGAGGAACCGCCGCGCTAACTCGCGTTACCGCGTGTGCTGCGGGTCTGGACTGGCCCGGCCGCGCCGAACGGCAGTGATTCGGACTGACACGCCGCCCGCATGCGAATTTGCGCGGCGCGTCGGCTCGGATCGCTGCCGTTCTGCGCGCTCCACCCCGACGAGTCAGGGCAGCCGGTAGCCCGACGCGGCGTCGCCGACCGCGAGGCCGTCCTGCAGCAACCCCGCCAGTGCACGCTCGCGCTGGGCGGCATCCGTCCAGACCTGCTCAATTTCGGCATGACTGACGGGGATGTCGCTGGCGCGCAGTTCCGCCATGATCAGGCCGCGCACCTGACGGTCGCTGCCCTCGAACTTCTTCTGCACGGCCGCGCGCGGTCCCTCGTACTCGGGATAGCCCGCCAACCGCCACGCGCAGAGTTCGGCGATCGGGCATGCCTCACAGCGTGGGGCGCGGGCGGTGCACACCATTGCGCCGAGCTCCATCAGCGCCGCGTTGGCCAGTTTCGCCTCGCCGGCATCCTCGGGCAGCAGCGCCTCCATCGCGGCGAGGTCGGCGCGCGTCTTCGGCGGCCCGGCCTCGCCCTGCCCGCCGATCGCCCGGGCGATCACCCGTCGCACGTTCGTGTCTACCACCGGATGCCGCAGCCCAAAGGCGAACGACGCGACGGCCCGCGCGGTGTAGTGGCCCACGCCCGGCAGTGCCAGCAGTTCGTCCACGTCGTGCGGCACCACCCCGCCGTGCCGTTCGGTGATCGCCACCGCGGCCGCGTGCAGATTGAGCGCCCGCCGCGGATAACCCAGTCGTGCCCAGGCGCGCACCGCCTCGCCCGGCGCGTCGGCGGCGAGATCAGCCGGCGTCGGCCACCGCTCCAGCCACTGCTCGAGTCGCGGGATCACTCGGACGACCGGCGTCTGCTGCAGCATCACCTCGCTGACCAGGATGCCCCACGCCGGGAAACCCGGCTCGCGCCACGGCAGATCCCGCGCATGCTCCCGAAACCAGGCGATGACGGGGGGAGCGATCGGCACCGAACCAGCCTAGGTGCGGTGCGCGGGATCCGTGTTCCGCGGCTCCGCGTCCCCGCGACGCCCGTGCGGGTACGGATGCGGGATTTGCCTGCGGGGACGCCGGCGCCCGGTGAGGTCTGGCGATTGGTTGTTCCCGGCGCGCGGAAAGGGCCGTTTGCCAGACCTCACCTTCGCGGAGCGTCGCGTCTGCCCGACGAGGACACGCGGTAGTCCGCTCCGGACGGTGAGGTCTGGCGTTTAGTCGTTCCCGGGGCGGGTGAAGGACCGATTGCCAGACCTCACGACCGTGGAGCCCTCCCGGACGCCACTCCACACCCGGCCGCGCCCGACGCCACCACACCCGGCCGCGGCCGGCACCAGTCGCCCCCGCACTTACCCACACCCGCGGCCCGGTAGCATCCGTATAGGCCAATACCCGAGAACCACTCCCATCCGCAGCGTCGCCGAAGCCAGGAGAACGTCATAGTGAACAGCACCGACAAAGTCGTCATCGTGAACGGCGCCCGCACGCCGATCGGCAGCTTCGGCGGGGTGTTCCGCGACACCGCCGGCTACCTCCTCGGCGCGCAAGCGAGCGTCGAGGCGCTGCGTCGCGCGGGCGTCAGCGGCGACGAGGTGGACGAGGTGATCATGGGCTGCATCGGCCAGGTCGGCCCGGATGCCTACAACGCTCGCCGGGTGGCGCTTGAGGCTGGGCTGCCGAAGAACACTCCCGCGTACACCGTGAACCGACTCTGCGGAAGCGGCCTGCAGTCGATCTGGTCTGGTGCGATGCAGCTCATGTGGGGCGCGCAGTCCGGCGGGGCAAACGTCGTGCTCGCGGGCGGCAACGAGAACATGAGCCGCATGCCGTTCTACGATTTCAACGCCCGCTACAACGACAGGCTCGGCGACCGCACCCTGCAGGATGGCACGATCGCCATGCTCACCGACCCGTTCAGCAACAAGCACATGGGCGTCACCGCCGAGAACGTGGCCACCAAGTACGGTGTGTCCCGGCAGCAGCAGGACGAGTTCGCGCTCGAGAGCCAGCGACGGGCAGCAACGGATGCCGCGAAGGCCGCGTTCGCCGAGGAAATCGTGCCCGTGACCACCGCCGGCCGGAAACCGGTCGAGGTCAGCGTCGACGAGCACCCCAGGCCGGACACGACCCTGGAGGTGCTCGCAGGGCTCCGGCCCGCCTTCCAGGCGGAGGGCACCGTCACCGCGGGTAATGCGTCCGGGATCAATGATGGCGCGGCATCCGTCGTCCTCATGAGGGAGAGCGACGTGCGCGACCGTGGTCTCACGGGGCTTGCCACGATTGAGCATGTCACCACGGCGGCGATGGAACCGGAGCTGATGGGCTACGCGCCCACCCTCGCCCTGAACAAGCTGTTCGAGGACACCGGGCTGAGCCCGGCGGATGTCGGCAGCGTCGAGCTCAACGAAGCCTTCGCCTCCCAGGCCGTCGCCGTGATCCGCGACGCCGGGCTCGACCCGGAACGCACCAACCCCTACGGCGGCGCCATCGCGCTCGGGCACCCGGTGGGCGCCACCGGCACCATCCTGACCCTGCGCCTCGCCCTCGACCTGCAGCGCCGCGATCTTGAGTACGGTGTTGTCACGATGTGCATCGGTGGTGGGCAGGCGCTTGCGGCGCTGATCCGGCGCTACGACGCGTAACGACACGATACCTAAAGACACGACACCAACGGAGGACAGTCTGTGCTGAAACTGGGATTGAAGGCGTCTGCTGAGCAGTTCGCGCCGCGTGAGCTGGTCGAGCTCGGGGTGATGGCGGAGGAGTACGGGTTGGACAGCGTCACCGCCAGCGACCACTTCCAGCCGTGGCGGCACAAGGGCGGGCACGCTCCGTTCTCGCTGGCCTGGATGACCGCGGTCGGCGAGCGCACCAAGCAGGTGCAGATCGGCACCTCGGTGATGACCCCGACGTTCCGCTACAACCCGGCGGTGGTGGCGCAGGCGTTCGCGACCATGGGCTGTCTCTACCCCGGCCGCATCATCCTCGGGGTGGGCACCGGTGAGGCGTTGAACGAGATCGCCACCGGGTTCCGCGGCGAGTGGCCCGAGTTCAAGGAACGCCTGGCCCGGCTGCGGGAGTCGGTCGACCTGATGCGGCAACTGTGGACCGGCGACCGGGTCGACTTCGAGGGGGAGTACTACTCCACCAAGGGCGCCTCGATCTACGACGTGCCGGAGGGCGGCATCCCGATCTACATCGCCGCCGGCGGCCCGGTGGTGGCGCGCTACGCCGGGCGGGCCGGCGACGGCTTCATCTGCACGTCCGGCAAGGGCATGGAGCTGTACACCGAGCAGCTGCTGCCCGCGGTCGCGGAAGGCGCCGCGAAGGCCGGCCGCAACTTCGATGACCTCGACCGGATGATCGAGATCAAGATCTCCTACGACACCGACCCGGATGCCGCGCTGGAAAACACCCGGTTCTGGGCTCCGTTGTCGCTCAGCGCCGAGCAGAAGCACTCGATCGAGGACCCGATCGAGATGGAGGCGGCGGCCGATGCGCTGCCGATCGAGCAGATCGCGAAACGCTGGATCGTGGCATCCGACCCCGACCAGGCGTTGGAGCAGATCCAGCCGTACCTCGACGCGGGGTTGAACCACCTGGTGTTCCACTCGCCCGGCCACGACCAGAAGCGGTTCCTCGACCTGTTCCGCAGCGACCTGGCCCCGAGACTGCGCGCGCTCAGCTAAAAACACGGGCGGCGTACGCTGGAGGCATGACGACATGGGCACCGGCGAAGCGAGACATCCTCGATGCGCTCGCCGCTGAGATCCTGCATAACTACGGCAAGGGCCGCGCAATCGTGGCCATCGACGGGATCGACGGCGCGGGCACCACGGCGTTCGCGGACGACCTCGCCACCGCGTTCAAGCGCGCAGGGCACGCCGTGTTCCGGGCCTCGATCGCCGACTTCCAGCGGCCGCGCGCCGAACGGTACAGCCGCGGTCAGGACTCCGCCGAGGGCTACTACCGCGACACCTTCAACTACTCGGTCTTCCGCCGGGTGCTGATCGAACCGTTCAGGATGGGCGGCAGCACCGGCTTCGTCACCCGCGCCTTCGACGCGGTGCGAGATATCCAGGTGGAACCGAAATGGCTTACCGGTCCCGCCGACGCCATCCTCATCGTCGACGGGATCTTCCTCAACCGCCCGGAGCTGCGCGGCATTTGGAACTACTCCGCCTGGCTGGAGGTGCCGCAGGATGTCGCGGAGCAGCGGCTCCGCGAGGGCGACGGCTCCTCGGCGATCGGTGAGCGCGAGCGCACAGGCATGCAGTTGTACCGCGCCGATGCGAAACCCACCGAGCGGGCGATGGCGCTGATCGACAACAGCGACCCGGAGCATCCGACCCGCATCTTCGCCGACTCCTGCTGACCCGCGAGCGGCACTGAGCCGGCGCGATCCCTCCCTGTCACCCGGGAGTGGTAGAACGAACCATGGAATCACCGCCGGCAGCGTCGGGCGTGGTCCTGCTCGGCGGAGCGGGCCTGCACCCCTGGATCTGGGACGCGGTCGCGCCGCAACTCTCGCTGCCCGCCCTGGTGGCCCGCTATCCGCGCACGGCACCGCCGGCCAGCCTCCGGCAGTATGCCGAGAGCGTGCTGCAACAGATCGACGACTCCGGATTCAGCCGCGTGGTGCTGGTGGGGCACTCGATCGGCGGGGTGATCGGCACCGAGCTCGGCAGCTTGATGCGCGGCCGGGTGAGCGGGTTCCTCGCCATCGCGGCGGTGGTGCCGAAGCCGGGGCACGGATTCGTGTCGTCGCTACCGTTCCCGCAGCGACTGGTGATGGGCGCGATGCTGCGGTTCGCCGGCACCAAGCCTCCTGCCGATGCGATCCGCTCCGGTTTGTGCAACGGCCTGCCCACCGACGTGGCCGATCGCGTGGTGCAGGAGTTCAGCCCGGAATCCAAGCTGCTCTACCTGGACACGATCGACGGGCCGCTTCCCGACGTGCCGCGCGGCTATGTGCGCACCGCCGACGACAAGGAACTTCCCGAGCGGATGCAGCGGCGCTTTCGAGCCACCCTCGGTGGCGCGTTCGAGGCGGAGCTGCCGACCGGTCACCTGCCGATGCTCGTCGACCCGCACGCCACCGCCGCCGCCATCAACCGTTTCCTCGAGACGGTGCGCGGCTGACCGGTGCCCGAGCAGGTGCCCGACCGGCCGCCTCAGCGGGCAGGGACGCGCGCCACCACCTCGTCGGGGGAGAGGTGCCGCCCGGTGCGCTCCACCTCGTGCACGAGCTGCACCATCGCCGCGTTCACCGGGGTCGCGACATCCGTTTCGGCCGCCGCCTCCACCACCGCACCATTTAGGTAGTCGACCTCGCTCGGCTGGCCGCGGCGGATCGACTGCAGCGTCGACCCTGGGTTCGGCACGTCGCCGAGGTACCGGCGGATGCCGAGCGGGATCCGCTCGCCCAGCCACAGCGGCGCGTACGCCACCAGGCGCACCAGGGCGGGCGAGATGCCCTGCAGCGTGGCGAAACGCACCCCGCGCGCCAGCCCGACGCGGGCGTTCTCCCGCATGCTGCGCGTCATGATGCGGCGCAGCCTGGGCTCGTCGATGACGTCCTGCACGCTCAGTCCGGTGATCGCCGGCAGCGCGTTCACCTGGTTGACCAGCAGCTTGGTCCAGCGGGCGCCCTCGAAGTCGGAGGTCACCACGACCGGGATCGCGCTGCCCAGAACGGATGCCGCGGCCTCGGCAGCCGACGCCGGACCGCGCACGATGCCCAGGTACGTCTTCGCCGCCGCGGTCACCGTGACCGACCCCGGCTCAACGAACGACGCCGCGAACAACGACAGCGCCCCGATCACGTCCGAGCCCGGCGCGGCATCGAGCACCCGCTCCAACCCGCCGAGCCCGTTCTGCACCACCACCAGCGGCACCCCGCGCAGCATCGCCGCGTTCGCCGACACAGCGTCCGCGGCATCCATCGCCTTGGTCGCCACGATCGCCAGGTCCGGGCGCCGCGCAAGCACGCCCCCGGCCGCCACCTCAGCGGTGAACGATCCCCACGCGCCGGACAATCGGATGCCGCTGGCCTCGATCGCGGCCAACTGGGCGCCCCGCGCGGTCACCTCGACCTCGTGCCCCGCCCTCGCGAGCAGCGCGGCGATCGTGCCGCCCATGGCTCCCGCCCCTAATACCGCCACGCGCATGGTCACCAGCCTAGGGCGGCTCCGGTAGCGTTGAAGCGTGACTGGCACCATCGGCCCCCGCAGCGGCATCCTGCTGCTCGACAAACCGGCGGGTCTGACCAGCCACGACGTGGTCTCCCGGGTGCGCAAGCTCGCCAACACCCGCAAGGTCGGCCACGCCGGCACCCTCGACCCGATGGCCACCGGGCTGCTCGTGCTCGGCCTGAACAGCTCCACCCGGCTGCTCACCTACCTCGTCGGCCTCGACAAGGAATACCTCGCCACCATCCGGCTCGGCCAGTCCTCGACGACGGATGACGCGGAGGGCGAGATCAGCGACACCGCCGACACCTCCGCGATCAGCGACGCCGACCTCGAGCGGCAGATCGCCACGCTCACCGGACCGATCGAGCAGGTCCCCTCCAGCGTCAGCGCCATCAAGGTCGACGGCCGCCGCGCCTACGACCGGGCCAGAGCGGGGGAGACCGTGGTGCTGAAGTCCCGCCCGGTCACCATCCACGAATTCGCCACCCTCGACATCCGCCGCGGCGAACACCTCGACCTCGACGTGCGCATCCGCTGCACCTCCGGCACCTACATTCGGGCGCTCGCCCGCGACCTCGGCGCCAGTCTCGGCGTCGGCGGACACCTCACCGCACTGCGCCGCAGCCAGGTCGGCCCATTCGACGTGACGGATGCCGCCACCCTGACCGACGCAACCCCCGAGTCGCTCGCCGAGCAGCTGCAGCACCCCGCAGGCATCGCCAGCACGCTGTTCGGCTCGGTCGACCTGACCGCGGAGCAGACCCGCGACCTGACCCAGGGCAAGCGGATCACCCTCGACACCGCCGACACGGAGATAGCCGCGGCGATCTCGCCCGAAGGGCGCCTGGTCGGCCTGCTCAAGGTCTCCGCTGGCACCGCCCGTCCGGTCGTCAACTTCCCCACCGACGAGGTGCTGTCGTGATCGAGTGGTTCAGCTGGGTGCAGATCGCCGTGGCGCTCGCCGCCGGAGTGTTCTGCCTGGTGATGGGCCTGGCCGGCAAGAAACCGAACGACTTCACCCTGGGCTCGCTGATCCTGGTCGAGCTGCTGCTGATCGTGCAGGTGGTGATCGCGATCGTCGCCCCGTTCGTGGGCAACCATCCCACGGGACATCCGCTCGAATTCTGGGCCTATCTGATCAGTGCCGTGCTGATCCCGCCGCTCGCCGGCTTTTGGGGACTGGTCGAACGCAACCGCTGGAGCACCGTGGTACTCGGGGTCGCCAGCCTCGCGATCGCGGTGATGGTGATCCGGATGCACGCCATCTGGTTCGTGCAACTCGCATGACGCGCCTAACATTGAGCACGATGTCAACGCCTGCCCTCTCCCGCATGTCCGGCGCCGGCCGCGTGCTCGTGCTCGTCTACGGAATCCTCGCGATGGCGGCCACGGGGCGTTCGGTATTCCAGATCCTCACCAAGTTCGACGAGGCCCCGCTCGCCTACACACTGTCCGCAGTGTCGGCCGTGGTGTACATTCTGGCCACCGTCGCGCTGATCATGCCGGGCCAGACCTGGCGCACCGTCGCGTGGATCACCATCGGCTTCGAACTGGTCGGCGTGCTTATCGTCGGAACCCTCAGCCTCACCCACCCGCAACTGTTCGGCCACCCCTCGGTGTGGTCGTACTACGGCATCGGCTATCTGTTCATTCCCCTCGTGCTGCCGATCCTCGGCCTCACCTGGCTGTATCGGCGCCGCACCGCGGCAGTGGTGGCATGATCATGCAACTCTTCACCGCCCAGAGCGACGTACCCGCGGACTTCGGCCCGAGCGCGGTCACCATCGGCAAGTTCGACGGTGTGCATGCCGGACATCGCGCCGTCATCGCTCAATTGCTTCGAATTGCGGATGTCGAGAACCTCACCTCCACGGTGGTGACCTTCGACCGGCATCCGCTCGCCTTGCTGCGCCCCGAACAGTGCCCGGAGGCCCTGCTCAGCAATGAGCAGAAGATCGAACGCCTGGCCGAGACCGGGGTGCACGCCACGCTGATGCTCACCTTCGACCAGGAGATGAGCCAGCAGCCGCCGCAGGAGTTCATTCAGAAGGTGCTGGTCGACACGCTGCACGCGAAGGTGGTGTTCGTCGGCCGGGACTTCCGGTTCGGTGCGAAGGCGGCGGGCACCGTCGGCACGCTGATCGACGCCAGCGCGGAGGGCGGCTTCGAGGTGCGCGTGATCGAGGATGTGGCATCCGGAGGCGGGCGCCGCGCCTCCTCGACCTGGATCCGCGAGGCGCTCGGCCGCGGCGACGTGCGCGAGGCCGCCGAGGTGCTCGGTCACCTGCCGTCGGTGCGCTCGGTGGTCGTGCCCGGCGAACGGCGCGGCCGGGAACTCGGATTCCCCACCGCCAACCTCAAGCCCTCGGTCGAAGGGCTGATCCCCGCCGACGGCGTGTACGCCGGCTGGCTCTCGGTGGATGGCGCCACCTACCCCGCGGCAATCTCGGTGGGCAACAACCCGACGTTCGAGGGCGTTCCGGAACGTCAGGTCGAGGCCTACGTGCTCGATGAGGACATCGACCTGTACGGCAAGACAGTGGAGGTGTCCTTCGTCGACCGGATCCGTGGCATGGTGAAGTTCTCCTCGATCGACGACCTGATCGCGGAGCTCGGCGACGACGTGACGCGCACCCGGGAGTTGCTTGCCACGGCGCTGCGGCCGCGGCGCTTCTGAGGCGCCCCGCCTTCCGCCGCGCCGCTTCTGAGTTTTCCCCGCGTCTGAGTTCTCGCCGCGTCTGAGTTCTCGTAGACTGCAGCGGTGACTGCTCCGCGTTCCCTGCCGCTCTGGTCGGGCCGCACCCTGGCACTGCTCAGCACCCTGCTGATCGCCCTTAACCTGCGCACCGCGGTCACCTCGGTGTCGCCGATCGTCGACCAGATCAGCGTCGACATCGCCCTGAACGGCACCGCCCTCGGAGTGCTCGGCATGCTGCCGCCCGCCATGTTCGCGGCATCCGGACTCTTCACGCCCTGGCTTGCCCGTCGACTCGGCCTGGAAGCCACGCTGGCTGTCGCGAGCGCCGTCATGGTGCTCGGCTTCACGGCGCGTGCGCTGTCGGTCGGCTACCCGATGTTCCTCGCCGCCAGTGCCGTGACCCTGGCCGCGACCGGCGTGGGCAACGTGCTGCTGCCCGCGGTGGTCAAGCGCTACTTCCCCGACCGGGTGGGGCTGATGACCTCGGCCTACGTGTCGCTGCTGGCGATCAGCACCACCATTCCGGCGGCGATCTCGGTGCCGATCGCGGATGCCGCCGGCTGGCGCACCGCGCTGATGACCTGGGCGGTGCTCGGCCTCACCGCCCTGATCCCGTGGGTGTTCATGTGGCTGGAGCATCGCAAGACGCTCGCCGCCGCGCGCCGCGATCCGTCGCCAGAGGTCGAGGAGGGGCCGGCCGAGATCGTCGGCGCACTCTGGAGATCACGCACCACGTGGGCGCTGACGCTGGCGTTCGCGGTGTCGTCGCTGAACGCCTACACGATGTTCGCCTGGCTGCCCGAGCTGCTGATGGAGCAGTCCCAGCTGTCGTCGGTTCAGGCCGGAGTGCTGCTGTCGGTGTACGCGTTCATCGGGCTGCCGCTCGGGTTGGTGATGCCGTTCCTCACCGTGCGCAGCCGGCGGCCGGGCTTGCTGGTGCAACTGTTCACCGCGCAGCTGCTGATCGGGTATTCCGGGCTGCTGCTCGCGCCAACCCTGGCGCCGTGGCTGTGGGTGATCATCATGGGCGGGCCGCTGCTATTCCCGGTGACGCTCACCCTGATCAACCTGCACACTCGCGACCACCGGGTCACCACCGCGGTCAGCGGTTTCGTGCAGGGCATCGGGTACTCAATGGGCGCGGTCGGTCCGCTGCTGTTCGGTGTGCTGCGCGACGTCTCCGGATCGTGGACACTGCCGCTGGTCTTCCTTCTGCTCACCGCGGCCGGGTCGCTGGTCGCGGGCATCCTGCTGTCGAAACCGCGCATGGTCGACGACGAGCTGCGCGCGCAGTAGCTCGCTGCCGCTCGGCAATCCGTAGCCCACCGGTTAGGCGGGCCAGTAGCCCACCGGCTGGGCGGGCCAGCAGCCCACCGGTCAGGCGGGCGCGAGCACTGCCGGGCGGTGGACGAGCGCCGCCGCCCCGATCAGCGGTCCTTCGCCCGACAGCGCCGAGGGCACCACTCGCACCTTGGTGACGAAGCCGAACGCGGCCCGCTCCGCGATGGTCTGGTTGATGATGTCGAACAGGTCGGGGCTGACGTGCGAGAAGCCGCCGCCGATCGCGACCAATTCCAAATCGACGAGGGATGTCGCGGAGCCGATGGCCTGCCCGAGCGCACGACCGGCGCGCTGCACCGCCCGCACCGCGATGTCGTCGCCGGCGGCGTAACCGGCGGCGAGGTCCTCGCCGGTTTCGCCCGTCCAGCCCTGCGCCCTGGCCCAGGCGACCGTCTTCGGGCCGGACGCGATCGCCTCCACGCAGCCGACCCCGCCGCAGGCGCAGCGCTCGTCGAAGCCGCCGACGCCGACGTGTCCGATGTGGCCGGCGTTGCCGGTGGGTCCCGACACGGTATGGCCGCCGAGGATCAGCCCGCCACCGATACCGGTCGACACGATCATGCCCATCAGGTTGTCGCAGCCGACCCCGGCGCCCACCCAGTGTTCGGCCAGCGTGATGCACAGCCCGTCCATCTGCAGCCTGACCGGAACTTCGGGTACAAGCGACTCGAGCTGTGCTCGCAGCGGGTAGTCCCGCCAAGCCGCGACGTTGAGTGGGCTGACCAGGCCTTCGGCGACGGTGATCGGGCCGGCGCATCCGATGCCCACGCCGACCAGCACGTCGCCCATCGGCAGTCCGGCGAGCGCCTCGCTGGCGACCTCCCGCACCGCGTGCGCCAACCTGTCGGATCGGGTGGCGGCGCCCGTAAGCTGGCGCACCCGGCTGCCCTCGAGCAGCACCCCGTGCTCGTCGACGAGGGCGGCTTCGACCTTGGTGCCGCCGAAATCGACGGCCAGCGCGTATGGCATGAGGCCAGAGTACTGAGGCGCGCCGCCCGCTCGGTCGGTAAAAGCGCGCTCGGGAGGTCATTTCAGCGGATTACGTCCGCCCGAGCCGCCGAAGTCCGTCCGTCCGGCGACGATCAGCGGACGATCAGCGGATGCCGCGGACAGGTGCTCGTCCCGAGGCAACAAATGTGCACCCGCCCACGCGCCCGGTGCTCATATGAGCAAGAACAGCAACGGATGCTGCCGCCCGGGTATTCTGGACATAGGAGAGGAGGCGACCCATGGCTGACGATGTACTGGCGGTGCGAGTCGCCGAGCTCTACTACGAAGACGACAAGACGCAGGACGAGATCGGCGCGCTGCTGAAGATCACGCGCTGGAAGGTCGGCCGTCTGCTGGCCCAGGCCCGCGAGCGCGGCATCGTGCGCATCGAGATCGTGCACCCGCGCGCCCGCCGGCTCGGCGTCGAGCGGCAACTGCGCGAGCGCTTCGGCCTCGCCGACGCCGTGGTGGTGCCCGCCCCGACCAGCGCAGGCACGGACACCGGCACCGGCGGCACCGGAACCGGCACCCGCACCACCGACGCCGACGCCGACGCCCACGAGCGCGTCGCGCAGGCCGCCGCCGACTTCCTTGCCGCGCTCCGCCCGGTGCCTCGGCTGCTCGGCGTCAGCTGGGGCCGCACCCTGAGCGACGTCGCCGACCACCTGGCCGACGGCTGGGCGTCCGGCGTCGAGGTGGTGCAGATCAACGGGGGAGTGTCGCTGAACAAGCGCGCCTCCACCGCCGCCAGCACCGCCGTGGAGATCGCCCGCAAGGCCGGCGGTCAGGCCACCCTGCTGCCGAGCCCGGCCATCCTCGAGCGACTCGAAACCAAGCGGGCTATCGAGGCCGACCGCACCGTCGCGGGCGTGCTGGAGAAGGCGTCCGCGGCATCCGTCTATCTGTACAGCGCCGGAGTCGCCGACGACACCAGCGCGCTGGTCGACAGCGGCTACCTGACCGCTGCCGACGTCGCCGAACTGGTGCGCAAGGGCGCGGTCGGCGACGTGGTCGGCCGCTACATCGACGCCAACGGCAACATCGTTGACCCGGCGCTTGATCAGCGTACGGTGGGACTGGGACTTGACCGGCTGCGATCCGCCACCACCGGCGTGCTGGTGATCGCGGGCCGCGCGAAGCATGACATCGCCCGGGCCGTCGTCGGAGGCGGACTCTGCTCCGTCATCGTGACCGACGAGCACACGGCCGCGGCCCTTCTGGAGGAATGAGACACATGACACTCGAACATCCCATCGCCCTGGCGCCTGCCGCGCGCGCCGTGCAACTGCTGGGCGGTGACCTCACCGAGAAGAGCCTGCGGCTGCACCTGGAGGGGCTCTCCGGCGTCGATGCCGTCGGCCTCGAACAGCGCGCGGCCGGCCTCGGCACCCGCTCGATCAAGACCACCTCGAAGCAGTGGGCGATCGACAAGATCATCAGCCTGATCGACCTGACCACCCTCGAGGGCGCAGACACCCCCGGCAAGGTGCGGTCGCTGGTGGCGAAGGCGCTGACTCCGGATGCCGCGGACCCCAGCACCCCGCGGGTGGCAGCGGTCTGCGTGTACGGCGACATGGTGCCGTACGCCGTGGAGGCGCTCGGTTCGGCGAAGGGCCTCGACGGCCCCACCGGGGTGAACGTCGGCGGCATCAACGTCGCCGCCGTGGCGACCGCGTTCCCGAGCGGCCGCGCCTCACTCAAGGTGAAGCTCGCCGACACCGCAGACGCGGTGGCCGCGGGCGCGGACGAGATCGACATGGTCATCGACCGCGGCGCGTTCCTCTCCGGCAACTACGGCCGCGTCTTCGACGAGATCGTCGCCGTGAAAGACGCCTGCCGGCGCGCAGACGGCTCCTTCGCGCACCTCAAGGTGATCCTCGAGACCGGCGAACTGGTCACCTACGACAACGTGCGCCGGGCATCCTGGCTGTCGATCCTCGCCGGCGGAGACTTCATCAAGACCTCCACCGGCAAGGTGTCGCCCGCCGCGACCCTCCCGGTCACCCTGCTGATGCTCGAGGCCGTGCGCGACTGGCACAAGCTCACCGGAGAGAAGATCGGCGTGAAGCCGGCTGGCGGCATCCGCACTTCCAAGGACGCCATCAAGTACATCGTCACCGTCGCCGAAATCGTGGGCGAGGAGTGGCTCACCCCGCACCTGTTCCGGTTCGGTGCATCCAGCCTGCTGAACGACGTGCTGCTGCAGCGCCAGAAGATGACCACAGGCCACTACAGCGGCCCCGACTACGTCACGATCGACTAGGACACCCATGAATTTCCTTGACTACGCGCCGGCCCCAGAGTCGACCGCCATCCTCAACCTCCGTGACCGCTACGGCCTGTTCATCAACGGCGAGTTCGTCGATGGTCACGGCCACGGCTTCACCACCATCTCACCGGCGACCGAGAAGCCGATCGCCGAGATCGCCAACGCCAACGGTGAAGACGTCGACCGCGCCGTCGCCGCCGCGCGCCGTGCCTACGACCGCACCTGGTCGAAAATGAGTGGCGCCGACCGGGGCAAGTACCTGTTCCGCATCGCCCGGCTGGTGCAGGAGCGCGCCCGCGAGCTCGCTGTGGCCGAGAGCCTCGACAACGGCAAGCCGATCAAGGAGAGCCGCGACACCGACATCCCGCTCGTCGCCGCCTGGTTCTTCTACTACGCCGGCTGGGCCGACAAGCTCGACCACGCCGGCCTCGGCGCCAACCCGCGTTCGCTCGGCGTCGCCGCCCAGGTGATCCCGTGGAACTTCCCGCTGCTGATGCTGGCCTGGAAGATCGCCCCGGCGCTCGCCGCAGGCAACACCGTGGTGCTGAAGCCAGCCGAGACCACCCCGCTGTCCGCGTTGATCTTCGCCGAGATCCTGCAGCAGGCCGACCTGCCGCCGGGTGTCGTCAACATCATCACCGGCGCCGGCGACACCGGTGAGGCGCTGGTCAATCACCCGGATGTCGACAAGGTGGCGTTCACCGGATCCACCGCCGTCGGCCGGTCGATCGCCCGCTCCACCGCGGGCACCGGCAAGAAGATCACCCTGGAACTCGGCGGCAAGGCCGCGAACATCGTCTTCGATGACGCGCCGATCGACCAGGCCATCGAGGGCATCGTCAACGGCATCTTCTTCAACCAGGGCCACGTCTGCTGCGCCGGCAGCCGCCTGCTGGTGCAGGAGAACGTGCACGACGAGGTCGTGGACCGGCTGAAGACCCGCCTGTCCACACTGCGCCTGGGCGATCCGCTCGACAAGAACACCGACATCGGTGCGATCAACTCCAAGGCGCAGCTGGAGCGCATCCGCGCTCTGTCCGACATCGGCGAGCAGGAGGGCGCCGACCGCTGGACCGCCGACTGCGCGATCCCCGAGAACGGCTTCTGGTTCGCCCCGACGATCTTCACCAACGTGTCGACCAGCAACCGCATCGCCCGCGACGAGATCTTCGGACCGGTGCTGTCCGTGCTGACCTTCCGCACCCCCGACGAGGCGGTGAAGAAGGCCAACAACACCCCGTACGGGCTGTCCGCCGGCATCTGGAGCGACAAGGGATCCAAGATCCTGGCCGTGGCAGACAAGCTGCGCGCCGGCGTGATCTGGGCGAACACCTTCAACCGGTTCGACCCGGCCTCTCCGTTCGGCGGCTACAAGGAATCCGGGTACGGTCGCGAGGGCGGCCGCCACGGCCTCGCCGGCTACCTGCAATCCAGCGCCGCACCCGCCCGCCGAGCCAGCCTGTCCGGTCCGGCTGAGCCGGTCCAGGTTGGCGCTGCCGCCCCGAAGTCGATCAAGAAGGGCTCCAAGTAATGTCACGCCTGACCATCCCGAAGACCTACAAGCTCTACATCGGCGGCAAGTTCCCGCGCAGCGAATCCGGACGCACCTACGAGGTGGTCACCAAGAAGGGCGACTTCCTCGCCAACGCCGCAAAGGCCAGCCGCAAGGACGCCCGTGACGCGGTCGTCGCGTCGCGCGCCGCCGTGAGCAGCTGGTCCGGCGCCACCGGGTACCTGCGCGGGCAGGTGCTGTACCGCATCGCCGAGCTGCTTGAGGGCCGCCGGGCGCAGTTCATCGACGAGATCGTCGCCTCAGAGGGCGTCTCCGCCGCGGTCGCCGGTCAGCAGGTCGACGCCGCGATCGACACCTGGGTCTGGTACGCCGGCTGGGCAGATAAGTACGTGCAGGTCGCCGGCAACGGCAACCCGGTCGCCGGCCCGTTCTTCAACCTGTCCACGCCGGAACCCACCGGCGTCGTCGCGATCATCGCACCGCAGGAACCCACCGGGGTGAGCCTGCTCGGCCTGGCATCCGTCGTGGCACCGGCGCTGGTCAGCGGCAACACGGTCGTCGTGGTCGCGAACGAGAAGGCGCCGCTCAGCGCGATCAGCCTCACCGAGGTGCTCGCCACCAGCGACGTGCCGGGGGGAGTGGTGAACCTGCTCACCGGTTCGCCGGCCGAGATCGCGCCGTGGCTCGCCTCGCACGCCGACGTGAACGCGCTCGACCTGACCGGCGCGGGAACCCTCGACTGGGTCGACCTGCAGATCGCCGCCGCCGACACGCTGAAGCGCGTGATCACCCCGGAGCCCGGGGTCCCGGCGCCCTCGCTCGAGCGCATCACCGCGTTCACCGAGACCAAGACGGTGTGGCACACGAAGTCGATGTTGTAAATGACGCCGGACTTCCACGCCAGCAGACTCGGCGAGTACCGGCGTCACGGTGACGAGGCCGACCTGGTCTTCACCCGGGACTACGAGCACCCGATCGAGCGCGTGTGGGAGTTCATCACCCAGCCAGCTCTGCTGCGGCTCTGGCTCGCCGAGGCGAAGGTCGACCTTCGCCTCGGCGGCCGGTACGACCTGCGCTGGCTGAACGACCCGAAGGGCAAGCTGGACTGGTGGCCCGGCACCATCACCGCGCTGCACCCAGGCCGGCTGCTGGACAGCGAGAACAGTCAACATGGGCCGATGCGGTTCGAGCTGCAGCGGCTGGGCACGGACGGCACCGTGATCGATGGCGCACCGGATGCCGCGGACGGTGAGACCCTCGGCGCCACCCGGCTGACCTTCTCCAACGCCATCGCCCCGCCCGACGAGAAGTTCATCACCATGTCGCTGGCCGGATGGCACATCCACCTCGACCATCTCGCGGCCACGCTTGATGACGATCCGCCGGTCTGGGAGTCCTGGTACGACTACTACTTCCCGGTGTGGAAGAAGCTGCACACCTCGTACCAGCACGCCTACCACCTGCCCTGACAGCCCACCGCGACACCCGCTCCCTGACGTAACGAAACGGTAACGGCCGCGCTAGAGTGGCGTCACCCCGCAGCGAGGCGGGCAATCCACGACGGGGCGTGTCAATGGCGACATCCGCATCATCATCCCTACCGCGTGCGCGGCGCATCCTTCCCGCGAGCGCGGGCGTCATCGCCCTGGTGCTGGCGGTGGCCCTGAACCTGCCGGTGGGCAGCGTGCAGGCGGCCGGAGCATTCGAATCGCTGCGAGCACCCGGTGAGGCCGGCTTTATCGCCGCGCACCGTGGCGACCGGTCGGCGGCGCCGGAGAACACCCTGCCCGCCCTGCAGGCGGCGCTGGATGCGGGCATGAGCTTCGTCGAGACCGACGTGCAGCTGAGCAAGGACGGCGTGCCGGTGCTCATGCACGATGCGACCGTTGACCGCACCACGAACGGATCCGGCCGGGTGGCCGACCTCACCCTCGCCGAGCTGCAGACCCTCGACGCCGGCGGCTGGTTCGCGCCAGAGTTCGCCGGGGTGCCGGTGCCGACCCTGGATGAGTACCTGGCGCTGCTGGTGACCACCGAGGCCATGGCGATCATCGAGCTCAAGGGCTTCTGGAGCGAGACGGATGTCGCGGCGGTGAGCAACCTGCTCTACGGCTACAGCCTGCACAGCCGGGCGATCATCGCGAGCTTCACGCTCGCCACCGTCGCCCACGCCCGCGAGGCGGCTCCGGCCATCCCGCGGATCGTGCTGCGCCGCGACCTGCCCGCCGACCCGGTGCGGTTCGCTCGCTTCTACGACGCCATCGCCGTGATGACGAAGGCCGCGACCATCGAGCGTCGTCCGGAGCTGGTCGAGACGATGCACGAGGCAGGCGTCGGCATCCTGCTCTACACGCTGAATACCGAGCAGAACTGGGCGGAGGCGCTGGCATTCGGGGTGGATGGGATCGTCACAGACGCCCCGAGCGACCTCGACTCGTGGCTGGCGGCGACCGCCCCGGGAACCTGAGCGCGCCTCCACGCGATTGCTGGGAACTAGCCTGTCGCGGTGGCACGCGCCGCGGATTCGTCGCATTATGGGTACAAGCTGCGGAGGATCACGATGCCCGAGAAAGACTCACCCGACCGGATCGTCTTCGTGGGGGACCGGCTGACCGCCGATGGCCGGTGGCAGGACTGGTTTCCCGAGCATGAGGCGCTGAACTTCGGCGTCGCCGGCCAGACCACCGAGGACCTGCTCGGCCGCCGCGACGAGATCGTCGCTGCCCGGCCCGACGCCATTGTGATGCTGATCGGCTCGAACGACTTCTCGGCCAGGCGCCGGTCGGCCGAGTACGTGGTGCGCAACGTCGAGTCCATCCTGTGGGACCTACGCCGGGACCTGCCCGGGGTGCGGCTGCTGCTGCAGTCCATCATCCCTCGCGGTCACGAGCTCGCCGACGAGATCCGCAACGCCAACCGTCACCTCTGGCAGTTCGCCGCGACCGTGCGGGCGCAGTACCTTGACCTATGGCCGGCGCTTGCGCTGCCTGACGGTGAGCTGAACCCGGCATACAGCGACGACCGCGAGCACTTGAACGAGGCCGGGTACGAGGCCTGGCTGAACGAGCTCCGTCCAGGTTTGGAACGTCTCTACGATGCCCCGCCGATGAGCCGACCGATCTCAGTCGCCGACGTGCAGGCGGCGCTCCGCGACGCCTCTGGGCAGGCGGGCGACAGCCGAGCCTGACGGTTCACCGGCCATTGTTGCCCCACCGATACCCTCGAACCATGGGGCGGATCGTTGCGGGCACTCTTGCCGTGTTCTTCATTGTGCTGGGAACACCGATAGCAGCGGATGCCGCGGGCCCCCGCGCCACGGACGTCGACAATTTCAGCTTCGATAGCTTCGCAGCGGACTACTACCTCGGCGTCGACGCTGACGGACGGTCCACCCTGACCACGGTGGAGACGCTCGTCGCCCGGTTTCCCGAGACCGATCAAAATCGCGGCATCCGGCGCGCCCTGGTGCAGCACTATGACGGCCACCCCACCGACCTGACGGTAACCGGGGTCACCGACGAGTCGGGGAAGCCGCGGGCGTTCGACACCGAATCCGAAGACGACATCCAGTACGTGACCATCGCCGCCGACGACTACGTGCACGGCGCCCAGACCTACGTGATCAGCTACGAGCAGCACAACGCGACCAGGTACTTCGACGACACCGGCGTCGACGAGTTCTACTGGGATGTCAACGGCACCGGTTGGGCGCAACCGTTCGGCAGCGTCACCGCCCGAGTGCACGTCGACGAGCAGATCGCCGACCGGCTCACCGGCGACGCCGCCTGCTACTGGGGGCCCGAAGGCGCGAGCAACCGCTGCGAGATCACGGCCGCCGGCACCGACGGCACCACCCTGACCGCGTCGCAGCAGAACCTGGCAGCGTTCGAGAATGTCACGATCGCGGTCGCGTTCGAGGCCGGCACCTTCGTGCCACGCGATAACGCTTACTTCGCCTCGCCGTTCAGCTGGGTGCAGCTTGTCGGCCTGCTCGCCGCGCTCATCGCCGGAGTGTGGGGGTTCGTGATTCGCGCCACCACCACCCGAGACGCCGACGGGCGACCCACCATCATCGCCGAGTACCTGCCGCCGAAGTGGCACGACCTGCTGGCCTCGGCCGAGATCCTCGGCCGGCAGGGTCGCGGCACGGCGGCGGCGTTGATCGACCTGGCCGTGCGGCGCAAGATCCGCATCATCGAGAACGAGAAGCGGCTCGGGAAAGACACCTTCACCATCGAGCTGGTTGACCCTGAGGGGCTGTCGCCGCGCACCCAGCAGCTGCTGAACGCCTTCTTCGGCACCCGGTTGCGGCCGGGCGAGCAATACCAGCTCTCGGCGAAGAACCCCAAGGTCGGTAAGCGGGTGCACGAGGTCACCGTCGCGGTGCGCAAGGATGCCACCCGCTTGGGGCTTCGCCGCGCGGTGGCCGCTCGCAACGTGATCCTGCCGTTCGTGCTCGCGCTGCTCGGGCTGGTTGCGGTGTTCGTGGCCGGCGTGATCATGACAGTAGACGCCCGCGGCGGTGCCTGGCCGCTGCTGCTGGTGCTTCCAGCAATCGCCGCCGTCACGATGGTCTCGATTGCGATCTTCCGTCGACCGCTCACCGCCGCGGGCGCCGAGCTGCGCGACTACCTGCGCGGCATGGAGCTCTACATCAAGGTGGCAGAGCAGGACCGGCTGCGGATGCTGCAAAGCCCGGACGGCGCCGAACGGGTGCACGTGGATGTCACCGACCGCCGCGCCATGCTGAAACTGAACGAGCGGATGCTGCCGTACGCGGTGCTGTTCGGGCAAGAGAAGGAGTGGGCAGAGGAACTCACCCACTGGTACGACGAGCAACCGGACTGGTACGTCAGTAACCAGCCGTTCAACGCGGCCGTGTTCGTTGCCGGGGTCGGCGGACTTAGCTCCACCGCCAGCACCGTCTACTCCGGCAGCAGTACGAGCGGCGGATCATCGGGCGGCGGCTCGTCCGGAGGCGGCGGGGGAGGCGGGGGAGGCGGCGGGGTCTAACCCTGTCGCCCCGCACAGCCCCGGGGTACGGTGGAACGGCACACCCCGACGAAGGGAAGCGCCCATGACCTCACTCTGGCTTGACCGTCAGCAGACCATCGAAACGGATGCCTTCATCCCGGGCGCGCGGTACGACACCGTGATCGTGGGGGCCGGCCTCACCGGCCTCGTCACCGCCCTGCTGCTGGCCCGATCCGGGCAGAGGGTGGCGGTGCTCGAGTCACGCACGGTGGGTGCGGTGACCACCGGCAACACCACGGCAAAGCTCAGCCTGCTGCAGGGACACCACCTGGAACAGCTGAGCCGGCAGATGTACCCGGCCATCGTGAACGCCTACGTCGAGGCCAACAGGGAGGGGCAGTCGTGGCTGCTGCGCTACGCGGAAGAGCACGGCATCCCGGTGGAGCGTCGCGCCGCCGTCAGCTACGCCACCACCCCGCGGGGGCTGGAGATTCTGGAACGGGAACACGAGGTGGCCCAATCGGCGGGGCTGGCCACCCGACTGACGCGCGACACCACCCTGCCGTTCCCGACCACGGGCGCGCTGACCCTCGACGATCAGGCCCAGTTCGACCCGATGGATGTGCTCGCGGCGCTCGCCGCTGACCTGCGCCAGCACGGCGGCGTGATCGTGGAACACACCCTCGTGAACGGCGTCGACCCCGACGACCTGGTCACCGTGCGCACCCCGCGCGGAGCCGTCTTCGGCGACCGGGTGGTGCTCGCCACCGGAACCCCCATCCTCAACCGCGGCCTGTACTGGGCGAAGCTCAAGCCGCTGCGCTCCTACGCGCTCGCCTTCGAGGGGGTCGAGTCGCCGCCGCCCGACATGTATCTCTCGGTCGACGGGGCCACCCGCAGCGTCCGCACGGCGCACGGGCACCTGATCGTCGGCGGCAACGGGCACCCGGTGGGGCGGCATCCGTCGCCGAAGCTGCTCGTCGACGACCTCGTGCACTGGACCCGCGAGTACTGGCCCGAGGCGCGGGTCACCCACCGCTGGAGCGCGCAGGACTACCAGACCCCGCACCGGGTTCCCTTCGCCGGTTGGATGCCGCGGGGCAAGGGCCGCATCTTCATCGCCACCGGGTACGACAAGTGGGGGATGACGAACGCCGTGCAGGCCTCGCTCACCATTGCCGCCGACATGCTCGGCGGGAACCAGCCCTGGGCGAATACCCTCCACCGGAGGGTGACCACGCCGATGGCGTTCGCTGCCGGGTTGGGCGCCAACGCGGCAGTGGCCTGGTGGTACGCCCGCAGCTGGGGTGCCGCGCTGGTTACCGCGCTACCGGATGCCGCGCCTGCTGAGGGTCAGGGCCTGGTGGCGCGCAGTGGCCTGATGCCCACCGCGGTGTCCACCGTGGACGGGGAGACCTGCCGGCTCTCCGGCGTCTGCCCGCATCTCGGTGCCGTGCTCGGCTGGAACGATGCGGAGCTGTCCTGGGACTGCCCCGCGCACGGCAGCCGGTTCAGCGCGTCCGGTGCGCGGCTGGAGGGCCCGACCAAGCGCGACATGTTCGAGGCGCCGAAGTCGGCGCGACAGCAGAAGCCTGCCGGCACGTCGGCGCCGACCCGCACCACCACCAGCATCCCGGTCTCCGACTGAGTCTCCGACTGAGCCTCCGACTGAGCCGCCCCGCCCATCCCCACGCCGCAACTAGGCTGAAGGGGATGACGAACTACAACGCCCCCGCCTTCCGTCGCACCGCGCTGCTGCCGAGCATCATTCCCGTCATCGCCCTGCTGATCGGCGTGGCCCTGATCGGCACCGACTCGTTCACGATCATCCGCTACGTGGTCAGCATCTTCGCGGTTATCGTGCTGGTCTTCGCCGTCCAGGCACGCAGCTGGTGGTGGGTGCTACCGCTCGCCGCGATCGCGGTGCTGTGGAACCCGGTGTTCCCGTTCGGCTTCGAGGGTGACCTCTGGCTCGGCATGCAGTACATTGCGGCGCTCATCTTCATCGGTGCCGGCGTGTTCGTGAAAGACCGTTCGGTGCACTGAGCTCGGCGTGCACCGAATTTCGCGCCAGTCGGCATAGAATAGGTGTAGCGCCGCGGCATCCACCATTCGCAACACGAGTGGGTCTGGAACCGCCACGAGCGTTTCCCCGACAGATTCACGTCGGGAACCGTACTTCGAGACGCCGGCACAGGGCCGTCTGTCTCGCCCTGCTTCTGAATACGAGAAGCAACGAGGAGGAGCATGGCCACTTCAGGCCAGCGGAACAAGCAGCATTCATCATCGAGCAGTCGCTCGACGACCAGTCGGCGCGCCCACGGCGACGAGGCGGGGGTCATCCCCGTGCTCGCCCGCGTCGCCCGCGAGATCGAAGCGGCCGCCCAGCGCGGACCGGTGAAGTCCACCAACCGCGCCAAGTTCCAGGTGGCCGCTGTGCTGCTGCGTGAGGAACGCGCGCGCATCAAGGCCGACAAGGACATCACCGAGGCCGCTCGCGCCAACGAGCAGAAGCGACTCGACGGTCTCGCCGGGATCCTCGCGAAGACCGCGGCCCGCGACACCTCGCTGATCACCCTGCTGGCGGATGACGCCCCGATCAGCACCGCGGCCCGCGAACTGAAGCGTGACCTGCTGCTCTCCGCCGGCGTCGAACTGAGCGCAGACGAGCTGATCGTGGTCACCGAGCCGAAGCCGGTCGACACCCAGGCCGACAAGCAGGTGGTGCCGGAATCGGTGCGCCAGTTCGCCCGCTACAACCCGTTCCTCGCCCCCGACTTCAGCAACGTGCCGGACAAGCCGGTCGAGAACCGCTCCAACCGGCTCGGCAACTGGGAGCTCATCGAGCCGCTGTTCCGAGCGTTCGAGTACGGCGCCGGCGGCGGATCCGCCGTCATGGACCTGCCAGAGGCGAAGTCGCTGCAGACCCCCGGCACCCTCGACCTGATGCGGCACCAGGCGCAGCTGATCGAAAGCGCCCGCGACGGCCACCGCACCTTCCTGCTCGCCGACGAGCCAGGCCTCGGCAAGACCGCGCAGGCGCTGCTCGCCGCGCACGTCTCCAACTCGTACCCGCTGCTCGTCGTCGTGCCCAACGTGGTCAAGATGAACTGGGCCCGCGAGGTCGAACGCTGGACCCCGAAGCGTGCCGCCACCGTGGTGCACGGCGACGGCGACGACATCGACGCCTTCGCCGACGTGGTGATCGTCAACTACGAGGTGCTCGACCGGCACGTCAACTGGCTGGCCAAGCGCGGCTTCCGCGGCATGGTGGTCGACGAGGCGCACTTCATCAAGAACAAGGAGTCGCAGCGCTCCAAGAACGTGCTCTCCCTGTCGAAGAGCATCCGGGCGCTGCATCCGCGTGCCCTGTTCATGGCGCTCACCGGAACCCCGCTGATCAACCAGATCGACGACTTCCGCATGATCTGGCAGTTCCTCGGCTGGATCGACGACAAGAAACCGCTGCCCGACCTGATGGACAAGCTCGAGGACACCGGGCTCACCCCGGCCGACTTCGGCTTCTTCGCCGAGGCCAGGCAGTCCGTGATCGACTTGGGCATCGTGCGCCGCAAGAAGGTGGATGTCGCCGCCGACATCCCGGCCCGCCGCATCGCCGACATCCCGGTCGAGCTCGACAACGAACTGGGCCGATCGATCCGCGAGGCCGAGCAGGCCCTGGTCAGCCGCCTCGTCGACCGCTACCGTCGCGTGCTCGCCAACCGGCAGACCCCGACAAACGACGTCGACCACGAGCTCATCCGGCTCGTCGCGCACGCCGAGCTCGAGGAATCGAAGTCGCAGAAGACCGGTGAGAACGTGTTCACCATGGTGCGCCGCATCGGCCAGGCCAAGGCCGTGCCCGCCGCCGACTACACCGTCCAGCTGGCTCGCAACGTGGGCAAGGTGGTGTTCTTCGCGAAGCACATCGACGTGATGGACCAGGCCGAGGCGTACTTCGCCAAGTCTGGCCTCAAGACGATCAGCATCCGCGGCGACCAGACGTCGCAGCAGCGGCAGAAGCAGATCGACGCATTCCAGGAGGATCCGGATGTCGCGGTCGCGGTGTGCTCGCTCACCGCAGCCGGCGTCGGGCTGAACCTGCAGGCCGCGTCGAACGTGGTGCTGGCGGAGCTCAGCTGGACCGACGCCGAACAGACGCAGGCCATCGACCGGGTGCACCGCATCGGGCAGGAACTGCCGGTGACCGCATGGCGCATCATCGCCGCGCAGACCATCGACACGAAGATCGCGGAACTCATCGGCAGCAAGGCCGGCCTCGCCGCCCGGGCGCTCGATGGATCCGACGCGGAGGTCGCAGCCGAGGGTTCGGTGCAGGTGGAGGCGCTCGTCGCGTTGCTGACCGAAGCATTGTCCTGAGAGGCGATGCCATGACCAACGAACTCGTAGTCGTCTCCCCGGACTCCTGGCCCGGACGGCTCGACCGTGACGACATCGTCGTGCGGAAGGGCATGTTCACGCTCATCAACGGTCACCTGACCCCGCAGGAGTCCATGCTCGAAGACCTGCACGACATCCGCCGGGTGCTCGACGAGTCTGGCGTGAGCTACCTGCTGGTCAGAGGCGACAAGGACCGCTTGGTGATCGCGATCGACCGCAAGGATCGACGCGCGCTCGAGGCCGCGTTCGCTACCGCGTTCGCCAACGAGCCGTTCTATTCCAAGCCGCTCGACGGCCACACCGACCAGCCGGTGCTGCTGGCGGAGGGCTCCCTGAGCGGTGGCCGGAAGGCATCCGTGTTCCGCCTGTATCGTCCCCGGATCGAACCGATCGGCCGGCTGCGCTACGGATCATCGACCGCGGTGCAGCTGGAGCTGTGGAAGTTCGGCGAAGACGAGATCATCGCCCCGCTGCCCAACGCCCTGATGCGGGAGCGGCTGCCGCGCGCCGAAGCGGTCACCGATGAGGTGCACCGCCACGGTCAGACCTGGCCAACGCTGCGCGGCATGTTCGACCAGCACGCCAGCGACATCACCTTCGACATCGACCTGGTCTTCTCCTGGGTTGACGGGTCGTCCGAGGACTTCCAGCGGGCCAGGGCACGCCGCATGGCCAGCTACGTGGTGGGCGACGGCGACGACTCCGAGGCGCGATTCCGGCAGATCGACGAGCTCAAGTACGCGCTCCGCAGCGTGTACATGTACGCGCCATGGATCCGGCGCATCTTCATCGCCACCGACTCACCGGTGCCCAGTTGGCTGGCCAGGCACCCGCGGGTCACCGTGGTGCGCAGCGAGGAGTTCTTCCAGAACCCCGACGCGCTGCCCACCCACAACTCGCACGCCGTCGAGTCGCAGCTGCAGCACATCCCCGGGCTCGCCGAACACTTCCTGTACTCGAACGACGACATGTTCTTCGGCCGGCCGGTGCGCCCCGAGATGTTCTTCTCGCCCGGCGGCATCACCAAGTTCATCGAGGCCACCACCCGGATCGGCCTCGGCGAGAGCGACCCGAGCCGCAGCGGCTTCGAGAACGCCGCCAGGGTGAACCGGCGGCTGCTGCATGAACGGTTCGGCCGCATCACCACCCGCCACCTGGAGCACGCGGCCACGCCGCTACGCAAGAGCGTGCTGCTCGAGATGGAGCGGGAGTTCCGGCAGGACTTCGCCCGCACCACGGCGAGCCCGTTCCGGTCGGCCACCGACGTCTCGGTGACCAACTCGTTCTACCACTACTACGCGCTGATGACCGGGCGTGCGGTGGTGCAGCAGCAGGCCAAGACGCTGTACGTGGAGACCACGCTGAAGCGGGCGCAGGGCCAGATGGAACGGCTGCTGAAGCGGCGTTCCTACGACTTCTTCTGCCTGAACGACGGCAGCAAGCCGGAGATCAATGCGGAGGATCGCACCGCGTCGGTGCGCACCTTCCTCGACCGGTACTTCCCGATTGCCGCGCCCTGGGAGAACGGTGCGGATGTCGCATCTGTCAGTACCGCAGTCAGCGCAGGCGTCAGTGCAGCACCGGGATCGGCATCGTCATCGGCGGGTCTGATTCCACCGGCGGGTTGATCCGGTCGGCGATGCGGATGCCGGAGGCCTGCAGTCGCCGCTCCGTCTCGCCGGCATCGATGTAGTCGAGCGCCGGGAACTCGCCGAGCGGCACCACCGAGTGCAGCACGGTCGACGGGTACACGTGCACCAGGTTGAAGGCGCGCGCACCGTCGCGGCCGCGGGTGCCGCCGGTCGGCACGTTCAGGTCCTGCGTGTAGCAGGTCGCCGACGCCACAGACACCGGGATGCCGGCGAACGTGGCGGTGGAGGAGTAGTGCAGGTGACCGGCGAGGATGCTGCGCACGTCAGTGCCTTGCAGCACCTCGGCAAGCGGTGCCTGATCGTGCAACTCCACGGAGACCGCGAGGTCGAGCACGCTCGGAACCGGCGGGTGGTGCATGGCAAGCAGGGTGCCGTGCGGCGCGGGCGTCGCCAGCTCGGCGGCGAGCCAGTCCAGCTGCTCGGGGGAGACTTCGCCATGGTGGAAGCCCGGAACGGTGGAGTCAAGCGTGATGACCCGCAGCCCGTTGACGTTGTACACCGCGTCGATCGGGTGCTCTGACGGCATCTCGCCGAGCAGCTGCAGCCGGAACGACGACCGGTCGTCGTGGTTGCCCATCACCCAGATCACCTGGGCACCGAGCCGATCGGCGGCGGGCTCGACGATGGCGCGCAACCGCGCGTAGGCGTCGGGTTCGCCGCGATCGGCGAGGTCTCCGGTGAAGATGATGGCCTCAGGACGGCCGTCGGAGGCCTCGAGTTCGTCGAACAGCCGCCTCAAGTGGGCTTCGCTGTCGATCGACCCGTACAACCTGTCGCCGCCGGCGAGGAGGTGCGTGTCGCTGAGATGGAGGATGAAGTGGTCCGGCCTGGGATACTCGGCCGTTCGCATCGTCACAAGGATGTCCTTTGAGTCGCTGTGGTGAAATCGCTACCGATTCACTTCGCCTACTTATGACATTCGACCAGAGGTACATGAATGTAAGGTGAACGCCACGCGGGATTGACAATTTCGCGGCCTGGGCGGACCATCCCTTATCGGCTTGCGCAGCCACATGCTTAGGTGGAGGCATGCGCACCGTGATCTTCACCGAGTTCGGCGGCCCCGAGGTTCTGCAGCTGGTCGAGGTTCCGCCGCCCACCGCCGGCCCGGGTGAGGTGCGAGTGCGCGTGGTGATCGCCGGCCTGAACCCGGTCGACGCCAAGATCTTCAGCGGCGGCCCGTCGGCTGAGCGTTACGGGGTCACCCTGCCGTCGGGAAACGGCAACGACTTCGCCGGAGTGGTCGACGAGGTCGGTCGCGGCGTCGCGGGAATCCAGGCCGGCGACCGCGTCTACGGAGGCGTGCGCGGGTTCGCGCAGGCCGACTTCGTGATCACGGATGCCGCTCATCTGCTGCCGCTGCCACCAGGGCTTGACCTCGAGCGCGCTGGCGCACTGGACATCGCCGGGCGTACCGCCTGGGCGGCGGTCCGCTCCCTCGGGATCACCGCCACCGACACCGTGCTCGTCAGTGCCGCCGCCGGGGGAGTGGGGGTGCTGGCGGCGCAACTCGCCGTGCGGTCCGGCGCCACGGTCATCGGAACCGCCAGCGAGGCGAACCACGACTTCCTGCGCTCGCTCGGCGTCATCCCGGTCAGCTACGGTGACGGACTGGCCGGACGACTGCGCGAGCTGGCGCCCGACGGCATCACCGCCGTGCTCGACCAGAACGGCCGTGCCACCATCGACGTCGCCCTCGAACTGGGAGTGCCGGCTTCACGCATCAACACTATCGCCGCCAAAACCTACCGCCCCGAGCTCGGGATGGGCACCGTCGGCGGTCCGGCCGCCGGTCGGGAGGAGCTGGCCGAGATGGCCAGGCTCGTGGCATCCGGTGAGATTCGGTTGCCGATCGACTCGATCTACCCGATCGAGCGGGTGCAAGACGCCTACCGGCACCTGATGGCGGGGCACGTACGCGGCAAGGTGCTGCTCGCCACCGAGTGATGCTCGTAGCGATTCAGTGGAAATTCGTGCCGAAAAGCACGGATTCCGCTCTTGTATTTCTGGACGCCCGGCGTACTGTGGAACGTACGAAAGAGGCGAAACCGACCTGGTGAAAACCAGTGAAATTGAAACCTCTGGACAAGAAAGGCTCCAGAGTTCCGTTAAGGACTCGGAGCCTTTCGCTTTGTCTGGCACCTGCGCCGTCGCGCTATTGCGGGTGCACCCCGGCGGCGTCGAGCACCCAGGCGTAGTCGAACGCCCGCTCCTCCCAGGCCCGGTACCGGCCGGAGACGCCACCGTGCCCGGCGGCCATCTCGGTCTTCAGCAGCACGTCGGCGCCCACTTCGCGCAGCCGCGCCACCCACTTCGCCGGTTCCACGTACAGCACCCGGGTGTCGTTCAGGCTGGTGACCGCGAGGATGCGGGGGTACTCCCGCTTGTGCACGTTCTCGTACGGGCTGTACGCCTTCATGTAGGCGTACACCTCAGGGTCGTGCAGCGGGTCGCCCCACTCCTCCCACTCGATCACGGTGAGCGGCAGTGACGGGTCGAGGATGGTGGTGAGGGTGTCCACGAACGGAACGCCGCCGAGCACCCCCGCAAACAGCTCGGGCGCGATGTTCGCCACCGCGCCGACCAGCAGCCCGCCGGCGCTGTGCCCCTCCGCCACCAGCTGCTCCGGCCTGGTGTAACCCTCGTCGATCAGGTGTTTCGCGCAGGCCACGAAGTCGGTGAAGGAGTTGCGCTTGTGCAGCAGCTTGCCGTGCTCGTACCAGAGCCGGCCGAGTTCGCCGCCGCCACGCACGTGCGCGATCGCGAACACCATGCCGCGATCGAGCAGGCTGAGCCGGGCTATTCCGAATCCGGGGTCGACGCTGTGCTCGTATGAGCCGTAGCCGTACAGCAAGGTCGGTGCCGGGTCGCCGCGTTGTGCCAGGTCACGCCGGAACACCATCGAGATCGGGATGCGGGTGCCGTCCTCCGCCGTCGCCCATTCCCGGCGCTGTTCGTACACGGCGGGATCGAAACGTCCGAGCACCGGCTGCCGTTTCAGCATCCGCAGTTCACCGGTCTGCACCACGTAGTCGTACACGGTCGACGGGGTCACCATGCTGGTGTAGCCGAGCCGCACGGTGGGCTGCTCCCACTCGGGATTGCCGGCGGTGCCCACCGAGTAGATCTCCTCATCGAAGGTCAGCTCGGTGAACCGCCCGTTCTTGTGGTCGTCGATCGGCACCCCGCCGGCGTGCGGCAGTTTCGCGATGCCCACCCGGGTCATGCCCTCACGGCGGTACTCGGCGACCACGTGGTCGCGGAACACGTCCACGGTCTCCAACCGCACATCGGCGCGATGCGGCAGCACGACGCGCCGCGGGCCGAGCGGGTCAGCGACCGGCACCGAGATCAGCTCGAAGTTGATCGCCTGGTTGTTGTGCACAATCAGCAGCCGGTCCTCGCCCTCGACGACGGCGTGCTTCACCTCGTATTCGACACCGGTGCGGCGCGGCCAGATCACCCGGAACGGCGCCGTCGGGTCGGCCGCGTCAAGCAGCCAGGTTTCGCTGGTGATATTCGACCCTGACTCGATCATCACGAACCGGCGGCTGCGGCTACGACCAATGCCGACCCAGAACTTCTCGTCCTTCTCCTCGAAGACCATGACATCGTCGGATGCCGCGGTGCCCACCTCATGCCGCCAGGCCTTGTCCGGCCGCCAGGCCTCGTCGACGGTGGTGTAGAAGATGAAGCGGCCGCTCGGCTCGAACAGGGCCCCGGAGGAGGTTCCGGGAATCTCGTCCGGCAGGTTCTGCCCGGTGTCCAGCCGGCGCACCCGCAGCGTGTACCGTTCGTCACCCTCGGTGTCGACGCCGTAGAGCAGCAGGGAGCCGTCGACGCTGATGTCGAAGCTGCCGAGCGCGTAGAAGTCGTGACCCTCGGCCTCCTTGTTGTCGTCGAGGATCACCCGCTCGCCGGGCAGGCTGGTGCCGCCCGACTCGTCCAGAACCGGGGGAACCCAGTCATCCGCCGCGCTGATCGGGGCGCGGCAGTGCACACCGTATTGTTCGCCCTCGATGGTGCGGGTGTAGTACCACCATTCGCCGCGTCGGATCGGAACGCTGAGGTCGGTCTCCTGCGTGCGCTGCTTGATCTCTTCGTAGATCTGCTCCTGCAGCACGGCGAGGTGCTCGGTTCTGGCCTGGGTGTACTCGTTCTCCGCAGTCAGGTGCGCGAGTACCGCCGGATTCTCCTTGTCGCGCAGCCACTCGTAGTTGTCGATGAACTCGTCGCCGTGGTGCACTCTCTTGTGCGGCTTCTGTGCTGCTTTCGGAGGGGTGTGACTCATTGCTTCAGCGTACGTCGCCGCGGCCGGATCGACACGCTGAGAGTCTGGTCAGCCGGGCTCGACGTCCACCCACTCGTGGCCCGCGGGCCGCATCCGTCCTTCCCCTGCCGTGACGCCGGCGACGATCCCGTCGAGCTCTGCCGTGGCATCCGTCGACGCCAGCCGCAGCACCGCCTGCTGGCCGTAGCCGATGCCCACCACGAGCACACCACGGCGGCGCAGCTCGGACTCGACCCTGCCGGCATCGGCGTGCGGCAGGGGGAGCTCGAACAGTTGCCGACGTTCGCGCCGCACCACCAGCCGCTCGGCTTCGGCCCGGTCGACGGCGGCCAGCACGGCGCCGGAATAGGCGCGCACCAGCCCGCCCGCGCCGAGCAGCACCCCTCCGAAGTACCGGGTGACCACCGCGACGACGTCCACGAACCCGCGGCCGGTGAGCGCGTCCAGCATCGGCATGCCCGCCGTGCCCGAGGGTTCGCCATCATCGTTGGAACGGCGGACCTGGCCGGGGGATGCCACACCGATGACGAACGCGGAGGTGTGGTGTCGGGCGTCCCAGTGCTCACGGCGTGCCGCATCGATCACCGCGCGCGCGGCATCCTCGCTCTCCACCCGCACCAGCCGGGTGAGAAACCGGGACCGCTTCACGTCGAGTTCTGTGTCCACCCGGGCTCCCGGGCCGCCGCGCACGGTCAGGTCTTGCATTCCCCCATTGTGGCGCGCCCGGCTGCCTGCTGCGTGGGCCCGCTGCCTGCTGCGTGCGCTCGCGCCCGCTCCCTGCCGTTAGGTCAAGGCGGCTATCCGGCGGATCTGCTCGGGCCCGACCCGGCAGCAGCCGCCCACCAGTCGCGCCCCGGCGGCTATCCAGTCGTGCACCTGCGCGTCCGAGAAGCCCGGGTCTCCCAGCCAGGCGCGATTCTTGGCGTCCCAGCGCTCGCCGCTGTTCGGGTAGACCACCAGCCGTTTGGCCGTCACCGAGCGGGCCGCGTCGATCGCCGCAGCCACGTCGTCAGGGTCGGCGCAGTTGATCCCCACCGCCACGACCTCGTCGACCGCGTCCGCTAGGGCGTAGGCCTCGGCGAGCGATTCACCGGAGCGAAGCACGCCGCGCGCGGCCGTGACCGCCAGCCAGCCCGGGTGTCGCGTGTCGTGCAACTCGGCGAGCACCGCCTCGACCTCGGTGAGGCACGGGATCGTCTCGATCGCCAGCGCGTCGGCGCCGCTGTCGGCCAGCACTCGCATGCGCGGCCGATGCCAGGCGCGCAGCTCGTCGACGGTGAGCCCGTAGTCGCCGCGGTACTCCGACCCGTCGGCGCGCATTGCGCCATATGGGCCGACGGATGCCGCCACCCACCGGTCGCCGTCGGGCCGGGCGTCGAGCGCGAGTTGCACGCTCAGCCGCAGCAGCCGCTCGGCGTCGGCGCCCCCGATGCCGCGCCGGGCGAGGCCTTCGAAGCTGACTTGGTACGACGACGAGATCGCCACCTGGGCGCCCGCGGCGAAGAACTGCTCGTGGGCGCGGCGGATCGCATCCGGATTCTCCACGAGAAGACGTGCCGACCAGAGGTCGCTGGACAGGTCATGGCCCTCGGATTCCAGCAACGTGCCCAGACCACCGTCGAGGACGACGGGGCCTTGAGCGAGCGCGTCGACGAGCGAGGTCATCCATCCAGTGTGCGCGATTCGGTGGCCGTGAGAGGGGGATTGCGTCACGATTCGACTCGTAAGGCGGCCTCCCACTCCCTATGGGGCCGGCCTACTGGCCGGCCTAGTGCTCGCGCAGTTCGTAGCCGCGGTCAGGATGCCAGCTCTCGATCAACAGCTTGTCGCCGGTCGGGGCCACCCGAGTGTGCACCACCTCTCGGATGTCGAGCGTGAAGTACGCGGCATCCGGAATCGCACCCTCCGTCGGAGGATCGCACGGCACCACCACTCCCGACATCTTCGCCTCGCCCACCCACTCGGTGGGCTCGGCGGGCGGCTCCAGGGTGGGGCTGTGCACGGCGAACCGCGGATCGCGGGTGAGGTCGTGCCATTTGGCTCCGAGCATCATGTCGAGATGTGCCTCGGTGTCGGAGAAGCTGAGCTCGGTGCCGCTGATTCGCGGCGACCCATCGCGGCGCAGGGTGGCGATGGTCTTGTTGGTTCCGGAGTCGAACCGTTCGCGTACCTTCGCTGCGAGCTCTGGACTCGCAGCAACGAACTCAGCCCACGTTGCCATGCGGCTCAGAATGCTCCGCACCACCGACATCCTGCGGACCAGCGACATCGTCAGGGCGACCGACGCCCTCTGCGCCACCGACATCCTTCTGGGCACCGATATCGTCCGGGCCGCCGATACGCCCGGGCGCGGGTGCGACCGTGGTGTCGGCCTTAGCCTCGAGCTCAGGTCGGGCCACCCACATCTGGCGATGCCTGCGGATCGTTTGCCGAGTCGATTCCCATCCCCAAGTCTCCGTCGCGCCTCTCAGGCCGCGGGTCAGTGAGGCCGCCGACTTCCTGCCCCAGCTGCCCGTCGTCTGGCTCAGCCACCGTCTCATCATCGGCACCCTGTTCGTTGGCCGGTGCACCTTCCTCGGGTGCCCCTGTGTCCTCACTCATGGTGCGCTCCTAGAACGCGCGTTGTGTGCTCCTAGTTGAACGCATGTCGCGACGGCGGCAGCCCGGTGTTCGGGTCGGTGCGCGTCTCAAGCGGGCTGGGGTGCATCACCGTCAGGGGATCCTCGCCGCCTTCGTCACGCGGCGGAGCTGGTCGCTTGTCGCGTCGCTTCGCCTCAGCTTCAGCCTTCGCTGCAGCTTTGATACTCTCGTCATCCGGTTTCGGATGGTGGTGCTTGGTCATACTCAAACGCTACGCTCGCCCGCGGAACCGGGGTAGGGGTGGATTTCGGGTCGCCGAAGTGTCCTAGAACGCCGCCGAACGGGTCGGAGCGTCTCCGACTGTTCGTAAAACCGGAGGAGGGGCGACACACCGAGTCAGGATGCCACGGAAATAGGCGTGTCGCCCCCATCTCCTCTTAGCCGAACCACAGTGGCCCCGCGAACCACCGAACCACAGAACCACCGAACCCGCATCCCTGCCCTCGCGGGTGAAGCGCGCGCTACCCCTCCGTTCGCGGACGAGACGCGCACGCTACCCCTCGGGTCGCCGCAGGAACTCATTCATCGCCAAAGTCAGCTCCGCGTCGACCGGCATCGGCGACCCGTCGAGCGTGTTGATCGGCGCGGCATGCCGGACGCTCGAAACCAGCCAGAGTGCATCCATTCGCGCGAGCTGTTTCACGGTGAGCAGCTCGAATGCGGTGTCGAGGTGCTGCTCGCCGGCGAACCGGAAGATGTTGCCCTGCGTGGTGCCGTCGAGGATGCCGAGGCCGGTGCCGGGTGTGATCAGGGTGGTCCCGCGGCGCGCGAGCACGCTGGAGGTGGGGCCCTCGAGCACGAAGCCGTCGCTGGAGACGAAGATCACGTCGTCGGCGCCGCGCCGTTCCGCCTCGCGCAGCACGGCCCGGTTGATCGCGTACGACAGGGACTTGGCGCCGGCGAGCAACCACGGCGAGCGGGTCTGCACGTCGTGGGTGAAGCCGCGGTCCAGCGTCACCACCCGGATGCCGGTGGTGCGCTGCTCGGTGTAGTCGGGCGACACGCTGCCGTGCACCCAGCCGGTCGGCCGACCGTCGCCCTCGACCCCACGCGTCATCACGGTCTTGATCGAGGCCTCCGCCACCGGGCCGAGGGCGTCGATCACGGCCAGAATCGCCGCACGCCAGGCGTCGGTGTCCGGCGCCGGCAGGTCCAGCAGCTCGGCCGAGTGGGCGAACCGTCGCAGATGCGCCTCGAGCGCCTGCGGGTGGCCGTTGCCGACACCGATGGTCTCGAAGATTCCGTCACCGCGGGTGACGCCCAGATCCGACACGGTGACGTGCGGCGCATCGGGGTCGGCCAGGGCGAAGGGGGGTGCTCCGGGCGCGTGGGCCGCGGCATCCGTCGAGGGCTGATTGAGAATCGCGAGCACGGAAGTGGCCATGCCCACATTCTGCCAACGGTGGACAGTGTCCGCGGCATCCGCAACCATGGGGTGATGGGTGAGTTTCAGACTGAACCAGTAGAAGACGGCGCGACGGATGCCACCAACCAGGAGCGACTGATCGGAATCGCCGAGCAGGTGCGGTCCGATGTGAAGCTCGGGGCCGCGCACGAATCGGTGCTCGCCCTGTTGCGGGAACGCTGCGAGCAGTCCGGAGTGACCGCGACCGACGGGCAGCTGCGCGACCTCGCTGATCGGATCCTCGGCACGCTCGAGTAGTTGGCGCCGCCGCGCTAGCGCAACCCGTCAGTAGCGGTGCGGCTCCGTGGCGCGTGCGCAGTCGATGCAGAGATCGGCAGACGGGCGCGCGCGCAGCCGCTCCCGGGAGATCTGCTGGCCGCAGCGCAGGCAGGTGCCGTAGGTTCCCGCGTCGATGCGGGCGATAGCACGGTCGACGGCGTCCCGATGGGCGAGCACGTCCCCGTGGACACCGGAGAGTGTTGACCATTCCGCGGTCATCGTCGGGCCCTCCGGGTCGTGCTCGTCGTCCGCCGAGGCCTCGCCGCGGGAGTCGAGCACCTCCTGGAGTTCGCCGCTCAACGCGAGGATCTGTTGGTCGAGTTCCTCGCGCTCAGTGCGCAGCAGTTGTCCAAATGTCTTCCGCTGGGCCGCGGTCATCGTCGCTGTTGGCATGCCTTAGTGTCCACCCGAAGTGCACAAACGCCAAGACCTTGACGACGGCGGATGTCGCTGCTCCAGACCCCGCCACGTCGAAAATTCAGGAAACCACGTCGGCGGGCGGTTGCTGTCTCGCGGGAACTCCGGGTTCGGTGCTCGTCGCGCGACCCGGATTCCTGAACTTTTGGGAGGGCTCGCCCGCTCGCAAGACTCGACACCCCGGCCCGGGCGCGACATGCTGGATGGCGTGACGACAACCGCGACAGACGCTCCGCCGCGGGTATCGTGGGCGCTCGTGCCGGCAGCCGGCGTCGCGACATCCGCAGTCCTGCTGTTCGGTCTCGACCTGCAGGTCGCCGGCTACGTCACCCTCGGGCTGAGCCTCGCGCTGGCGCTCCCGCGGCGCGCGCTGTTCAACGACCTCGTGCTGATCGGGCTCGGGCTCGTGATCATCAGCACCATATCGGTGGCAGCCGACATCAGTTACGGCAACATGCTGCTGATGGGCGCGGTGCTGGCGCTCGCGGTGCTGGTTCCGTACCTGATCGACCGGTTCGGCTACCGCACGCACACGATTCGGTTCCCGGTGAACACCGGGCGGCGCTGGACCCGGCTGGAACGCTGGTATCTGGTGATCGTCGTGCTGCTCGGCTGGGCCATCCTGCCGACCTATTTCATCGGCTCCGGGGCGTACCAGAATTGGCCGGCGATCCACGAGCCCGATGAGCTGGCGCGCCTGTTCGTCGGGGTGAACGTGGTCGGCATCTGGGACGAGCTGTTCTTCATCTGCGTGGTGTTTACCCTGCTGCGCCGACATTTCCCGCTCTGGCAGGCGAACCTGCTGCAGGCCGTGATCTTCGTGTCGTTCCTCTGGGAGTTGGGCTACCGAAGCTGGGGTCCGTTGCTGACCATTCCGTTCGCGCTGCTGCAGGGCTGGATCTTCTCGCGGGTGAAGTCGCTCAGTTACGTGGTGAGCGTGCACCTGCTGTTCGACCTGGTGGTGTTCCTCGTGCTTGTGCATGCGCACAACCCCGAGTGGCTGCCGATCTTCCTGTACTGATCACCCTCGTTCCTTGCGCGGCCGGTCTTTCCCCGATAGCTTCGGCGTGATAATTGAAGACGCCATTACGCTGCAGCGGGAGAGCCCAGTCCGGGCGCCGAAGGAGCAAATTCCTCCCCGGGAATCTCTCAGGCCCAGTACCGCCGCAGTGTGGCAACTCTGAAAAGCAGCCCATCCGGGCTCACCGGCGGTGCAAGGCGTCCACACGGGCGCTGAATCTCTCAGGTCCACCACAGAGCGGGGAGGAACTCAGGCGGAGCCTCGGCTCCGAGGATGGGAGTTCCGACATGTCTGGTACGCCGGCAACACCGCAGGATGCGCCGAAACAGCAGGACGCGCCAGACCGGTACGAGCACATCGGCGTCTTCGACCTGTTCAAGGCGGGCATCGGGCCATCCAGCTCGCACACTGTAGGCCCCATGCTGGCCGCGGCACAGTTTGCCCAGCTGGTCAGCGCCAGCGGCAACATCGACCAGGTCCAGACGGTGCAGGTGGAACTATTCGGCTCGCTCGCGGCCACCGGGGCCGGACACGGCACGTTCCCCGCGATCCTGCTCGGGCTCGAGGGTTTTATCCCGGAAACCATCACCCAGGACGACCTAGAGCATCGGGCCACTGCGATCACCGCATCGGGCTCGCTCACCCTCAACGGCCTGCGATCGGTGGCGTGCCGGGTGGACGAGTTCGTGCTGCGACCACTCACGATCCGGCGCCGCCATACCAACGCGATGACCCTGCGGGCACGCGACGTGCGCGGCGAATCGCTGCTCGAGGAAACCTACTACTCGATCGGCGGCGGTTTCATCGTCACCGAGAGCGCATCCGAGACGGCCGACGAGCCCGCGCTCAGCCCGCCGTTCCCGTTTCGCACCGCAGAGGAACTGCTGACCGCCTGCGCTGAGCACGACCTCAGCATCAGCGATGTCATGCTCGCCAACGAGCTGCACACCACGGAGCGGTCCGAGATCCGTGAGGGAATCCTCCGGCTCTGGCGCACGATGATCGAATGCCAGCAATCCGCCGTGCTTCGCTCGGGGACGCTTCCTGGTGCGCTGAACGTTCGGCGGCGGGCCCCCGATTTGCAGGCTCACCTGGAACGGCAAGACCCCGAGCGCTCACCGCAGTTCTGGCAGGAGTGGGTCAACCTCGTCGCGCTGGCGGTGAACGAGGAGAATGCGAGCGGCGGCCGGTTGGTCACCGCTCCCACCAACGGAGCCGCCGGAATCATCCCGGCGGTGTTGCATTACGCGGTGAACTACACCGACCAGGGGCGGGCGGCAGACCAGGACGAACGGGACGGAATTGTTGAGCGGTTTTTCCTGACCGCCGCCGCGGTCGGCTCACTGTTCAAGATGAATGCCTCGGTGTCCGGGGCCGAGGTCGGCTGCCAGGGCGAGGTCGGGTCGGCATGCTCGATGGCGGCCGCGGGGCTTGCCGAGATCCTCGGCGGTACGCCGGAGCAGGTGGAGAACGCGGCGGAGATCGCGATGGAACACAACCTCGGCCTGACCTGTGATCCCATCGGCGGGCTGGTGCAGATTCCCTGCATCGAGCGAAACGCGATCGCCGCAGGCAAAGCGATCAACGCCGCCAAGATGGCGCTGTGGGGTGACGGAAAACACCACGTATCGCTGGATGCGGTGATCGCGACGATGCGGGAGACCGGCGCCGACATGAGCTACAAGTACAAGGAAACCGCGATGGGCGGACTGGCCGTCAACGTCGTGGCGTGCTGAATCCGCGGCATGCTGAATCCGCGGCCGGTGCGAGCGCTCAGCTGCTGCGGGTGACGGCCACCACGATCTGCACCACCGTGAACACCACGGCTGGCAGCACGTAGAGGATCACCCAGACGGTGAGCGGCCAACTTCCGCCACCGGTCGCCTTGTGCACGTGATTGGTGCGGATCGCCAGGTAGACCACCGGGCTGAGCAGGGTCCACCACGGTGATGCGGTTCTCTCGTGTCCGAGGGCGCGCAGCGCTGCCCGGTCGCGGAATCCCATCCAGAGCACGGCGAGCGTCCCCAGCAGCCAGGCGAGCATCGCGGCGAGCACGATCCAACCCATGAACGCGAGCAAGGCCGACGTGATGTTGGCGGTCGGCGTCAGCTCACGGGCAGCTGGGTTCACCAGCAGCAGGCCGATGAACGCGGCGACCTGCAGGATCGGCATGAACACCAGCAGCCACACGGATGCCGTGCGCCCATGCTCTGGCCCGGGCTTGATCCACCCGGAGAGGTCGGGGACCGCCACCGGACGCACTGCGGTCAGTGCCGGAGCCGGCGGCAGATCGAGCGAGAACGGCTGCGCTGCGGATGTCGCGACCGTGGGTTTCTCGGCAAGTCCTGGGCCCTGTGCGGGTGCGGCAAATGCCGGTCCAGCGAAAGGTGCTGCAGCGAACGGAGCTGCCGAAGGTGCTGCCGAGAACGGAGCTGCGGGCGGAGCTGCCGGAGGTGCTGCGGAGAACGCTGCGGCCGAGAATGGCGCTGCCGACGGTGCGGGTGTCGACGCTGCTGCCAATGCTGGTGCGGGGATCCGTGCTGCGGGGAATGGCGCTTCGGATGCCGGCCCGGCGGGAAGCGGCTGAGGCGCCGCCCAGGCAGGTGTGGGCAAGCTTGGCGTCGCAAATGACGCGCCATCAGCGGGTGCGGCGGTCAACCCGGCATCAGCGGGCGCGGGAACGAATTCCGGTGCCTGGCGAGGCGTGACGGGCGGGATGCCCAGCGCTGCTGACCCGAGCGCCGCACTGACCGGGGGTGCCGGGAAGAAGGGCGGCAGGTCAGCGTTCGGGCTGTCCCGCGGTGCCTCGTCCAACGCTGTCGCGATCGGGGCGACATCCGCGTCGACGGTCTGTGTCGGCTCGGCGGGGGAGTCGTCCACCTCCGGCGTGACGAGCGGGGTATTCATTGCGGCGACATCCGAGTGCTCGGGGACTTCCGGCGAGTCCTCCGGGGCTTCCTCGATGGCTGGCCCATCGAACAGCTCGGCGAACGCGACCAGATCGCTTTCCGCCGCCGACTGCTCAGGTGGGGTGGAGAGTTCCGCGACTGATTCGTGTGCCGGTTCAGTGAACGATTCCGGTGTCGATTCGGGTGCCGACTCGAGCGCGGCTTCGGGCTGCGGTGCGGGCGCCAACTCGGGCGCGGCTTCGGCCTGCGGTTCTGGCTCCGACTCGTGTGCCAGCTGGGGCGCCGGCTCGCTGAACGACGCGCTCGCCGCGGCGCTGGCCTCGGCGATCGCCGGGGCGAAACGCTGCTCGAACGGGTGCGGTTCAATCACATCGACCGCGGTGACGGAGGGGGCGATCGGTGCCGCGGCGGGTGCAGGCTGTGCCTGGGCAACGTGAGGTGTCGGCGCGGTTTCGCGCGCCGGCGAACCTTCGAGATGGCCGGGAACAAATTCGATCACCGCGGATGTGGCAGGTGCCGCGGCATCCGTTCTGTCACGCGCCCAGAACAGTTCTGGATGCTGCTCGCGCATCTGGCGTCGGCTCATTGTCATTGATTCGACGCCGTCGTCGGCTGATGTCACGTCGACGCTCCCCCTCGGTCGAATGGATTTCTGACAATAGAGGTAGCGCCCATGAAACCGGCAGCCCCCATTCAGGGGTGAAGCGGCGGAGCGCCGGCGGCCTAAGCCGCAATTCGGGCTCGAAATAAGGCATTCGCCCGATCTGGTGGGCACTCCTTAGAAATCAGGATGAGTACATCGACACATCCAAGGAGCACACCATGATGGTCAACCCAGCAGTCGTTTCATACGAGGTATACAAGTATGAGGAGCAGGAGCTCACCCGGCAGCTTGAGTACCGGCGTCGGCAGCGGGAACGACAGGCCGAGGAGCCGGCCCGGCCCGCTCGCGAGCGCCGCACGCTGCGCCGCGTCCTGGAGGCGGTGCGCCAGATCACGCGTCGGCCGGCAGCCGAGCCCGCACGCGGATCAGTACCCGCTCCGACATCCGCACGCGGATCAGCGCCCGCCGCCGCCCGCCAGCAGGTCTGCGTCGAATGAACGCGATTCAATCGAGTCCAGCCGGTGTCATCGGTTCGTGGCACGATGAAAACATGAGAGCCGTGAGCCCCTCGCTGATTGCTCGCACGCGCGAGTCGCAGGCCTTGCGTCAGATGCTGGCGGAGACCGCCGAGGGTCAACCGCGCACGGTGGTGATCGCCGGCGAGGCGGGCATCGGCAAGACCCGGCTGCTCGCCGAGTTCAAGCGCGAGGCATCCGTCACTGCCCGGGTGCTGGTCGGTGAGTGCGTGGACCTCGGCATGTCCGCGCTGCCATACGCCGCGATCACCGGAATGCTGCACGACCTGCTCGGCCAGGTCGGCGCTGACACCATGCTTGAGGCCGCCGGACCCGGCCGTGACGCTCTCGCCGTGCTGCTGCCCGAACTGCGCGGACAGATGCCCGAGCATTCGGCCTCCGGTGCCGAGAGACTGCACGAGGTCGTCGCCGTGCTGCTGGAGAACATCTCTCGCGCGCAGCCGCTGGTGATCGTGGTGGAAGACCTGCACTGGGCCGACGGCGCCACCCTTGCGGTGCTGCGATTCCTGCAGCGCACGCTCGCGGACTGCCCGATCATGATCGTGCTCAGCTACCGCAGCGACGATGTGCACCGTGGTCATCCGCTGCGCGGGTTCCTGTCCGAGCTGGAACGGTCGCGGCGGTCCGACCGGCTCGAGCTGCGCCGGCTCACCCTCGACGAGGTCGGCGAGCAGATCGAATGCATCCTCGGTCACCTTCCCGACCCGCTCGTACTCGAGAGCGTGTACGAGCGCAGCGACGGGGTGCCGTTCTTCGTCGAGGAGCTGCTGTCGGCGCCGGAATCCGACGAGCTGCCCGACACCCTGCGCGACCTGCTGCTCGCCCGCTATGAGCGGCTCAGCACGCACGCCCAGTCGCTGCTGCGGTTGCTCTCCGCAGGCGGCGTCGCGGTACGCCACGACCTGCTGATGGTGGTGGCCGAGGCGGAAGGCGCCGACCTCGACGAACCCGCCCGGGAGGCGGTTCTCGCCAACGTGCTGGTGATCACCGAGAACAGTTACGCGTTTCGGCACGCCTTGGTCAGGGAGGCCGTGCACGCCGAACTGTTGCCGGGCGAGCGGGTGCGGTTCCACTCCCGGTACGCGGCCGCGCTTGAGAACTTCGGCGGCATCCCGTGCGGCTCCACCGAGGTGGCCAACCACTGGCTTGCCGCGAACAACCCGGCCAAGGCGCTGGTCACGGCGCTCGAGGCCATGCATGACGCCCAGTCCTCCTACGCCTACATCACCGCCTCGCAGATGGGTGAGCGCGCCCTGAATCTGTGGGACCAGGTGCCGGATGCCGCGGACGTCGCGGGCCTCGGCAAAGTCCAGCTGCTCGCCCTCACCGCCTCGAACCTGTTGGACGCCGGCGACTCAGAACGCGCCATCGCCATCGTCGATCTGGCCCTGGCTGAACCGGATGCCGCGGACGACGACGTGCGCTACGCCCGGCTGTTGCGCGACAAGGCGTCCTATCTGGCCACCTCGGGTCGGCCCGGTTCGGCGGCGCTGCTTGAGCAGGCGCTCGAGCTGGTTCCACCCGGCCGGATGGACAAGGTGCGCGCCAGCATGCTCAACCAGTTGGCCAGCAGGCTGATGGTGCAAGCGCAGAACGAGTCGGCCATCGAGGTGGCAACCGACGCCCTGACCCTGTCGCTGAAGGCCGGCACCGACCGGCAGGCGTCGATCGCCGCGAACCTGCGCGGGGTGTCGCGCGTGCACAGCGGCGAGATCGACGCGGGCCTTGCCGACCTTGAGCGGGCGGGCCAGTTGGCGAACGCCGATGGATCCGCGCTCCTCCGCCACAACCTGAACAGTTCCGACGTGCAGTACCTGCTCGGAAACTTCACCGAAGCACTCGCGCTCGCCGAGGCGGGCATGGCGCGCGCCCGGGAACTCGGCGTGGAACGCAGCACCGGCATCATCCTGTCGTCGAACGCGGTCGACCCGTTGTTCGCGGTCGGCGACTGGGATCGCGCCGACAACCTGCTCGAACGGGCGCTGGCGATGTCCACCCCCACCGCGTTCAACGCGTACCTGCGGCGCGCGAAGCTGTGGTCGCTGCTGTGGCGTGGCGAACTCGATGCGGCGGTGTCGCTGTATCGCGGTTGGCGCTCCGGGATGGCTGCCCTCGGCGCCGTCGAGGTGCAGGTACGGCTCACCGTCGCCCGCGTCGCGGCGGAGATAGCGCTGGAGCAGGGAGACCTCGACGACGCCTGGCAGCACGTCGCCGTGCTGATCGAGCCCGACCGGCGGAGCCTCGCCGCGTACGACCTGCCGCTGCTGTCGGTGGCGGCGCGCGTGCTGGTGGCGCGCGGAGCATCAGACGCGGACATTGAGCCGTTCCGCCGGGCGCTCGACGCGGCATCCGTCTGGCCCACCTACCCGCTGTGGTCGGCGCTGTTCGACGCGGAACTGGCCGACGACGTGCCCGGCTGGCAGCGTGTGCTCGACCGGGAAGGACCCGCCCACGTGCGCCCGTACGCGCTGTACCGGCTCGGGCAGGCGCAGTTCGCCGCGGGGGATCGGCAAGAGGCCCGCGACTCGTTGCGGCAGGCGGCGGATGTCGCGAACACCCTCGGTGCTCGGCTGATCACCCGGCACGTGAACGAGTTCTCCTCGCGTGCCGGACTTACACTGTCGGAGGCGCCGCGGCCCGCCGCCGAGCTGCCGGAGATCACCGCGCGGGAGCGTCAGGTGCTCGACCTGATCGCGCAGGGCCTTAGCAACCGGCAAATCGGCGAGCGCCTGTTCATCAGCGCCAAGACGGCCTCGGTGCACGTCTCGGCGATCTTGCGGAAGCTCGGGGCGACGTCGCGCACCGAGGCTGTGTTCGTTGCATCGCAGGGTGCGGGCCACGCGGGCACCGGCTCGCCGGCTCGACGCTGACGGTCGCGGGCGCCGGCCGGCGCCCCACCTCTTTTGCTCCGAGTCGAGGTGGGGCGCCCGTCACACCTCGTGCAGGGTGACGTCGCGCAGCACGCCGTCGTCGGCGACCGCGGTCATGAACGTGCACGCCGGCTGCCGCCTGCGGTCGGTGGGCGAGCCAGGGTTCAGCAGGCGCAGGCCGCCGGGCGAGGTGCTGTCCCACGGGATGTGACTATGCCCGAACACCAGTACGGCGACATCCGGAAACAGCTGGTCGGCGCGCTCCTCACGACCCGTGGCGTGACCGGTCTCGTGAATCATCGCGAAACGGATCCCGTCGACTTCCGTCCGCGCGATCTCGGGCAGTCTGGCGCGTAGGTCGTCGCCGTCGTTGTTGCCGTACACGCCGACCAGTCGCGTTGCTCGCAATTCGAGCTGGTCGAGCAGGTCCACGCTGACCCAGTCGCCGGCATGGAACACCACATCGGCCGCATCGATCGCGCTCCAGACGCTGTCCGGCAGGGCGGGCGCCCGTTTCGGCACGTGGGTGTCGGAGATCAGCAGCAGTCGGGTGGGCATAGATAAGACGCTACTGAATGTCACCGGCACGGGAAGGCGTCGGTGCTGCCTAGGCTTGACGTGCCGCGGGTGCCCGTCCCGGCGCTGATTCGCGGCATCGTTATCGTGAAAGGTTTCATCATGCAGGCATGGCAATTCGTCGAAGTTGGCAGTCCACTTACTTTGAACGAAGTAGAGGCACCAACCCCAGCCGCAAACGAGGTCGTCGTCGACGTCAAGGCCGCCGGTCTGTGCCACAGCGATGTCGGTTTCCTCGACGGCACCCTTACCCCGCTGCTGCCGTTCCGTCCGATCACCCTGGGTCACGAGATCGCTGGCATCGTTTCGGCAGTCGGCTCCGATGTCGCCGACTTCAAGGTGGGCGACAAGGTCGCCATTCCGGCCGCTATTGAGGGGCCGGGCACCGAGAAGAACGGTGGATTTGCTACCCAAGTAGTGGTGCTGGAGCGCCTCGTTGTTCCGGTTCCGGAGAGCGTGCCCTTCGACCAGGCGGCAGCGGCCACTGATGCTGGAATGACCTCCTACCATGCCGTCATGGTGCAGGGGCGGGTTACGGCGGGAAGCAAAGTCGGCATTATCGGCCTGGGTGGACTCGGAATGATGGGCGCACAAGCGGCCCTCGCTGCCGGCGCGGACGTTTATGTCGCAGAAATCAACGAGAAGGTTCACCAGGTCGCGCGCGACCTCGGTGCAACCGGTGTTTCAACCGACATCCGAGACTTTTCCGATCAGGGGCTGGACGTCGTCATCGACTTCGCCGGCTTCGGTACCACTACCGATGCGGCTGTCGAAACGGTTCGTCGTGGCGGCCGTGTTGTTCAGGTGGGTCTGGGCGTTGCCCGCGGCGAAATCAACCTGCAGCAGCTCACGCTCAACGAGGTGGAGCTTGTCGGGTCCCAAGCTGGTACGAAGGAGGACTGCATCGCGGTACTGGACCTCGTCGCCGCCGGCAAGCTTTCGTCCCGAGTCACCACCATCTCCTTCGACGAGATCGGTGAGGGCATCGGAAAGCTCGAGCGCGGCGAAGTCATCGGTCGCCTCGTGGCAGTCCTCGGCTAGCTCGAAATCGTCGATGGCCCGTGACGTCTAGCCGAATCGGCTAACTCACGGGTCAGGACGGCGGGGACCGACTGCGGAACTCGGCTGCTGAGGCGCTCGCCTCTGGATGGTGGATGCCGTCAGCTACGGCACGGCTGTGCCCGATATTCTCAAGGCACCGCACACAGGTCCAAGACACCAGCACTCACGTGCAATCCCGCCAGAAAGCGATCCGATGCCCGATAGTCCGATCTCGGCGAGCCCGTACGAGGTGCTCGGCGTGAGCCCCGACGCGTCGACGCACGAGCTTCGCAAGGCGTATCGCAAGATGCTGCGCGCCACGCACCCGGACACCGGCGGCAACCCGGTGCGATTCCACGCGGTGCAGCGGGCCTGGGAGAAGGTGGGCACGCCCGAGGCGCGGGCGAACTACGACCGCGGTCGCAGCACCCAGCAGCAGGAACACGTGTGGGCCCCGGCCGCTCCGCGCAAGCGGCAGGACACTCGGCCGACCGCCCGCTCCTACGGGCACCCCGGCGGCTGGTCCCGCGAGCGCTACCTCACCCTGATGCGGGAATGGGTGGGACGAGGCGTCCCTCTCGACGACCCGTACGATCCCGCACTGGTGCGCACCGCGCCCCGCGACATCCGGCACCTGCTGGCGAACGCTCTGGCCGAGGAGGCGACGGCGCGCGCGGTGGCGACACTCGGCATCGGCTACACCGTCTGGCATGACGTGGCGACGGATGCCGGAAAGCTCGACCAGATCGTGCTCGGGCCGACCGGGCTGTTCGCGGTGCAATCTGAGGACTGGGGCGCCCCGGTGAAGACCAAGCGCGGCGAGGTGATCGGCGAGGCAGTCGCGGGGGAGCGCCCCATGCACGAGCTCGCCTTGCGCACCAAGTCGGTCTCGCGGGCGGCGAAGGTGAAATTCACGGGCCAGCTGCTGGTAGTTCCGGATGACGCGTCGCCTGAGGGCGTGGAAGTACTGGGCTCCTCGCGCGGAGCGGTGACCGCGCTGGTGCAGCAATCGCGGCTGCTGCAGGTGCTGCGCGACGGACTTCCCGGGGCCCACCGCATCGGCGGCACCGACCTGTTCGAGGTGCGCACTCGGCTGCAGTCCGCGATCCGCTTCGTGTAGGTTTTCTCGCTGCGCCCGACGGAGTCGGCCGCGTTTCGAAACCCGTCAGACCCCCGCCGACCCCGACCCCACCTGCACCAGCCCGGACTCGTAGGCGAACACCGCCAGCTGCACCCGGTCGCGCAGCTCGAGCTTGGCCAGCAGCCGGGACACGTAGGTCTTCACCGTGGCCTCACTGAGGAACAGCTGCCGGCCGACATCCGCATTCGACAACCCGCGCGCCACGAGTCGGGCGACCTCCGCTTCCCGATCGCTCAGCGCGGACGCCGCCGCCGACACCACCCGCGGCGAGAACTGCTCGAGCAGCCGCCGGGTCACCGCCGACGCAAGCAGGGTGTCGCCGCGCGCCACCACCGTCACCGCGTGCACCAGGTCGGCCGGCGACACGTCCTTCAGCAGGAACCCGCTGGCACCGGCACGCACCGCCCGGTACACGTATTCGTCGAGATCGAACGTGGTCAGCGCCAGCACTCGCGGCCGCGGGTCGGGCCCGGCCATGAGTTGCGCCGTGGCCTCGATGCCGTCAAGCCGCGGCATCCGGATGTCCATCAAGACGACGTCCGGATGATGCACGCCTGCCAGCTGCACCGCTTCGACCCCGTCGCCAGCCTCGCCGACCACGTCGAAGCCATGCCGCTCAGCCGGAACCCGCCGCGCACCAGCTCCTGGTCGTCGACCACCAGCACCCGTGTCATGATGCCGCCGGCTCGAGGGGAAGCACCGCGCGCACGAGGAAGCCGCTGCCGCTCCCGCTGATCGTCTCGAGCCGGCCGCCGTACAGCGCCGCCCGCTCCCGCATGCCGATCAGCCCGTGCCCGCCGGCGGACGCAGTCGCGGTCGCGGTCGCGGCACCCACCCCGTCGTCGCGCACCTCCAGGTGCAGCGACTCGTCGGCAAAGCGCACGAGCACGTCGGCTCGCTCCGCCGCCGCGTGCCGCCGCACGTTCGTCAACGCCTCCTGCACGATGCGGTAGGCGGCCAGGTCTAGCCCGGTCGGCAGCATCCGCGGTTCGCCTTCAACCCGCAATCCGACGGTCAGCCCGCCGGAGCGCGCATCCTCAACCAGGGCGGAGAGCCCGTCGATTCCGGGTTGCGGATGCAGCTCGCCCGCGCCATCCTGCTCGCGCAGCATCGACACCAGGCGGCGCATCTCGGCTAGCGCGTCGGCACCGGTGGTGCGGATCGTCGCCAGCGCGCGACGGGTGTATTCCGGGTCGTCGTCGGCGACCTGCTCGGCGGCGCCGGCTTGCACCACCATCATGCTCACCGAGTGCGCCACGATGTCGTGCAGTTCCCGCGCGATGCGGGCGCGCTCCTCGGCGATCGCCGTCAGGGTGACGGTGCGGGCCTGCACCTCGATCTCGGTGGCGCGCCGGTGCGATTCGGCGGCGCGACGCTCCGCCTTGCGGACCACCTGCCCGATCGTCCAGGCGAGAATCAGCACCATCCAGTGGAAGAAGATCTCGCCCGGCTCCTGCATCTCCATCACCTGGGTGTCGAAGAACAGCAGGCAGGCCGCCCCGGCGCCCGCGCCGATCAGCCCGGCGCGCCAACTGCCGTACCGCGCGACGGAATAGGTCGCGACGGCCATCGGAACCAGCTGGCCCCAGAACAGCAACAGGATGGGCTGAATGCTGAATACGATCGGCCACGTCAGCAGCACGACGAGGGCGGTGGCCAGTGGCCAGCTGCGCCGAACTGCCAACGCCAGACACAGGATGACGGCGACCACCGTGCTCAGGGTGGGAGACCCGCTGCCGAACGCCGAATCGAGCGGCACCCAGATTTCGACGACGGCCACCGCGGCCAGGGCGCCCGCGAAGACCGCATCGACCACCCGCCGGAGCCACCGCTGCTTCACGGCGTCAGCATACTGGCGCGGCCGTCGGTGCGGCATCATCCCCAGGTTGATCACGCGATCAACTTTCAGCGCTGGGTGCGCTGCCCGGTCACAAAGCCCGACTCGTACACCAGGACCACCACCTGCACCCGATCACGCAGGTCGAGCTTGCCCAGGATGTGGCTGACGTGTGCCTTGATCGTCGCTTCGCCGAGATGAAGCTCGGCCCCGATCTCGGCGTTGGACAACCCGCGAGCGATGCCCGACACGACATCGAGCTCGCGTTCCGTCAGCCCAGCGAGCGCCTCGGGCACGCCATCGACCACGGGCGGGGTGCGCACGTACGCCTCCACGAGCCGCTGCGTGACCGTCGGCGCGAACAGCAGCGCGCCCTCATGCACGTCACGCACCGCCCGCACAATCTCCTCGGGCTGGGCCGACTTGAGCAGGAATCCGGAGGCGCCGGCGCGGAGCGCGCCGTAGACGTACTCGTCGAGGTCGAACATCGTCAGCATCAGCACCTTGGCACGAACGCCGCCGGCCGCGATGCGACGCAACCCCTCGATGCCGTCGACGCCCGGCATCTGGATGTCCATGAGCACGACGTCCGCGTCGAGCGCCTGGGCGGTGCGGGCAGCCTGCGCACCGTCGGACGCCTCGCCGACGACGACGAGATCCTCCTCCGCGGCGAGCACCGAGCGAAGACCGGCGCGCAGCAGCGACTGATCGTCGGCCAACACGATGCGGATCACCGGACCACCGCCGGTTTCACGGCGCGGCGAACGGGGAAGGTCGCCGTGAGCACGAAGCCCGAACCGGTCGCCCCTGCCGACAGCTCGCCGTGCCGTTCACCGACGAGCTCGCGCAGGCCGCGCAGTCCCAGACTCGAGCCGATCGTCGTGGTCAGTGTCATGGCTGCATTGTGTCGTGGATCCGGGCGGGCCGGGCCGTTCGTAACGCTGGCGAGTGCTCGGCTGGGGGTGACACAGACCTGCACGGTCACGTCGCTTCCGGGAGCGTGACGCACGGCGTTCGCCAAGCCCTCGCGAATCACCCGCAGAAGCAGCCGGGCGTCTTCGGGAGCTGCATCGGCTGTCAGCTCGACGACAGTGGTCACCTGGGCCCCCGCGCGCCGGGCCGCCGCGATGAGTGGGGTGATGCCGTCGGCGAGGTCGATGTCGTCCTCGAGTCGGCTCGTGGGCTGTGACGTGAGGGACGCGGCATCCGATCCCGGCGGCGGTGTTGTGATGGTACGCAATTCGACGGATGCCTCGCGGCCGATGTCGATGATGGCGTCGAGGGCAGCGCGCGCGGCATCCGGGTCACGCTCACGCAGCACTCTGGCCGCGTTGGCCTGCATCATCATCGTGCCCACGGCGTGGCTGGCCGCGTCGTGAAGGTCACGGGCAAGTTGCAGCCGCTCGTCCGACACTGCGGCCCGCTCCGCGGCCTCGATCTGGGCCTGCCGCAGCTGAGCCTCGCCGAGATGGATGATCTCGGCCGCGTGTTGCCCAGACCAGGCGGCCGCCGCACCGAACGGAAGGACGATCATCGCGATTTGGATAGGCAGGTTGTCGGGGGTGTCTATTGCGATCAGGGTGAGGATCGTGCCCGCGAAGACCAGCCACGCCAGGCCCGCGCGACGGGTGCCGGCTCGCGCGGCGGACCAGGACAGGGCGGCCGCCGCGATGCTCAGCCAGAGACCGTCGCGGTCGAGGGCGACCAGATCGGTGACGGTCGCCACCGCGATGAGCGCCGCAGTTCCCAGCAGCGCGGACACGGTGAACCTGTTGCGCAGCACGACCGCGGCCACGATCGGCAGCACCACCAGCAGCAGGAACGGGATGGCCGGCCATGACGGCTCATCGACGGCGCCGGAGGCGGTGATCAGCATGGGCACGAAGCAGACATCCGCCAGCATGAGCGCGGCCGGCCATGCACCGATCAGGAGCTGCACCCAGCCCCGGCGTCCGGCGCGATCGGGTGCGGTGCCCGAGGGCGCGGCGTCGGAGGGCGCGGCGCCGGGCGAGGCAGCGGGCGCCGCCAGAGCGGCCTCGCTCGCGGCTGGCTCCTCGCGCAACAGCACGAGGAGTGCCCGCAACCGCGTGGTCGCCTCCTCCCCGCACCGGTGGATCGCCTCGAGCGCGGTCGACGGGAGCGTCTGCCGCGCGGCGACGGCCGTCTCGGTCATCCGCTCCACCGCGCGATCGATGACGGCGAACGCCGCGGCCGCCACCTCCTGCCGCTCGGATGCCGCCGCCAGCCGTGCCTGCGACGCCGGATCCACCATCGACAGACGCCGAGCGTGCTCCGCTGCGCGTCGGCGACGGCCGTCGCGATCCCTGACCAACACACCGAACCACCAGGGGAGCGACAGCAGGAGGCACCCGAAGACGATGCTCGGCAGATCCCAATCGGCGGATGTCGCGGTGGAAGCGAGCAGCACCGGGACTGCCCACACGCTCACCCTCGGTGCCAGGAGGTAGCCGACACTGACGAGGGTGATCATCACCGGACCCAGTGGGGCGGCGTTCTCGGGCGGCAGGCCCATCAGGCCGAGCGCCAGCACCCCCGTGGCGGTGAGGATCACGCCGGGCAACGGCCATCGCGTGACGACCCAGGTGGCCGCACCGAACCACACCGCCAGGCCCGCGCCCAGCCAGCCCGCGACCAGCCACCCCGGGCTTGGCCAATCCACCGCCAGGAGCGGCCCCGCCCACGCGATGCTCGCGGCAGTCAGCACCCAGGTGACGCGCGTCGGCAGGCTCGGCATGAGGCGAGCGTAGCGGGGGCCGGAAAGTGGCGACACCACCCTGAGTCGGTGCCGGGTCATCCGTGGGGCGGAGGTCCAGCCCGACTCGCGGCTCTGAGCCAGCCGCCGAGCGGCGCGGCGAGCGGTGCCCCACGGCGGACGCGGGCACCCGTCGCGGCGCGCGACCGTGGGGTGGGCCGACGAGAGGCGTCGGCACCGACCGGGAGGAAACGCTCATGGCAACGCTGAACAAGGAAACGCCCCGCACGCAGATCGAGGGCGGGCGGCGTGCGTCCCGTGCGACGGTCGCCGGGACCAGCGCACTCCTGCTCGCGCCCGTCGCCGGATGGGCAGGGTCAACCGCATCGTCGCTGGTGCTCGCCGGCGTCGATCCGACCTCGGATCTGGACGCCTTCCTCGCCGCCGTCGCGGCGAACATCGGATTGTGGAACACGTTCAGTGTGCTGATGCTCGTCATTGCTCTGCTGACCGTCGCCTGGGTGCCTGCCGTCTGGCGGCTGACCGTTGACCGGACTCCGCGGTGCGCCTGGACCACCGCCGTCATCGGCACCCTGTTCGCGATGGGCCAGTTCGTGCACCTGGTGTCGTGGAACGTGTTGAGTGCCGGGTTGGCGGAGTCTGTCGATGGATCCGCAGCACTCGCCGTGGTCGAGGCCATGGAGGCGTCGTGGTTCTTCGTGCTGATCTTCGCGCCCTTCCTGCTGGGCGCCCTGCTCGCAGCGCCCATCGCCGCCGTCGCTCTGCGCCGCGCGCGGTTGCTTCCCACCTGGTCGGTCGTGGTCGTCGTGGCCGCGAGCATCGTGACCGTGATCCTCGGCACAGACAACCCGATCGGCGTCGCCGCCTACTCGGTCCTGCTGATCACCGGCTTCACACCCGCCCTGGTGCGGGTGCTCCGCGGCCGCGCCTCCTGAACACGAGGCATCCGGCATCCGTCATCCCCAGGTTGATCACGCGATCAACTTCCAGCCGATGCCGAGCGACGACCCGGCTCCCTAGCGTTGGGGGAGGCCAGCCGGGCCGATCACGAGAGGGGAACCCATGAGAACCGCCGCAGAACGTCAACGCGCCACGGCGTACTCCCGCACCGCCGTCTACTACCGCACCACCGTCGCGATCAGCCTCGTGCTGACCTCCGCGCTCAGCGCGCTCTGGGTGGCGTTGATGCCGCCCTTCCCGCCAACGGCCGCCGAGCAGTTGGCGGCCATCGCCGATTCCGGTGATACGGCTGTCATCTCCTCCAGCGCGTTCATCGTGGCGCAGCTGCCGTTCATCATCGCCTTGCTCGGCATCGCTCACCTGACCGCGCAGCGCACACCGATCCTGTCGGCGATTGGCGGCGCCCTCGGCGTGATCGGCGGATTCGGCCACGCGGTGTTCGGCGGATTCCAGCTCGTCACGATCGTGATGGCTCCGGATGTCGCGAACCGCGAGCTGTTCGCGGGACTGCTCGAGTCCGAGCCGCCGCTGCCGCTGCAGGTGTTCATGATGGCGGGAACCGCGGGCACAGTGCTCGGTATTCTGCTGCTCGGCATCGCCCTGATGCGCGCGAAGGTCGGTCAACGCTGGGTGCCATACGCGCTGTGGGCATTCCTTGTCGTCGAGTTCGTCGGTTCGAACCTCAGCGAGTGGGCGGGCCTCGTCGCAGGGCTGCTGTATCTCGGCTCGTTCTCGGCCCTCGCCGTCACGGTGTGGCGGGGAACGGCCGACTCCTGGACCCCGGTTGTTGCAGCCGGCGTGCCGACCGCCGGGGCGGCCGCGGCGGTCCCTCGCCACTGACCGGGATGCGCATCCTTTCCCGACCCGAACGGGAGAAGCTGCGCCGCGTCGAGATGCCCCAGAGCGGTGGTTGCGGTCACGCAGTCAACCCCTCTGGGGCATGTCGCTGGGTTCCTAGGCTGAGGTCAGGTAACCAGTTGAAGGGAAGCGACATGGCTGTCACGCTCAACAAGAAAGCGCTCGAGAACGCGAAAGCCCTGATCAAGCACGGCAAGGCCACGCACGACAGTCGCGACGACTGGAGCGAACACGCACCGGATGCCGACGACGAGAATCGTTTCATCGAGAAGCACGGCTACGGCGAGTACTCGAAGTGGCACCTGGGTGTCGACGACGACAAGCCGGACGACGCCAAGGGGCACTACAGCTTTCCGTTCGGCGACTTCACCCGGGTGCACCGCTGCGCGGTGATCTCACTGGAGAGCCGGGCCGCGCAGAACGACCACGACGACATCGCGAAGGCCGCGAAGGGACTGCTGGAGCAGATCGACGCGGACTGAGGTGGCCCCCGCGCGCCGGTTAGAGGAGTGCCGAGGTCTTCGGAGACGCGAGCTCGGGGAAGGCGAGCAGCACAAGGTCGACCAGTTCATCCAGCGGTCGGGTGAGGGGGTCGGTGGCGGGAAGCCCATTCTCCAGCTCGACCTCGATGATCGCGGCGGTGATCTCGCCGTCATCCATGTGCTCGTGGTTGATGGTGACGCCGATCACCGTGGTGTCGGCGAACGCTTCGATCAGGGCCACTTCGCTGGCGACTGTCGGCATGGCCAGCATCGGGAAGTCTCCCAGCGTGCCGCGCTTGGGGGCGTGCTGGAGAATCACGCCGGCGGGGCGGCTGCCGCGCAGGATGTAGGCGGAGGTCAGATAGGCGGGATGGCTGAGAGCTCCCTGGCCCTCGACGATGATGACATCCGGGTCTTCGTTCTCGAACGCGGCGACCACCTGTGCTTCCAGCTCCCCTGAGCAGAATTGGGGAGCGATCGCGTCTAGGGCGACGCCGTACTTGCCGCCTTGGATCAGGGTCGTCTGGCCTGTGCCAACCATGACAGCCCGGATGCCGCGGGCACTGAGCGCCTGCACCAGGAGGGTCGCGGTGGTGCGCTTGCCGATGGCACCGTCGGTGCCCAGCACGGCGATGCGCGGGCAGGTCACGTTGAAGATCTGGCCGGTAAAGATCTTGAGGTCCTTCTTGTCCTTGGGGCGGCGAACATCAGTGATCGTCACACCGGCCAGGATGCTGGCGGCCACGAACTCGGCGTCGTCGTTCAGGAACTCGTGCAGACCGTTGATGATGTTCATCCCGCGCGAGATGGCATCGAGCAGCACAACCCGTTGGGGTTCCGAGAGCATTCCGTCGACCGGGGCCAAGCCGCAGATGAGGTACGCGGGAACGAAGCCAGCGTGGGCGATCGCCTCGGTCAAGTTCCCGAGCACCGGGATCCCGTTCGCCGTGCCGTCGAGGTACATTCCCGCGTCGGCTCCGGCACGCAGGCTGTCGATGACGCTGAGGATCTCGAACTTCTCGGAATGGCGCACCAGGCCGTTGGCAGTCTTGCCGTCCTGTTCGCCGAACTGGCCATCGCAGTAGACGATGGCTGAGAACTCGGGGAACTCTGGTTCGGCGCGACGGTCGTCGTCGCCGCTGGATTCGTGGCTGAAAATTGGGGTGGACATGGTGGCTCCTCTGATTCCTCAGAGGAGGCGACCTGACCGTTGGCACAGGCACGAGGCCCGAACGTGCAATGAAGCGGTCTTCCCTGACAACCGGCACACTGCCGATACCGTCACGCTACAGCAGTGACCTGTGTGTGGTGCCCTCTAGCGCGCGGCGCTGAGCTCTTCCAGCTTCGCGCGCAGGTCGGCGTCGCTCGGCTCGACCACGTGGGTGTCGTCGGGGAACACGATCACCGGGATGTTGGTGCGCCCGCTGATCGCCAGGGCACGGTCTGCGCCATCCTCAACCGCTTCCAGGTCGACGTAGTCGTAGTCAACGCCCATGCCATCGAGCAGCGACTTCGAACGGCGGCAGTCTCCGCACCACTGAGCGCCGAACATCGTGATCCGCTTGGTCTCGTCAGCTGCAAAAGTCATATCTGAACCATAAACGACATCGCTGGGAGAGGCCAGAGCATGCCCGCATCCGGAACGTCGGCCCCCGTGTTGCTCAGCCGTCGACATCCCGCCGGGCGAACACCGCCAGTCCGATCGTGACCGCCACCGCGGTCAGCCCGACTAGCGCGGAAACGCAGATCCAGTCGATCCCGTTGACCAGGGGCTCGAACTGGAAGGCCCAGGAGTACGGACTGGCCGAGTACAGCCAATCCAGTTCGTCTACCTGATTGGCGATGGCGTTCGCGGCATATCCGCCGACCGCGACTACCGTGCCGGCGGCCGTGGCGTAGGTGCGCCGCCCGGTGATCGCGCCGACCGCCAGCGCGATGCTTCCGGTCGACAGCGCGAGCAGCACCAGCATCGTGGTGCCGGCGATCACGTTGCCCACCTCGAGATCGAGCGACGACGGCTCGTTCAACAGCAAGATGAGCGCCGCTGACACGACCCCTAGCCAGAGCAAGCGCGCGAACAAGGCCAGCCAGCGTTCCAGCAGCACCTGGCTGCGGCTGACCGAGTGGGCGAGCGTCAACTCCAGCGTGCCGTTCTCCTCGTCGCCGGCCACGGCGGCCGACCCCCACGCGATCGCCGCGATCGTGAACAGCGCGAACCCCATCAGCCCGAGGAACGTGGACTGCACGTACCCGGAGCCGGTGCCGATGCTGGTGTAGCCGATCGTCTCGACCAGCGCCTCGGGCAGATTCGCGATCAGCTCCTGGAAGTCGGTGCTACTGATCGAGCTGAACAGTGGCAGGTAGAGCAGCAGAGCGGCGGCGATGCCGAGCGTCCAGGCGATCATCGATCGCCACGACTCGGTGATCGCCCGCCGGAACAGCGGGAGCCCGTCACGCATCGGCGGGCGTTCCGTACAGGCCGAGCACGGCCTGCTCGAGGTCGGGTTCCTCGATCGTCAACTCGGTCACGTGGAAGTGGGCGAGGGTCTTCACGAGCGGATCCGGGTCACCCGACAGCGACAGCGTCGCGGATGTCGGAGTCGGCTCCACCAGGTCGGTGACGCCGGGCACGGTCACCAGCAGCGCATGCAGGGCGGGCGCCGCGGCATCCGCAATTTCAATACGCACCCGACGGATGGCGGTGCGCCGCAGTTCCTCCACGGTGTTGACGGTGATCACCCGGCCTTCGCGCAGGATGGCGACATCCGTAGCCGTGTTCTGCACCTCACTCAGTACATGCGAGCTGAGGAATACGGTTTGCCCGTCGGCGGCGGCCTCACGCAGCAGCGCGTGCACTTCCTGCTGGACGAGCGGGTCGAGTCCGCTGGTGGGTTCGTCGAGCACCAGCAGTTCCGGTCGGTGCATGAACGCCTGCACCAGGCCGAGCTTCTGCTTGTTGCCCTTGGACAGGGTGCGCACCGGCCGGGACAGGTCGACCCGCAGCCGATCGGCGAGCTCGGTGATGCGCCGCTCGGGCACCCCGCCGCTGATCCGCGCGAAGTGCGCGAGCAGGTCGCCGCCGCGCACCCGCGACTCGAGCTTCAGCTCGCCGGGCAGATAGCCGATGCGGCGGCGCAACGCCGGACCGCCCTGCCTCGGGCTGGTGCCGAGCACCTCGACCCGTCCGGAGGTGGGGCGCACGATGTCGAGCACCACGCGCATGGTGGTGGTCTTGCCGGCCCCGTTCGGTCCGATCACGCCGAAGATGCTGCCGACGGGCACGGCGAGGTCGAGCCCGCGCAGGGCGGTGGTGCGCCCGAAGCGCTTCACCAGTGCTTCGGTGCGCACCGCGTCTGCCATAGCTGCAGGTTAGGGGTGCGCGCTGCCCGGTGCAACGCCCGGCGTCGGCGCGGCGGGGAGGCCACGGCGGGTCTGCGTCGGCGCGCAGCCGGTGTGCGCCACTGGTGCATACGCGGGCACGCGGGATCCGGTTGAATGGGGCCATGACCACTGACGTTCCGTCCAACCTTGCCCACCTGCTCGACAAGCCAAACTTCGGCAGCCTTGCCACCGTGCGCCCCGACAACACCGCGCAGGTGAACCCGATGTGGTTCGAGTTCGACGGTGAGCACATCCGGTTCACGCACACCACCAAGCGGGGCAAGTTCCGCAACCTGCAGCAGAACCCCTCGATGGCGCTGTCGGTGTTCGACCCGGAGAAGCCGCTCAGCTACATCGAGGTGCGCGGCCGCCTGCTCGAGGCGATTCCCGACCCGAGCGGCTCGTTCTATGTTCGGTTGGGACAGCGCTACGGCAACGCCGGGCAGCAGGCCCCGGCCGACTCCGCCGATCGGGTGATCCTGGTGATGAGCATCGATAACGTGCACGGACGCTGACCCGGTCAACCGTTCCCAGCTAACGCGCGTACCCTGAGGGGAGCATTCGAGAGTTCTGTCCGAATGCGTTTACACGGAAGGTACGTATTTGGGCGCCGAATGCATCCATGGTCTCGACGAGGTAATGTGCGACGCATGTTCCCCCAAGCCGGTTCTGGAAGCGCTTACCCCTCCACGCTCTACTCGCGCCCGCGCGCTGCCGAAGGCTAATCTGCGCGGCGGCAGCACGGATGTCGCCGGCGGGAAGTCCGCGAAGCCGCGCACCGTGGTGAACGTGAGCGGCCACCGTATCTACCACGTCACCCACATTTCGAACCTCGCCGGAATCGTGCAGAACGGATGCCTCACCGCCGACGCATCCGAGAGCATCGCCGCGCGGCCGGTCGTCGACATCTCGTCAGCCGAGACCCGTGAGGCGCGCCGTGCGGCGCAGGTCACCGGAATCGTCGACGGTGACGACAGCGTCGCGAACTACGTGCCGTTCTTCGTCACCCCCGACGCGGCACTCTGGCTGGACATGCGGTCGGATGCCATTGACCCCCGGCTTGCCGCCGACACGCGCAACCGGTCGGCATCCGAATTCCTGGTGCTGGTCAGCACGGTCGAGAAAGCCGAACCGACCAGCACGGTGATCGCTCGCGGCGACGCGGCCGACCCGCGCACGGAGCTTGCCACCACCCCGGCGGCCCGCGCCCGTGAGCTGCGCAACATGATCGACGACGACGATGCGCTCGCCGACGCCGAGTTGCTGGTGCGGGAGCAGTTCCCGTTCGAGTCGATCACGCTGATCGGTGTCGCCAACGAAAAGGTGCGCGACGAGGTGCGCGGCATCCTGCGGGCCAAGGGTCCCAAGGTTGCGGTGTACCCGCCGTGGTTCCAGCAGCCCACCGAGGACTGACCTCTCCGGACTAGGCTCGGGGCTAGTCTCCGCTGAAGTACTCCACGAGCAGCGGGGCGATCACCGCGGCATCCGTGTTGTGATCCTGACCCTCGACGACCATCCGGCTTGCGTTCGGGATGGCGGTTTCCGCGGCGGCGGTCGCATTGCCCGCCCAGGCTGGACTGTCGCCGCCGTACAGCAGCAGTGTGGGCACGCGGATGTCGCGGAACCGCTCGACCGGCACCGAACCGTTGCCGAGCAGCGCCACGTCGTACGGCAGGGTGTGCGCGAGCGCCACCATGCTTGGCCACCAGGGCAGTTGCTGCATCCCGGCGACGCTGGCCTCATCGACACCGGTGCCTGTGAGGAAGCGAACCGCGGCGCCCTGGTCGTCGCCGGCATCGAGCGCCGCCTGGATGCTCTCGCCCCAGCCATCGATGGCGCCGCTACCGTCGGCGTTCCGGCTGTATGGAGGCTCGTAGGCCGCGAGCTTGGTGATCGGCAGCCCGGCCGCGGCGGCTTCGAGGCCGATGACCGCGCCAGAGGAATGGCCGTACACGAACGCCTCCCCGCCGGCGGCCTCGATGAGTAGGCCAAGGTCCTCGATCTCGCGTTGAACCGTCCATGGGCCGACTTCGGTGCTGTCGCCGCGGCCGCGACGGTCGTATTGGAACACGGTGAAGTGCGGTTCGAGCAGCGGTGTGAGGGCGGCGGCGGTATGCCGGGTGTTGAATGCGCCGCCGATGATGATCACGGGCGGGCCGTCCCCGCTGCGGTCATACGCGATGTAGGTGCCGTCGGGAGAGTGCACGGTCTGCGTCATCGGGCGTCCTTCGGGTGGCCGGCGAGGGGTGCTGCCAGCTTGTCCCGGCACCGGCGGGTGCGCAAGGGCGGATGTCGGGCGAGGATCAGTCCGCGACGCTGAAGTGCACCTGGTTTCCCCACGGGTCGGCGACGGTCAGACCGGCATCCGTCTGTTCGAATGGCAGACCGGCGTCTTGCAGGCGGGTGACCACACCGTCCAGTTCGGATGCCGCGGGCACCAGCACCTCGAACGACCCCAGGCCGAGCCCGGCCGGTCGGGCGCCCGCGCCCGCGCTGCCCCAGGTGTTGGCGGCGAGGTGGTGGTGGTAACCGCCGGCCGACATGAAGATCGCACCGTTCACCTCCGCGGTCACCGCGAAGCCCAGGGTGTCGACGTAGAACTCGCGGGCCTGCCCGACGTTGCCCACTTTGAGGTGCACGTGTCCCATCGTGGCGTCACCGTCGGTGCGGTCGCCGAGGTGCTCCTGGATGAACGCGTTCGGGTCGAGCGACTCGCTGCCCATCTGCACCCGGCCGTTCTCCCACACCCAGTCTTCGCGGGGCGTGTCGATGTACAGCTCGACACCGTTACCCTCCGGGTCGCCGAAGTAGAACGCCTCGCTGACGGCATGATCGGTCGCGCCCTGGAACAGGCCGGGATATTGCGGAGCCAGTCGCGCCAGCGACTCGGCGAGGGCCGGGCCATCCGGGAACACGATCGCCGAGTGGTACAGCCCGGCATCCTGCGGCGACGCGAATTCGCCGTCGGCCGGCACAAGGCGGATCAGTTCCTCACCGTTGGCGCCCAGCGAGACGGCGCCGTCGGTCTCGTTCAGCAGCTCCAGGCCGACGCCCTCCGGACCGTAGAACTCGCGCATCGCCGGCAGGTCGCGCACCTGCAGCTCGATCGCGCCCATCCGGGTGTCGGCGTGCAGCACACTCTGCGGAACCTCGTCGCTCGGGGCATCCGGGGCGTTGGCCGCGGCCATCACGATCGAGGTCACCCCGCCCGCGATGAGGGCAACCAGAACGGAGATGCCGATGATCCAGAGGGGAATGCGAAGCGAGGAAGACACGGCTAAAGCCAACGTCTGCGGCATCCGTTGTATTCCTGATGGTGGTATTCGGATGTCGCTGTTCCGGATGTCGCAGAGTCGAGTGCAGGCGGCGGGGCCGTGACCCGGACCCGGCGCATCCGTAGCATGAGACGGAACGACCGCGACCCCTGACGAAAGCAGGCACCCGGCATGTTCCTGAAAGCGCTCCTTCTCACCGGACTCGCGACGACCGCCGCCGCTACCCTGGGCACTATTGCGTCGCAGGATGTCAACAGTCGCTGGTACCGCAAGCTGAAGAAACCGTCGATCCAGCCGCCTGCGGCGGTGTTCCCGGTGGTGTGGACCGCACTGTACGGCGACATCGCGGTGACCTCGGCGGCCGTGCTCAGTGCCGCCCGTAAGCGCGACGAGCGACCTGCCGGGCGGCAGCGCAGTGTGGAGATCCAGGATGCCGATCAGTTGGTCGAGTCCCCGCACCCGGCCCGCGGCTACCGGCGCGCGCTGCTACTCAATCTCACCCTGAACGCGGCGTGGTCGTGGTGTTTCTTCAAGCTGCACAACCTTCCACTTTCGCTCGGGGTGGCGACTGCGCTCGCCGCGAGCAGCACCGATTTGGCCCGGCGGGCCGGTCGGGTGAAGCCCGCGCTCGGGTGGGCGCTGGCTCCGTATGCGGTGTGGTGCACGTTTGCCACGGTGCTCACCGGGCGAATCCAGGCGAAGAACCGCTGAGGGCGGCCTAGAACGACCGCTAGAGCAGCACCCCGGCCGCCCAACTCAACGGCGCCAGCAGCAGGACCACAATGAGGTTCGCCAGCAGCACGTGTCGCATCACCACCGCAGGGTCCGCGGGTGCTCGCCCCTGGGCCACGGCATCCTCGGTCAGGCTCACCGCGAGCGCTACGCGGGAGGGCGAGGTCATCACCGCCGATCCGGATGCCACGTTCTGCACCGACAGCGCGGCCAGCTGGTCGGTGCCGAGGGCTACCGCGGCGTGGCTGATGCCCGACGCAAACATCGCGGCGGTGGCGGTGCTCGACGCCGTGATGTAGCCGCCGACGAATCCGATCACCGGGATGAGGGCCAGGAATCCGAGTCCGAGTGAGGCCGCGGCATCCGACAGTCTCGCGCTCATGCCGTTGACCGAGAGCAGTCCGCCGAAGCCGATGAAGAGCAGGGTGGTGAGCGTCACCGGGGCGAACCGCTTCAGGCTGACGGTGACCACGCTGAGCGACTGCGCCCAGGGCAGCCGGAAGAACAGGGGAGTGGAGAATGCGGCGAGCAACATCCAGATCGCCGGGTTCGCGAGGATGTCGCCCCACACGCCGAGCGGGAACAGGCGATCGACGGCGATCGCCAGCAACAGCGTCACGATCAGCACCAGATACGGGTAGAGCGAGCGCACGGTGAACCGGTCGGGCGTGAACGCGCGGCCGCCCCGGAGCCGCGCGAACAGCATCAGGATGGCGATGGCGCCGAGGGAGGCGATCACTCCACCGAGCGGTGGTCCGAATGCCAGGTTCACGGCAATCAGGATCAGCCACATCACGAGCACGGTGACCAGGGCCTCGAGCAGCATGCTGCGGGCGCGTCGCCAGCCCACCCCGACCAGCAGGATGGCGATGCCCCCCACCAGCAGTACGGGCAGGCTGAACAGGGCACTAACGACACCCAGCTGCACATAGTCGACCGCGCCCAGTTCGGCCATGATGATGTTGCCGGGACCGAGCGATCCCCACGGGCCGAGCACGATGCCGAGCAGGCCGATGCTGGCGGCTTTCGTCGGTGTCAGCCCGAGTCGCAGCAGCAGCGGGACGGAGGCGACGACGCCCAGTCCCCAGCCGACGATCGATTCCACAAACGGGGCCACGCCGAGCCCGATCAGCAGTACGGCGCGGTCGGGCGTATGTGCAGCGGCACGCAGCCAGTCGCCGATGGCGTCCTGTGCGCCGACGGTGCCGAGATACTCGGCAAGCAGTACGCCACCGAAGATGATCACGAGCACCGAGAGGGCGACCGGCCAGAGGGATGGCACCACGTCGTCGAACAGTCCGGGATCGATCGGGAATCGGATGCCGGTGAGCACACCGGTCAGTGCGATCACTATCAGAGCGGCGGGGACCGGCTTCATTCGAAGGGCGAGCAGCGTCACCAGCAGCACGAGGGGAATCAGAGCGAGCAGTGTGTCCAGCACCGGGTTGGGTTCGGTCATGCGGACGCGGATTCCGGTGCTGAGGCGACGGAGGTGGAGTCGCGCACGACAAGGGATCCGGCCACACGGTGCGCCGTGGGCTCGGCGCTGCCGTCGATCAGCGACATCAGCACGTCGGTGGCCAGCCGTCCGGCCTGCTCCACCGGGGCATGCACCGTGGTGAGCGCCGGTTGTATGAAGTCGGAGCCGAAGGTGTCGTCGTAGCCGACCACGCTTACCTGCCGTGGCACATCCACACCCAGATGCTGCAGTCGGCGGATCAGGCCGAGTGCGATCTGGTCGTTGAACGCGATGATGGCGGTCGGACGTCGGGACAGTGCCACTTCGGCGGCGGCAGCGCCCTGGCTGACGATGGGCTGGTACGGGCCCATCCGGTCCAGTTCGATGCCATGCAGGGCGGCTGTGCTGCTGAGGGTGTTCCACCGGCGGGATTCCGACCACGACAGCGCCGGGCCCGCGACGTAGACCACACGGCGGTGGCCGAGCGAGGCGAGGTGTTCGATGATCTGTCGGCTGCCGTCTTCGGTATCGATCACCACACTGGCGATCCCCGCGACTTCCCGGTTGAACAACACCACAGGCCGTCTGCGGTTGAGCTCGATCAGGTCGGCGTCGGGCAGCCAGCGGGCGTGCGCGATATAACCGCTGACGGTGTCGACCACCCGGCTGACGTGTTGACGCTCCATCTCGGCGGAGTCCTCAGCGACTCCGAGGGTGACGGTGTATCCGGCGGTGCGAGCCTGTCGTTCGACCCCGGTGAACAGGCTTGCGAAGAATGGGTTCGAGAACTCCTGCGTCAGCAGGTCGATGCTCTTCGTCGGCGTGGCCGGTGACTTGGCGATTCCGCGCGGACGGAACCCGAGTTCTGTCGCGACTCGACGGACGCTCTCCACCGTCTCGGTGCTCACCCGGTCTGGGTTAGAGAACACCCGGGAGACGGTGGACTCGGCAACCCCGGCGGCTCGTGCCACGTCAGCGAGGCGGATTCGACCCGTGTGATCAGTCATGACACCTGCTTTCCGGGTCTCAGCCTACGACAATTTGCGGCAACTTTTGGCAAGGTCCGGCCACGCTTGTTCTGTTGTCGATGCAACGAATGGCATCCTGTGGCGGGCCTTGTGAAGCACTGCTGGGTGTGACAGTCTGCTCTGTAGCGATCACTACAGGATTGGTCGCTGCAGGATTTTCACCGCAGGGTGTGCCCGAGGAGACTGTCGATGACGACCTTTCCACGACGCGTTGACGTGCTCGTCATCGGCGCCGGCTTGGCTGGCTGTGCCGCCGCGCTCGCCGCGGCCGAGGCCGGGTGCTCGGTGCTGCAGATCGAGAAGGAGCCCCATTCCGGCGGCAGCACTGTGCTGAGTGCCGGCTTGTCCGCGTTCGCGGGCACGCCAGAGCAACAGCGCCAGGGCATCACCGACTCGGCCGAACTGTTGCGCAGCGACATCCTGGAAACCGGGTTGCACGTGTCTGACCCGGCACTGGTCGACGCCTACTGCCGGGAGCAATTGGCGACCTACGAGTGGTTCCGTTCCTATGGGGTTCGGTACGGCACGGTGCATGCGGCGTCTGGCCAGTCCGTTCCTCGGTCCCACCCGAGTGACACGCGCCGAACCCTCGACCTGCTGATTGCCGCGGCCGCCGAACGTGGTGCCCGGCTCGTCACCGGTGCAGCCGCGCACCGGTTGATCCGGGTGGGGGAGCGGGTCGTGGCCGTCGACGTGCGCGCGGGGGACACCGTGTCACGTGTGGAGGCGGGGGCGGTGGTAATCGCCACGGGCGGCTTCTCGCAGAATCCGCAGTTGCTCGAGCGGTTTGCGCCACAGATGAACCACGCCGTGCGCGCAGGCGGAGCCGGGTCGACCGGCGACGGGCTGCTGCTTGCCTGGCAGCTGGGTGCCGGCGTGATCGACACCCCGCACATCAAGGCGACCTACGGCATCTATCCCTGGCCGCATGAACACGAGTACGGAACCGGCGTGCTCGCGGTGTACAAGGGCGCCATCGCCGTGAACCAGGCCGGCCGGAGGTTCACCGACGAATCCCTGCCGTACAAGGTGCTCGGCGACGCAAGCCTCGCCCAGAACGGCGGTCACACCTGGCAGGTCTGGGACGCCGACGTTATGGAGCGGAGCGTCGATGACGTTCCCATTTACGACCTCGCCGGCCGGGCGGCCACCGGTCTTGCCGTGCGCGCGGAGACCCTTGACGAACTTGCGCGCCTGATCGGCGTTCCGGCCGCGGAACTGACCACGACCATCGACCAGTACAACGCCGCGATTGATGGCGACACGGCCGATGAGTTCGGCCGGGTGCACCTATCGGGCGGAGTTGGGAACCGGTGTCGCATCGCGCGTGCTCCCTTCTTCGCCCATGCCTCAACAGCGGTGGTGCTCGCGACATACTGCGGGCTGACCGTCACCCCGGATAGCGCCGTGCTCGACGTCTTCGGCGATCCCATCCTTGGCCTGTACGCGGCAGGTGAGGTGACGGGCGGCTTCCACGGCGGCGGGTACATGACCGGCACATCCATCGGCAAGGCCGGCATCTTCGGTCGCATCGCGGGTGCCACCGCCGCGGCGGCAGCGCTCACCGAGGCGGCCGCATGAGCGCGCTGTTCTCGCTCGAGGGCAAGGTTGCGCTCATCATCGGTGCAGGTGCGGGCGGACTGGCCGAGCCGATCGCCCGCGCCTTCGCCGAGCACGGCGCGCGACTGGCGCTGGCCGATCGCGCCGGACGAGAGGCGGATGTCGCCGCCACCGCCTCGCACTCTGATCCGGAGGCGAGCACTCACCTCGTCGACGTCACCGATGAGGCGCTCGTCGTGGCGATGGTCGACGAGGTTATCGCTGCCCACGGGCGCATCGACATCCTGGTCAACGCGGCGGGCGTGATGTTGCGCAAGGAGTACGACCAGACCACGGTCGCCGAGTTCGAGCGAGTCATCAGCGTGAACCTGACCGGAACCTGGCTGGTGAACCGAGAGGTCGGCAAGCGGATGTCGGCGGCTGGCAGTGGGCGGATCATCAACTTCTCCACTGTGTACGCGGAACGGGTCGGCCCGGTTCCGGAATCGGCGTACTACGCCTCGAAGGCCGGCATCGTGAACGTCACGAGGGCGATGGCTGCCGAGCTCGGTTCCTCCGGCGTGACGGTGAACTGTCTGGCCCCCGGTGTCTTCTACCCGACCCAGATGACCGCGGCGCTCGCCGAACAGCCGGAGCGACTGCAGTGGTTCTCCGATCGCACGATGCTCGGCCGACTCGGTGACCCAGCGGTCGACATCGCCGGCCCGGCTGTGATGCTCGCCTCGGATGCCTCCGCCTACATCACCGGTCAAGTGCTCTACGTCGACGGCGGATGGTCCGCCTGGTGACCCACCTCAACACAACAAAGGATAAATCGATGCAGTACTCCCGCCCCGCCCTGCTCATGCTCGACTACCAGGTGGCGTTGTGCGACCCCGAGGCGAATCGCGCCCCGGCGCTTGCTGCTCAGGTCGCCGAGCGGGCGGTGGTTCCGGTCGCGCAGGCGGTGCTGGCCGCTGCCCGGGATGCCGAGCTGTTGATCATCCATGTGCGTCTGGCGTTCGATGACACCTATCTGCTGCGCACCAACCGGCTCGCCCGCTTCGACAGCTACCCCGAGAACCGGGCGATGCTGCGAGGGTCGGCGGAAGCCGCGATCATCGCGCAGCTCGCACCCGAGCAGGGGGAGCCGGTTCTCGACAAGAGTTGCGTGGACCCGTTCATCGGTTCTCCGCTGTTGTCGGTGCTGCACGCCGAAGGCATCGGCGAGATCATCATCGGGGGAGTCGCCACCAACCTGGTGGTCGAATCGACCGCGCGGCACGCGTCCGACTCCGGGCTGCAGGTCACGATCGTCGAGGACATGTGTGCCTCGTTCTCGCCCGCGGCCCACGACTTTGCCATGGCGAACATCCTGCCGATGTTCGGCAGTGTCTTCTCCTCGGCCGAGGTGATTGGTCGGCTGAGTGAGCACGCCGAACGCGGAGCCGCCTGATGACTCGCATCTGGCACCAGAGCTTCACCGTGCTCGACGACGTGCCGCACTACCGTGACGCGCTGCGCCGCCACTTGGGTTCGGTCGCCCGCCCTGGCACCGAAATCGACTTCCACGGCATGCGGCCCGGCACGTACCCGTCCGACTACCCGGGCACCCACATCGGCTACGCCTACCTGAGCGGGCTGCACAAGGAGCAGTTCGTCTCGGCCGCGCTGCAAGCCCAGGACGAGGGCTACGACGCGTTCCTGATCGCCACCATCCCTGATACCGGGTACGAGGAGATCCGCACCCTTGTCGACATCCCTGTAATTGCGCTCGGCCAGACCTCGGTGCTCGCGGCCGCCCAGCTCAGTGACCGTGTCGGCATCGTCAACTTCATCGCTGCACTGGAGCCGCAGCTGCGACGCAACATGCGCAACTACGGGCTGGAGCGACTGGTCGGGCCGATCACCCAGGTGGATGCCGCGTTCAGCGATGTGATGGCCGCCTACGCCGACCCCGCCCCGCTGGTCGCCGCGTTTGAGGCGGCCGCTCGCGAGGTGATCGCGCAGGGCGCCACGGTGATCGTGCCGGGAGAAGGTCCGTTGAACGTGTTCCTCGCCGAGCAGGGCATCGCGCGGGTGGACGAGGTGCCGGTGCTCGACTGCCTGGGCACGGCACTGTCGGTGGCGGAGCGTCGGGCCGACCAGTATCGTCGCACCGGCTATCGACCGGCCCGGGTGGGGTTCTATGGCGAGCAGCCGCCGCGTGCCCTGCTCGACGCGGCGCGTTCCTGGTATGGCGTGACCGGTGCCCTCGACGCCCGCGAGGACGCCTGACATTCAGTTCGAGCCAGCGGGCCTGCGCGGCGGTGCCTCAGGCCAGCAGGCCCACTCGGCGGCCGAACACGGCGCCCAGCGCGAGCCCCGCTCCGCCCGGGTAGCCGCCCCAGTAGATGCCGCCCAGCATTTCGCCGGACACGAACAGGCCGGCGATCGGAGCGCCGTGCTCGTCGAGCACACGCCCGTCCACGTCACTGGCGATACCGCCGTAGGTGAAGGTGATGCCGCAGGTCACCGGGTAGGCGTAGAACGGCGGTGCCGCTAACTCCACCGCCCAGTTGCTCTTCGGCGGCGCGACATCCGCCCGCCTGCCGTCCTTGATTGTCGGGTCGAACGCGGCGTCCGGGGTGATCGACGCGTTGAACTCCAACACGGTTTCGGTAAGGCCCGCCGGGTCGATGCCGGCCTGCCTCGCCAAATCCTCGACCGTGTCGGCGATCACGACCGAGATGCCCGGCATGTCGTACTGGTCGGGCCGCAAGAGCTCCCTGGTGCGTGAATCGAAGAGCTGGAAGGCGATGTTGCCGGGCTGGGCGAGCACTTCCTTCCCCAACTTCGAGTAGGTGTAGTTACGAAAGTCGGCGCCCTCATCGAAGAACCGCTCGCCGTCGCGGTTCACGACGATGCCGAGCGGATAGCTCAACCGGGCGAGCCGGTTGGTCAGCTCCCGGTTGCTCGAGTTCTCGGCATACCAGGCGTCCAGTTGCACGGCATGCACCGTGTCCCAGTCGCCATCGCGGGCGGCGCCCACCTCGAGCGCCGCCGAGATCAGGTCGCCGGTGCTGTACGGCGTGCCGCGCACCACGACCTGGTCCCAGCCCGCGCCGAGGTGCTCGGTGAGCAGTTCAGGGTTGGCGTGATAGCCGCCGGCGGCGAGGATGACCGAGCCCGCCGCGAGCTGCTGTCGTCCGTTCGGGGTATCGACGACAACACCGGTCACCCGGTCGCCGTCGGTTGTCAGGGCGGTGACGCGGTGCTGGTACCGGATGTCGACGCCGAGGTTTCCGGCGATGCGGGTGTAATCCTCAATCATGCCGACACCGCCGCCGACATTGCCGACGTGGAGGCCGCCCCAGAACAACCAGCCGCCGTCCGTCTGTGAGTAGGCCTGCCGGCCGTACAGCAGCTCGTATCGCATGCCGAGGCCGTGCAGCCAGCGCAGAGTGTCGTGGCTGTCGCCGACCAGCACGGCGGTGCGGTCCGGATCGTTGCGTCCGCCGCTCAGGCTGGTGATGTCCGCGACGTACTCCTCGGCGGAGTAGGGCGGCACCACGGTACGCTCGTGCCGCGGGTCGGCGTCGAGGATGTCGCGCAGGTCGTCGAGTCCGCCATGCGTAATGCGGGTCGCGCCCGCCGTGTAGTAGCTGTTGCCGCCCGCCGCATCGCGAGGCGCCTTCTCCAGCAGCACCACCCGTCGGCCCCGTTCAACGGCGGCGAGCGCCGCCGCGAAGCCGGCGTTGCCGCCTCCGACCACGATCACGTCGGCTGCACCGGCTGCACCGGCTGCACCAGCGACATCGGCGGCACCGACAGCACCAGCGGCGGCTCCGGCGGCACCGATTGCACCAGGCTCATCGGCCCGATCGGCGTTCATCGGGCCGATTCCTGCAGTCGCCCGCTCGGAAGCATTCCGCCGACGGCCAGGGTCGCCGCTGCCGCCGTGTCGATGAGTCTTTCGGCGTACTGGTGGATCGCTGCGGTGGAGATCCGGCCGGGCGGTCCCCACAGGGTGAGGGTCAAGGCGACGCTGCCGTCTGGTCCGAAGACGGGGGCAGACAGCGACCGCAGTTCGTGAGAGACCGACTCGTCGAGGTCGCCGGCGTTGTATCCGACGGTGACGCGCTTGATGGCGTCGCGCAGCGTGTCGGACGAGACCTCCGGGTCCTTGGAGTTCACCTTTGTCGAGAGTGACTCCAGGCGCTCACCGTCCGTGTGCCCGATGGCGATGCTGTAGCCGCGCTCCAGGATCCGGTCGGGTGCCTGCCGCTGGATCTCGACCTGGTGCTCCGGCACGTCGCTGCCGAGCCGGTCGAGCCAGTGCTGGCGCAGTCGGTCGTCGCCCCAGGCGGCGAAGACGCCGCCGAGGGGCGGCATGAACGGAACCCGTTGCCCCACCCTCGTGGGCGATTGCGCTGTCTTGGCGCGGCCGGCCGCGGCGGTGAGCACCAGTTCGTCGCGCACCAGGGAGATCGCGGTCACCTCGCTGTCGCAGTCGGCGGCGAGCTCCTCCATGTGCGGGCGGGCGAGATCGACGAGTCGGAGCTGGTCCACCAGGTCGGCGTCACCCGCAGCGAGCGACTGGGGCAGGAACGAACCGTATCCGCCGCGAAAGAACAGCAGCGGATTCGTGGCGCCGAGCACGTCAAGGTCGGTCACCAGTCCGATCACGATCTCGTGGTCGCCGGCATCGTGCACGGCGACGGTCTCGCAGTCCACGAACGCGACGCTCGCCTCGATGATGGGGGAGCCGCCCGCCGAGGGGCGCCAGGGGATGCCGGCGAGCTTGTCGGTCTTGCGGGTCGCCACCTGCCGGCACACCGCCTCCTGCGTATCGCTCAGAATGTTAATGCAGAACCGGCTGCCTGCAGCGCGGATGGCCGCCCACGAGCCGGAGTTCTTCTGCGGCATGAACGCCACCAGTGGCGGGTCAAGCGATACCGAACTGAAGGTTCCCACCGTCATTCCGAGGGGCTGGCCATCGGCATCCGTTGCGGTCACCACGACGACGCCCGTCGGATACTGTCCCAAAACCTGGCGGAACCGGGCCGCCACCGTGTCAGTCGTCATGACAATCCTCACCATTGAGTCGCACTACTTCTCTGTAGTGATCACTACAATGACACCAAAGAGGATGACGCGCAATACGCCGGCCGGGTTAGAGGTCGGCTTCGGCTTCGGCGATAGCGGTCTCCACGACCGTGACGATCAGGTCGACGAACGTGTCGGGGTCCCAGAGATCGGCGATCTGGTAGGCGAGGAACAGGCCGTCGGTGAGTGCGATGATCAGCGTCGCCAGTCGGTGCGGCAGGGCAGGCTGGCGGGCAATCAGGTCGGCGTCGATGGATGCCGCGAACCAGCGGGCGAGCGCGTCGGCCACCTCCTCGCGCACCTGCAGGAACAGCGCGCGCCCCACTGGCTCGGTTTCACGCCGTTCCAGGGCGAGCATGTGGCCGATCCGCAGGAACTCGGGTGCCGACGGCAGGGAGCGGCTTGAGTGGTGGAGCAGCCTGCGCAGGCCATCGCCGACACTGATATCTGCCGGGAACGGCTCCCAGGCCGGCTGCTCGGCGTTCCACTCCCGGAAGCTGTGCCGCACGACTTCGGCGAGCAGGTCGTCCTTGTCCGTGAAGAACCAGTAGAGCGAGCTGGCGGGCAGCCCCGACCGTTCGCAGATGCGCGAGATGGTGGTGCCCTCGTAGCCACGCTCGGCGGCAATCTCGGCGGCCGCTTTGAGGATCCGCAGCCGTGATTCTTCTGGCTGGGCCGTGTCGACGGCGCTCATGAGGCCACCTGCGTCAGTCGCCGGGCCGCCACGGCGAGGCCCGAGGCTACGGTGTCGACCAGCCAGTCCAGGTCCCAGCCGCGGTTTGCGTTGGCGCCGACGAACAGCCCGTCCATGGCGGCGAGGTGGAAGCGTGCGAGGGTGATCGCAACATCAGGACTAGTGCCAGGATGCTCCTGCTCGAGCAGCCCCGACCACCACTCGGTGAGCCGGGCCAGCGTGTCCTGACGGATCTCGATGTACCGCCCTCGGGCGGCGGGCTCCTTAACGCGGTGTTCCAGCGCCAGCATCAGCCCCAGCCGCCAGAACTCGGGTTTCCGGCTGAAGGCGGCGGCCGCGTCGCGGAACCGGGCATGCACCTGCTCCTCGAACGGCGTCTGGGTAACGGATGCCTTCCAGGTCGGACCGACCTCCCGCCAGTTGCGGTAGCTGAACTCCAGCACTTCGGCGAGCAGGGAGTCTTTGTTCTTGAAATGCCAGTAGATCGAGCTGGCCGGCAATCCGGTCTTCTCGGTCACCAGTGCCACGCTCGTGCCGTCGTAGCCGCGTTCGGCCGCGATTTCCAATGCGGCTTCCAGAATGCGCTGTCGCGACACATCGCCCTGCTGGTGGTGGCGGTCAGTCTTGCGCGGCATTGCTTGGGGCTCCGGTCCAGTTCTCGTGCTTGCTGTTCCGACACCCTACAAGCTACAGTTCACGAAACACGCTGTAGTGATCACTACAGAGTAAAACCTAGCACCTTGCACCCGAATCCGCTTCAAAGGCGAAATGGAGACAGAACGAATGGTTCTTGCAGACATGGGTCGGCGGCGCAGCCGCTGGACGCTCACCCTCACATCCGTAGCGGCGGGAACTCTCCTGCTCGCGGGTTGCGCCGGCGGCGCAACCGCCCAGCCCGGCAGTGACACGACCGGGGACGCGCCGGAGGCGGCGCAGCTCGGCGAAATTCTCGGTGTCGAGGGCGGTGAAGCAGCCGGCGAGGGAGTCGAATGGACGCTCGGCGCCGCGCTACCCCTCTCCGGACCCGGCGCCCCCGAGGGCAAGGAGATGCGCCAGGCCATCGAACTTGCGATCGAACAGATCGAGGCATCCGGCGGCCCGTCCATCAGCCTCTCCGCCAAGGACATCAAGAACCCCGACCCGGTGGCGGCGAAACAGGCGGCAACCGAACTCGCCGAGGAAGGTGTCGCCGGCAAGATCAGCACCTACGGTGACGCGCTGGGGGCGATGATCGAAGACACCATCGCGAGCAAGATGCTCACCCTGGACGGCGTCGGCGGTGCCCAGCCCCACCTGATCGGCACCCCGTACTACTACGGCACCACCGCCGTGGCACCCGCCGACGTGCTGCCCGGCGCGATGGAATGGCTGAAAGAATCCGAGTCCGGCGCCAAGACCGTCGGCCTGGTCGGCTGGGAACTCGGGCCACTGAACGACCCGATCCGAGCAGATTTCAGCGCCAAAGTAGAGGAAGCCGGTCTGGAGTTCAACGGACTCTGGGAGACCGTGTCACCGATGACGCAGGACTTCGCCAGCCTGATCACCAAGATCAAGGCGAACCAGCCCGATGTCATCTTCATCGGCATGGGCGCCCAGGCTCCTGGCGCGTTCACGAGCCAGGCGGTTGCGGCGGGAATCGACTCCACCCTGATCGGCATCGAGTTCACGAAGACGGCGCTGGACGCCTCGAAGGGCAGTTTCGACGCCGGCGCCTACCACTTCGCAATGAACTACTTCGACGCGACCAACCCGACCAACCCGCTGGCCGAGTACTTCGTCGAGACCTATTCCGCGAAGTACCCTGACTCGCCGGAGCCGTCGTTCTACGCCGCCAACGCGTACGAGAACACGTTGGCGTTCTGGCAGTTCCTCCGCGGCACCATCGAGGCCGGCGGCGATGTCACCAGCGGCGACGACCTTGTGGCGGCACTGGAGGCCAACCCCGATCTGCCGAGCCTGTACGGCGGCGACGACAGCACGGTCGGTGTCACCACGATCAACCTGGAAACCCACGGTGTCGCCAGCCGGGCGATGGGTGTCTACCAGTGGAAGGACGGCAGCGCCCACGCGCTCGCCACGTTCGACATCGACGCAGCCGATTTCGAACTGAAGTAACCATCCCGGCAGCGGGCGGGCGATTACGGTCGCCCGCCCGCTGACGGATCACCTTCCGGAGGCAGACCCATGGAAGATTTCCTTCAACTCACCATCAACGGGGTGTTCCGCGGCGCCTTCTACGGCGCCCTCGGAGCCGGGCTTGCGCTCATCCTCGGTGTGACAGGGCGTTTTCACTTCTCCTATGCGCTGACCTACACCGTTGCGCCGTTCGCCGCGTACGGCATCGCGCAGGCGGTTGGACTGTCGTTCTGGCCGGCGGCGCTGGTCGGTGTGCTGGCGGCCGTGCTGCTCAGCGTGGCCATCGAACTGCTCATCTACCGTCCGGTGGCAGCCCGGGCCGGCGCCAACACGCTGCTCGCTGTCATGGTCTCCTCGCTGGGGTTCAGCATCGTCGGTGTGGCGCTGTTGCAGTTGCTGCTCGGCAGCGGCAGTGTGCCGTTCTACGGTCCTCCGCTGCAGGCGATCACCGTCGGACCGGTGCTGTTCACCAACTTCGACCTGTTCCAGGCCATCACCTCGGTGGTGCTCGTGCTGGCGCTGACCGGACTGCTGGTGTGGACACCGCTCGGCCGCAGCATCCGCGCCACCCGCAGCAATCCACAACTGGCCGGCGCTCTCGGCATCCGCACGTCGCGCATCAACATCGTCGTGTTCGCGATCGGCGGGCTCATTACCGGGGTGTGCGCGATCTGGTACGGACTCCAGTACACCGTCGATCCGATCATGGGCGACCGGGTGATCATTTACAGCTTTGTGGTCGCCTTCCTCGCCGGCACCCGCAGCAGCCCGCTGCGCGCTCTTGCCGTCGGCGCCGTCGTGGCGTTGCTGGAGCAGTGGGCAACCCTCGTGCTGTCGGTGCAGTGGTCGCAGACCGCGGTCTTCCTCGTGCTGGTGGTGTACATGATCGCGCTGTCGACACAGCGCATCTGGCGCCCCTGGCTCACCAACCGTTCGCGGGCAACCGCCTGATCCCGCGAGGACTCACATGTGGATTAGCTACCTGATCGAAATCCTGCTCGTCGCCTCGCTCGCCGTGAGCGTGAACCTGCTGGTCGGCTACGCCGGCCAGGTGTCCGTGGCGCATGCCGCCTTCGCCGGCATCGGCGGCTACACCATCGGCTATCTCGTCACCGCGCACGAGTGGCCGTACGCCCTCGCGATCCTCGCGGCCGTCGCTCTCGCGGGCGCCGTGGGGGTGCTGCTGGGTCTCGTCGCGCTCGGACTGTCCGAGGAGTATCTGATCCTCATGACGCTGGTGTTCTCGCTCGGCCTAATTGGAGTGATTGCCGGCGTCGATGCGCTCGGCTCGAGCCTCGGCATCACGAACATCAGGAATCTCGACCTGCTCGGGTGGCAGCTCGACGACCAGTTGGACTGGGTCATCCTGGCCGCACTCGTGCTCGCGCTGGTGTTCTCCGTCTGCTGGCGCATGGGCCAGTCACCGTACGGTCGGGTGCTGAAGGGCATCCGCGAAGACGGGCTCGCCACGCAGTCGCTTGGCAAGAACGTCTTCCGCTTCAAGGTGGTCGTCTTCGCGATCACCTCGGCGATGGCCGGCTTGTTCGGCGCGGTCTACTCCGGCTGGCTGGGGCTCGCCACCCCCGGCGCGTTCGGTTTTCCGTTCGCGATGACGATCTTCGCCATCGTGATCTTTGGAGGCAGAGCCAACCTCCTCGGATCGGTGCTGGCCGCCGCGGTGTTGACCTTGGTCGAGCCGGTGCTGCGCTTCGTGGTCGCCCTCGACTCCTCGACGGCATCGCTCGTGCAGCTCGCGATCTACGGGGCGGTGTTGATCGTGTTCATGATCGTGCGGCCGCAGGGCCTGCTGCGCGAACGCCGGCGGCGGGTACCGGTGCCGGCGGAAGCCGTGATGGCGGATGCCGCGAGAACGGACGCTGTGACGACGGATGCCGTGACCCCGGATGCCGCGGCGCCAATCCCTCCGGCGTACGCACGCGACGTCGAAGCACCACCGGCCGGCGGTTGGGCGGAGCAGCCCGTGACACTCGAAGCTGTTGGAGTGAGCAAGAGTTACGGTGGAATCCACGCCGTGAAGGACCTCGACATCCGCTTGCGCAAGGGCACGGTCACCGCCCTGGTCGGCCCCAACGGGGCAGGCAAGACCACCACCTTCAACGCGCTCACCGGATTCGTGGTGCCCGAGCAGGGAAGCGTCATGCTCGGCGGCATCGAACTGGTCGGCAAGAAGCCGGACCACATCGCCCGGCTGGGGCTGGTGCGCACCTTCCAGGATGTTCGCCTGTTCCCCCGCGTCAGCTGCCTTGAGAACGTGATGATCGCCGTTCCCGATCAACATGGGGAGCAGCTGGGCGACCTGTTCGTTCCCGGCACTCGGGTCTCCCGGGGAGATCGGGACGTCGCGGAGAAGGCTCTGCGTTGGCTGGACTTCGTCGGGATGGCCGGGCGCGCTGATATCGCTGCGGCCGAGATCTCGTACGGCCAGTCCAAGCTCGTCTCGCTGGCACGGGCGCTCGCCACGGAAGCCGATGTGCTGCTGCTCGACGAGCCGGCCTCCGGAGTCGACGGCGCCTGGGTCGACGTGATGCTCGGCATCATCGACGCAGTGCGAGCCGAGGGGCGCACCGTCTGCCTCGTCGAACACAACCTCGAGGTGGTGCGGCAGCTGGCCGATCACGCGTACTTCATGGAACTCGGACGGATCACCGACGAGGGATCCGTCGATCAGCTGATGAGTTCCCCACGACTGGCGGAGGCATACTTTGGCGCACAGTAACCCGAGCGGAATGCTCACCGGCGACCGAACCACCGACGCTCCCCGGCTGCTCAGCGTGGAGGGATTGCGTACCGGCTACGGGCGCAAACAGGTGGTGCACGATGTCGGGCTGCACGTCGCGGCGGGGGAGATCGTCGGCCTGATGGGCCACAACGGCGCAGGCAAGACCACTCTGATCCGCGCGGTGCATGGACTGCTGCCGGTACAGGGCGGCCGTGTGCTGGTGGACGGAGCCGACATCAGCCGCGGCTCGGTTGCCGACTCGATCCGACTCGGGCTCGCGCTGATCCCCTCGGAACGGTTCGTCTTTCCCGACCTCAACATCCGCGCGAACCTGCTGCTCGGTGCGGTGAACGCCCGGCGGGGCACCGACCGTGACGCGCAGCTCGCCTTCGTTGAGGCGCTGTTCCCGATACTCGCCGACCGCGCCACCCAGCTCGCCGGGTCACTGTCCGGCGGGCAGCAGCGGATGGTCAGCCTCGGCATCGCGCTGATGGCCAAGCCGAGGCTGTTGCTGCTCGATGAGCCATCGCTCGGCCTGGCGCCGAGCGTGGTCGAACAGATCTTCGGCACCCTGCGCCGTCTCGCCGACACCGGCGAGATGGGCATCCTGCTGCTGGAACAGAACGTCAAGCAGTCGCTGACCATTTGCGACCGAGTGTACGTGATGCGGTCCGGGTCGCTGATCCTTGACACGACCGCTGCAGAGATGCGCACCCGGGAAAGCTACTGGGACCTGTTCTGACGGTGGGTGCCGCAGAGACCGCGCTCGCCGACCTGGTCGCCAACCGTGACCGCGTCTGGTCGGCGCGCGCCGGTCAGCTGGCGGATGCGGCGATCGCCGACACCCTCGCCGTCGGGCTGGTCGGGCTGAGCGAACCGCAGGTGGGCATCGCGCGCGCGACCCTTCTGACCAGCGCACAGCCGGATGCCGTGCCGACGTGGTCGCCAGCAGAACAGTATTCGGTGCCGGATGCCGCGTTCCTGCTGGGCGTTGCCTGTCACAGCCTGGACTGGGATGACTACATGCACCCGATGCACGGCCATTGCAGCGCCGTGCTGCTGCCGGTGGCATGGCTGCTGACCGAGCAGCGCGACGGATCAGGAGCCGACCTGACCGATGCCTACCTGACCGGCTACCAGGCGAACTATTTGGTCAGCCAAGCGCTGGGCCACGCCCACTACCGGCACGGCTGGCACGCCACCAGCACGGTCGGCACGATTGGGGCGGCCGCGGCCGCAGCCCGACTGCTCGGGCTGGACCAGCAGCAAGCCGGGCATGCGCTGGCGATCGCCGCCTCGTCGGCTGGCGGCATCCGCGCCAACTTCGGGACCTCCACCAAAGCGCTGCATGCCGGTTTCGCCGCCCGGAACGGTGTGCAGGCGGCGCAGCTCGCCCGTGCCGGCGCGGAAGGCAGCGCCGACTGGCTGCTCGGCGAGCACGGGATGCAACCGGCGTTCAGCGGCGACCGTGCGGGCGACGATGCCGCGCGCGCGATTCTCGCCGCGACCGAGGGTTCGCACGGCATCGAAACCGAGTGGGGACTCGTGCAGAAGCCATACTGCTGCTGCGGCAGCTGTCACGCCGCCGTGGAGGCGCTGATCGCAGTGGTGGAACGGCATGATCTGGCCGGGAACGAGATCGACCGCGGACTTACACGTCGACCCGATTGTGCCGGCGATCATGCAGGTCTCACTGCCGCACGACCAGTACTCGGCCCGGTACAGCCCGACCTGGGTGATGGCCGTCGCCGCCACCGACAGGGCCGCCGGGCCCGATCAGTTCTCGATGGCCGCGCTCGGTCGCGGCGAGGTGCATCGGTTGCGCGAGCGGGTTCGCGTGCACGCCGACCTGATCACCAGCGATGATGATCGCTTCGCCGGGCGGGTCGAGGTGCACGCTCGCGGACAGCGTTTCATCCAAGAGCTGAGACACGCTTCCGGGCACCCGCGCCGTCCGTTCGACGACGGCATGGCCGGGATGAAGCAGCGGGTGGCGCTCGGCATCGCGACATCCGCGGCCCATGTCACTGGGCTGGAAGTCGCGCTCGCCGACCTGGCCACGATGCCGCGATTGCGCGCGCTCGGTGATCAGCTCAGGCGATTGCCCGCTCGGTAGTGTTCTGCAGCGAGAGCCGCGCGGCGTTCCGCCCTGCGATTCGACCGAAGGTGATTGACCGCATGACCGACGTGGATCCGGCGTACGCCTCGTAGTACAGGCCGGTCATCTCGCCTGCTCCGAACAGGCCATCGATGGGATGCCCGTCCGACGTGATCACCTGGGCGTCGAGGTCGGTCTTCACGCCGCCGAAGGTGAACACGTTCGCGCAGATCTGCGGGTAGGCGAAGAACGGTCCCTCGGTCAGCGGGCGGGCCCAATTAGATTTCACCGGCTGCCCGGCGGGGCGCGAGGCCAGACCGTCGAGCTTGCTCCAGCCGAACGGCACGTCATCGGCGCTCGCCGCATTGAACTCGGCAACGGTGCGCACGAGAGACCCGGCGGGCAGGCCGAGCAGGGTCTCCAACTCCTCAACGCTGTCGGCGGTGTATGGCTCGACGTCGGTGCCGATGGCGTGCTCGTACCCCGGGATCTGTTTCACCTGCTGGTCGAACACGGCGTAGCCGATGCTGTCGTCCTGCTGCAGGATGGTGCGCGCCACCGTCTCATAGGTGAGGTCCACCGTCTTCGCGCCCTCGTCGAGGAACCGCTCACCGGCACTGTTGACCAGGATGCCGTACGGGTAGGTCATCACCACGGCTTCCGCCACCGCGCTGCGCGGGTCTTTCGGCTCCGCATGGAACAGGTCGAACTGCCCCTCGGTGGCGGCGCCCACCTCGAGCGCCATCCGCAGCCCGTCGCCGCGGTTGTGGGCTCCACCACGGGAGATCGGCGGAACCCGATAGGCATTGCGGCCGACGTACTTGCTCATCATTTCGCGGTTGCCCTGGAAGCCTCCGCAGGCGAGCACCACCGCGCCGGCGCCCAGCGTGCGCACCTGTCCGGTGCGCTCACGCACCCGAAGGCCGATGATCCGGCCACGGTCGTCGGTGATGAGCGATTCAGCGCTGGTCTCGTACAGCACGGTTGCGCTCGTCGCCTCCAGCCGTGCGAACAGCGGTTCGACGATGTTCACGCCGCCGCCCGCCGGCTGGTAGCGCGTCGCCGACAGGGTGAGGAAGATCGTCGGCAGGCTCTTCAGCTCAACGCCCTGTTCATGCAGCCAGTCGAACGCCTCGGGTACCTCGCGCACCAGTGCGTCGTAATAGTCACGGTTCGCGTAGCCCTTCGACGCCGACATCGCGTACTCAACGAGGTTCGGAACGGGTGTCGTGGTGTTCTGCAGGCGCAGATACGCGCCCGACCAGCGAGTATTGCCGCCGCGGATGTCCTTCGTCGATCGCTCGAGCACGGCCACGCGCGCGCTGCCGCCGGTCTCCTCGACGGCGCTGAGCGCGGCGGACAGGCCGGCCGCGCCGGCACCGACCACGATGACGTCGAATTCATCGTCGAAAGCGGGGGTGGTGTCGGTCACGGTTACTCCTTGTGGCTAGGGATGCTGCTGGTACGGATGTTCCAGATACGGATGTTGCAGTAGTACTGCGGATGCTGGTTCTCAGACGATCTCGGCAATGAAGCGCGTGAGGAGGGTCTCGAACTTCTGGGGGTGTTCAATCTGCGTCCAGTGCCCGCACCGACCGATCACGTACAGGTTGGCGTTCGGCAGGTGCTCGGCGAAGTAGTGGCTCGCCTCGAGCGGGATGATGCGGTCATCGCGGCCGTGGATGACAAGGACATCGTGATCGATGCTGGCGAGCTCGTCGGGGGTGAAGATGCGACGGGCGCCCGTGGGGTTGAAGCTCGCCCGGTGCGAACGCGCGACATCCGCTCGCTCCACGTATGCCATGCGATCGGCGGCGACCGCGTCGATGCGTCCGGCGAGCAGTGCCGGCTCGTAGACGAACTCGCTGAGCAGGTCGCGCAGGCTGGTTTCGCTCGGCTCCGCGTAGAACTCACGGAGGTGCTGCAGCCCGGGTGACACGGTACTGGTGGGGGCGCCGCCGGAACCCATCAGCATGACCTTGCCGATGCGGTCGGGTGCGGCCAGCGTCATCAGCAGAGCCAGTTGTCCGCCCATGGAGTTGCCGACCAGGTGCACTCGGTCGAGTTCGAGCGTGTCGAGCAGCCCGAGCAGTGCCTCGGCACGCAGCTCGTTGAACGGCCCCATGCCCTGTGGGGGATCGAGCGGATGACTCGAGTCGCCGAACCCGATCATGTCGGGGGCCACGCAGTGGAACGTGTCGCCGAGATCGCCGATGATCTGCTCCCAGTTGGACAGGCCGGTGGCACCCGGCCCCGAGCCGTGCAAGAACAGCACGGTCTCGTTGCCGGGCTCACCGGTTTCGTTCACCCGGAAGACGTGCTCGCCCACCGCGAGCTCGGAGCGGCGGATGCTCACAGGTGCACCGCCGGCAGCTTGCTGCTGCCGAGAACCCGGCCGGCGTATGCGCGTCCGAGTGCGTCGGAGGCCAGGAACGCGTGCCCGGACGCGGCCATGACGTCCTGGAACTTTCCGTGCAGCGGGTGGTCGAGGTAGGCGGTGCGACCGCTCGCGGATCGCATCAGGTCGGACACGGCATCCGTCGCCGACTGGGCGCTCTTGGCCAGTTCCCACCGGTAGAAGGCGCGGGCGTCTTCGCTCGGTACGCTGCCGGCCTCGGCGATTTCCATCAGTTCGGTGGCCGTGCGGCGCATCCGTAGGCTGGCGCCCCCGATGGTGAAGGCTGCCTCCGCGAGATGGTCCTGAATCACGGCCTCGTCGCGGAGCAGCGTTCCGTAGTTAGTGCGTCTGGTGGTGGTTTCGGCGGTCCACAGGTCGAGGAAGCCGTGGACCGCGCCGAGTGCCCCCGCGGTGATGATCAGGTTGAACAGCACTGCCCACGGCACGCGGTAGAGCGCTGCGGGGTTGAGTTCTTGGCCGGGCAGGGGAGTGCCGAGCGCTTTGGTGTACAGCAGGTGCGACTGCACCCGGTGCTCTGGGACGAACGCGTTGTCGACCCGGACGTTGTTGCTGCCGGTGCCTTGGAGGCCCGCGGTGTGCCAGACGTCGTCGATCGTGTACTGGTCGAGGTTCAGGATGGCCGACATGAAGTCGGGGTGGCTTTCGCCGTCGATCTCCCGTTCGCCGACGACCGCCCCGAGGATGACGCCGTCGCAGCGATCGATACCGGAGGAGAACGACCAGAGACCGGAGACCCGGTATCCGCCTGGGACCTTCTCGAAGCTTCCGGTCGGGGTGTAAGACGAGGCGATGGCCCGTTCGGGGTTGTCGCCCCACACTTCCTGCTGGGTTTCGTCGGGGAACAGCGCGATCTGCCACGGGTGGACGCCCACGACCGATGCCACCCAACCGGCGGATGCTGATGCCCGACCGATCGCGACGATGCCGTCGGCGAAGTCGGTGATCGATGCCTCATCGCCACCCCAGCGCTTCGGCTGGAAGGCGCGGAGGATGCCGGTCTCGTGCACGAGTTGCCAGGAGCGGTCGCCGAGGTGGCGCTGCCTGGAGCTGTCGGCGTCGGCCTCGGCCAGGGCGGCCGCCGCCGCGCGGGCTTTCTCAGCGATAGTCATGGTCAGATCAGTCCTTCTACGAAATCGGACAGGATGGTGCGGAACCGGGTGGCCTGCTCGACCTGTGTCCAGTGCCCGCAGTGGTTGAGCACGTACAGGTCGGCGTTCGGCAGGTGTTCCGCCAGGTAGTAGCTCGACTCGATCGGCACGATGGCGTCGTTGCGACCGTGCACCACGAGTGTCTTGTGCGGAATTGCCGCCAGTTCGTCGGGCGACCAGGTGCGGAACGGGCCCGGTGCGAAGGTTCCGAGGTGGGAGCGGCGGATGTCCTCCCGCGCGGCGACCTCGGCGCGTTGTGCGGAGATTTCCCGGATTCTGGGGCCGAACGCCTCCTTGTCGTGAACGAACAGCAGCAGCAGTTCTTCCATGCTCTGTGCGGACGGGTTGTCGTAATACGTGACGAGCTGGATCAACCCGGGAAGGGGCTGCAGGTCGGGCATGCCGCCCGAGCCCATCAGCACCATCCGTTCGATGCGGTCGGGGATCAGGCCGGCGAGCTCGAGCGAGAACATGCCGCCCATCGAGTTGCCGACCAGGGTGACCGTGTCGAGCTCGAGTTCATCCATCATCCGGATGAGCTTGTCGATCCGCAGTTCCATGTTTGTCGCGAAGCCCTGTGGTGACGGGTCGGGGTGAGTGGAGTCTCCGAAGCCGATAATGTCTGGCGCGATGCAGTGGTACCGGTCGCCCAGCCCCTGCATGAGCGCTGCCCAGTTCGAGTGTCCGGAGACGCCCGGGCCGGAACCGTGCAGCATGAGCAGGGCCGGCTGTCCGGGTGTGCCCGTCTGGTTGACGTGCATCGTCATCCCGTCGCCGACCGGCACATCCGCGGTGCGGATGGCCGGTGCGGCAACGGCGGTGGTGGTGGATGTCACGGCTGCAGGACCGGTTCTGCCTGCGGCTGTCCATCGACCGAGCCCTCGGCGGGAGCCTCGGCCGAGGCCTCCACCGGTGCGGTTTCCACCGGGCGGATGATGCCGGGAGGCGCGGTCATGTAGCGCTCAGACCGGTGGTGGCCCCAGATGCTCGGATGGTTGTAGTCGCGAGCGATCCAGCTGAGATCGTCAACGACCAGACCGCCGTAGCCGTACTCGATCTGCAGGCTCGACGGGGTCGAGATGTAGGTCGAGATCATCAGGTCGTTAGTGTGTCGCCCGATTGAGAGCAGGGTGTCGGTGTCGTACTCCGGCAGCAGGTCGATCGTGGCTCCGAGGTCGTCGATGTTCGCCACCTCGAGCATGAGGTGGTTGAACCCGGTGAGCCCGGGGACCTCGGCGAGGGCGATTGAGTGGTGGCGACCGTTGCAGTGGTAGAAGCGCAGGTTGAAGATGTCGCTCTTGATCCGGTCGGAGAGGCGGAAGCCCAGGATGTCGGCGTAGAACTGGCTGCCCTCTTCGAGGTTCGGCACAATCAGCACGATGTGTCCGAGACCCTGGCTGCCGGTCACGAAGCCATCCATCTTGCGGGGCGACTTGAACGAGTTCGGGATGGTCAGTTTGCCCCAGACCAATTCGTGACGGTTGCCCCACGGGTCCTCGAACCAGTAGATCTCCACCACTTCGCGTTCGGCGGCGAGCGCCTCGTCACCCTGGGTGACGGTGACGCCTTGCCCCCGTAGGTGTTCGACGAAGGTGCGGAGGTCGGTTTCGTTGGCCATTCCCCATCCGGCGTAGGCGAATTCATCCTTTTCCGAAGGGTGGATGGCGATGCGGTAGTTGACGTTGTCGACGCGCAGGCGGACAGCACCGTCCGGTCCGTCGTCGACCATCTGGCAACCGAGCAGGCCGGTTCCATAGGTTCGCCACTCTTCGTACTTGGGAGAGGCGAATCCGACATAGGCGAGTTCTTGAATCACAGCATTACCTCCGGGGCTTTCGTGTTGAGAAGTGAGGCACCGTAGTACTGGCCTACGGCGTCGGATGAGAGGAAGGCATGACCGAGAGCGGTCGTGACGTCCTGGAACAACTTGTGGAGCGGGTGGTCGATGAAGGCGGTGCGGCCGCTGGATACGCGCACCAAATGGTTGACCTGTTGGCCGACTTCCTGGCAGCTCTTGGTGATGTTCCAGCGGATGCGTGCGCGTTCCGGGCGTTCTAGGTAGACGTCTTCTTCCGCCGCCTGGGTGATGGTGTCGACCGCCTCGAACATCTTCTTCACTGCGGCGTCGTGAACCCATTCCGCGTTTGCCAGGTGCATCTGCATTAGCGGGTCGTCACTCAGTGAACCTCCCCAGTTCGATCGCCGCTCAGTTGTTTCGGCGGCCCATTGGTCGAGGAATCGACGGGTCAGGCCGAGCACCGGGGCGACCAGGACGAGGTTGAACATGACCGCCCAGGGCAGGCGGTACAGGGTCGATTCGTTCGTCTCGAAGCCTGGCGGTGGGCACGCCGGGTTGTATTCGTACTTCGGGTGCGAGAGGAAGCGGTGCTCTGGAACGAACTGGTCGTCGACCACGACGTCCTTGCTGCCGGTTCCCTTCAGGCCAGCCGTGTGCCAGGTGTCTTCGAGCTTGTACTGATCGCCGAGCAGCAGGATCGAGCCGTAGTTGGGAATCTCGAAGCCGCCTATGTCGAACATGCCGGCGTTGCCGCCGAGGATGACGGCCTGGCAGTGGTCGCCGCCGGACGAGAATGACCAGCGACCGTTGACTCGGTAGCCGCCTGGCGCCTTTTCCACTTTGCCGGTTGGGGCGTATGACGACGAGTTGGTGTGTGCCGGGTTGTCGCCCCACAGTTCCTGCTGCGTTTCTTCCGGGAAGAGGGCGATCTGCCAGGGGTGAGATCCCACTACGCCGGCGACCCAGCCCGCGGACGGTGCGTGTCGGGCGAGTTCGTAAACGTGGGTGAGCTGGTTGCGCAGGCTGATTTCGCCTCCGCCCCAGCGGGCCGGCTGCAGACCGCGCAGGATGCCGAGATCCTGCATCAGCTTCCACGTGTCCGAGGTGAGCATGCGATCAGTAGTCGCCTGCTGTTCGCCTCGCTCCAGCTCGGGTGCAAGTCGTCGTAATGCTGCGACGACATCTATTTCCGCGACAACGCTCATGCGTCGGGTCTCTCCTTCGTCATTGAAAGATGAAGTGCCAGCTACTTCTCTGTAGTGGCCGCTACAGAGAAGATAGCCGGAGGCGTGCGCATTAGCAAGCAGAAGAATTGCGAACGGGCCGGGCGGGCCGCAGCGCCCTGGCCTCGAGCCTGTGCCGGTGGGCTACCAACAGAGCGGGGTGGCCTTACCGTAGAGAGGTTGGCCATGGAGCCGACGAGGACGGGCGAAGGGGCAGCGTGCGAGGCGACGGTCAGAAACTGTGGACAGCGGCCTTCCTGCTCTCCATCATCGCCAACTTCTTCGTCGTCTCGATCTTGTACCTGTTGATGACAACGATGGCGTTGTATGCGGTCGAACGGTTCCAGGCGTCCGACAGCGTTGCCGGCCTCGCGGCAGGCTCATTCATCGTCGGAGCGTTGGCCGGGCGAATCTTCGCGGGCAAGTTCCTTGATTTCGTCGGACGGCGCCGACTGTTCCTGGGCGCCCTGATCATCCTGGTGATCGCCGCGCTGCTCTACATTCCGGTGAACAACTTGCTGCTGCTCCTCACGATTCGCACCATCCACGGCGTGGCATTCGGAGCGGCGAGCACGACGCTATCGGCATCGGTGATGGCGCTTATCCCGGCCGCTCGGCGCAGCGAGGGCACCGGCTACTTCGCGGTCTCGAACACCCTCGCGATCGCGATCGGGCCATTCGCCGCCGTGCTGCTGGTCGATGCCGCGACCTACGATGTGTTGTTCCTCGTCGCCGCCGGTTGTGCGCTTGCCGCGCTGATCGTCGGGCTGTTCGTGCGACTGCCTGAGCGGACGCCGACCGCCGACGAGCGCATGCACAAATGGCGGATGCGGTGGAGTGATGTGTTCGAACCGGGGGCGCTCGGCATCGCCAGTGTGGTGTTCGTGGCGGCCATCGCCTACTCCGGTGTGATGGCCTTCCTGAACTCGTACGCGCAGCAGAATGACATGGTCGTCGCGGCCAGCACGTTCTTCCTGATCTATGCCGGTGTGGCGTTGCTGTCGCGGTTCTTCATCGGCCGCATCCAGGATCGGTACGGCGACAACGTCGTGGTCTATCCGATGCTGCTTGCCTTCGCGATCGGACTCGGACTGATCGCGATCGCCTCAAACGGAGTTGTGTTGCTGGTCGCGGGCGCCTTCCTCGGTATCGGCTTTGGTGGCCTGTTGCCGTGCGCACAGGCGATCGCGATCACGACGGCGCCGCTTCGTCGGGTGGGGGTGACGACATCCACCTATTTCATTGCCTTGGATGCCGGCACCGGCTTCGGGCCGCTGGTGCTCGGATCGCTCATTCCCGCGATCGGCTTCGAGGGCATGTATGCGGCCCTCGCCGTGCTGGTGCTCGCGTCGATGGTGCTCTATCACTTCGTGCACGGTGACAAGAAGTACCGGCAACGGTTCGCCGCGTAACGCGGGTCAGCGCCGGTAGTGCCGGTCAGCCGGGTCCGCATCGCCCGCCGTCAGCCGACGGTGAGCACGATCTTCCCCACGTGTGCCGACGACTCCAGCCGACGGTGTGCCTCCGCCGCCTGCTCGAGCGGCATCCGGCTGTCGATCAGCGGGCGGAACTCACCCCGCTCGACCCACGGCCAGGCATCCGTTCGCACCCGGCGCATGATCGCAGCCTTCTCGTGCAGCGGTCGCGCCCGCAGCGTCGTCGCGGTGATCGATCCGCGCTTGGCCATCAGCCGGCGCGGGTCGAAACTCGCCTGCTCGCCGCTCTGGTTCGCGATGATCAGGATTCGGCCGTCGGTCGCCAGCGCGTCGATGTCGCGGGCGATGTATGGTCCGCCGATGATGTCGAGGATCACGTCGGCGCCCCGCCCGTCGGTCGCCTCGAGTACGCGTTCGACGAAGTCGTCGCTGCGGTAGTCGATCAGGATGTCGGCGCCGAGTGTTCGGCAGGCCTCGAGCTTCGGAGCCGATGCCGTGACCGCGACTCGCGCTCCTGCCAGGCGCGCCAGCTGGATCGCGGTGGTGCCGATCCCGCTCGCTCCGCCATGCACGAGCAGCGTCTCGCCGGCCGTGAGTCGTCCGGCAAGGAACACGTTCGCCCACACCGTCGCGATCGCCTCGGGCAGCGCGGCCGCCTCGATCAGGTCGAGGGAGTCCGGCACCGGCAGCACGAGATCTTCGTTCACGACCACCTGTTCCGCGTAGCCGCCTCCGCCGAGCAGCGCGCAGACCCGGTCGCCGACGGCGAACCGGGTGACTTCGTCGCCGATTTCGGCGACCGTTCCGGACACCTCGAGCCCCGGCCACGCCGGCGAGCCGGGCGGCGACGGGTAGTGCCCGCGCCGTTGCGCGACATCCGCACGGTTCACACCCGCTGCGACAACATGGATCCGGATGTCGCGGCCTCCGACCGGCGGCACATCGACATCGGCGGGGGTGAGCATCTCGGGCCCACCGGGCTCTGAAACGAGGATTGCGCGCATCGACCCAGCTTAGGAGGCGTGGCTCGACGCGAACCGGTCACCGCAATTACGCACGTCCGTCCACGCTCCTCGTCGTCCCAGGGCCGCCAGCGCGAGTGCGGGTACGACGAAGCCCGCACTGTTGCAGGCAGTGCGGGCTTCCTGGTGGTGCTGTACTACTGCGCGATTACTGCGCGGCGAAGAAGAACGTCTCGTCGCCGAATGAGTCGCTGAGAGCCCAGGTGCCCTGTTCCACGTCGGCGCTCGGCACCAGGATGACCACGTTGCCGGTGCCGCTGGCACCCGGGTAGAGGTCGTTGATGTCCGTCACGGCGGGTGAGGGAGCGACGACGCTCACGTCCGATTTGGTGTGGGTGGTGCCGGCGGCCGAGACGAACTCGATGCTGACGTCGATCCACGGGGTGCCGGTGGTGTCACCGGTGTATGTGAAGGTGACCGGAACCATCGCGTACTGGAAGCCCGCCGGGGGAGCCTCGTTGAACTGGTTGGCCGCGGCGACCGCGTCGTTGGCGTTCAGCGTGGGTGCGCCGAGGGTGATGTCGTAGGCCATGCCGTCAAATCCGGTGAGCTCCACGACCGAGCCAAGCGGTGCCGGGTTGGTGCGAGTGCCGATTGCATCGCTGGCCGCTGGCGACTCTTCCTCGCCTGCGGGCTCCTCAGCGAGCGGGGCCTCGCCGGTGATCTCCTGGTTCACTTCGGAGAAGAAATCGGGTTCCACCGACGCGATGAGCGCGACCGTGTAGACGACCGACATGACGATCGAGAGCACGAGAGCGATACCGGACACGATGGTACCGATGGCCGCAATCCGCTTCAAGCGGTTCTTGAGCACCAGCGCGATGATGCCGAGCACCAGACCGACGAACGCGATGAAGCCGGCCACGTAAGTGGCGACCGGAATGAGGGCCATCACGAAGGCCACAGCACCGACGATGAGAGCAGCGAGACCAAGACCGTTCTTGCCTTTCGGGGCGACAGCGGTCTGCGCGTACGCCGGAGCCTCACCGAAACCGGTAGCAGCGGGCTGCGCGTAGCTGGGCACGGCCGACTGGTCGGGCGCGACCGGCGGTGCCGGCGGTGCGTAGCTCGGAGTGGCGGCGGGAGCGGCGGGCGCTCCATTGGGCGCGGCCGAGGGGGCAGATGCGGGAGCCGACGGCGTACCAGCGGGCGTGACCGACGGCGCACCTGCGGGAGCAGCCGGGGCACCAAAGGGCGCGGCCGGAGCGGTCGGCGGAACCGGCGGGGTCGGCTGTGGGTCGGTGTCTGCTGTGGACGGAGGATTGTGCGTGTCGGTCATATGAGGAATTCTATCGAATCACGGCCGACGTTCAGGTTGGGCGGATAGTGGAGCCCTGCCCATGGTGCTTCCACCCGCAGATGTGGTAGCGCCCGGATCGCGCCCGCACCCGGCGCAGACCCACCCTAATCGCGCAGGAACGGCTCCTGCCGGCACCCCTCCTCGTCGACGATCACCACCGTCGACTCCGGCACCTCGACGAACGCGCCCTCGAGGTCGCTGAGCGGCTCGGAGACGATCACCCGCGACCGCTCACCGTGTGCCTTGAGTCTGTCGACATCCGGAAAATTCTGTTGCAGCGTCCGCATGTCCTCGGAGTGGAACAGGGTGCGCGACTGGTGCTCGGTGGAATAGCGGAACGCCCAGATCGTCGCGCCATCCGACACCGCGATCGAACCCTGCATCGGGAACTCCACGCCCAGCCGCCGTCCGATCTCTTCGACCCGACGGATGCTGCGTGCCATCCCGCCGACCGGATCCTCGGACAGCCCGAGCGTCAGCGCCAGGTAGAACAGCGCCTCGGAGTCGGTGGTGCCGAGTACTTTGGGGAACAGGTCGGGATCGATCGCGAGCATCACGTCGCGTCGTATCCGCGCCCACTCGCGCAGCCCGCCGTTGTGCATGAACATCCAGTTCTCATGGCGGAACGGATGACAGTTGGTGTCCTGTATCGGCGGGCCACTGGCCGCTCGCACGTGCGCGAAGAACAGCGGGCTTTCGACCGCGTGGGTGATCTCCCGCAGGTTCTCGTCGTACCAGGCGGGTTCGATGCTCTTGAACAGCCACGGCCTGCTGCGCTCGTGTCCATCGGTCACGTACCAGCCGAGCCCGAAGCCGTCGCCGTTCACGGTCTCCTTGCCGAGCGGCGAGTTGAGCGACTGCGCCACCAGCGAGTGCGGGGTGTCGAGCACCACCGTCGCAGGGGTGAGCGGTTCGCCGGAGTAGGCCAGCCAGCGGCACATCTCGATCGCCTCCTCGCGGACATCGAGCCCGCGTCGGTTCGTCTGCCACGAGGCTACGCCCGACGCCGTGAACGCCCAACCCGGATGTCGCGACCTGCGCCACGGGGACAGGTGTGCAGCGCGGATGTCGCGGCCCAACTGTGGGCGGCCCGACTGTGTGGAGGGACGGATGTCGCCACCCGACTCTGCTCGGAGCGTGCGAAGACCCGGCCCGCGACATCCGCCCCACCCCTGATCTGTGAGCGCGCAGAAAACGGCCGAGCGCTGCTGCCGCGGCGGCAGCGCTCGGCCGTTTTCACGGCGCTCGCACGCAGTCCAAGAGTGGTGCGAGCGCCGGTCAGGAAGGAATTAGTCCTCGTACACCGCGATGAAGCGGCCGACGACGCCGCCCTTGCGCAGCTTGTCGATCGCCTCGGGGATCTCGGCCTGGGTGATCAGGTTGATCGGCGGGTTCAGCTGGCCAGACTTCATCAGCGCGTAGAGGTTCTCGAGGTCCTCCTTGGTGCCCGACTTGGAGCCGCGGATGGTGAGCTGGTTGATGATGATCGGGTAGGTGTTGATGGTCGCCTCGAGGCGTCCCATGCCGACCTGCACGAACGTGCCGAACTCGGCGAGCGTCTCGATACCCGCGGCCGTGGTGGTGCCGAAGCCCGCGTAGTCGACGATCAGGTCGAGGTTCTTGTCCTTGAACGCGTCGATCGAGTCGGCGACTCCGGCGAGGCCGATCTCGTCGGCGAGCTTCTGCGTCTCGGGGTTGACCTCGGCGCCGTACACCTCTGCGCCGGCCAGCACCGCAACGCGAGCGCCGATGTAGCCGAGACCGCCGAGGCCGATGACGCCGACCTTCATGCCGGCCTTGGCTCCGCCGACGGCCATGATCGCGTGGTAGGCGGTGAGTCCGGCATCCGTCGCCATGGCGCCGAGCTCGAACGAGACCTCATCGGGCAGCTTCACCAGGTTGTCGTCGGTGGCGAGCATCTTGGGGCCGAAGCCGCCGTCCCACTTGCCGTAACCGAGGGCGTCGCCGTCCCTCATCACCGGGGAGAGGCCGACACGGTCGCCGACCTTCCAGTGGTCCATGCCTTCGCCGACCTCGGTGATGACACCGGCGCTCTCGTGGCCCATGGTGCGGGGGAGTACCGGGAACAGCGGCATCCATCCGGCATCGTCAATGGCGGTGACGTCGGAGTGGCACACCCCGGATGCCTTCACGCTGACGACGACCTGACCGGGGCCTGCCTGGGGTTCAGGGACCTCGTTGAGCTCGAGGGGGTTGTTGGTTCCGGTGAACTGCCATGCCTTCATGGGGCATCTCCTTTGTCGATCTTTCGAATCACTTTATGCATATGCATGCACTTGAGTTCACCCTACGCCTGTTTTAAGAACGCTCGCTGAACGTCAGTCAGTCGTCCGTCAGATCCAACAGCGGCAGCGCGGCAGCTGCCATCTCGGCGTGTTCGTGGGCGACGCCGGGCACGGTGAGTAATTGCCAGTTGAACGGTGCGGCATCCTCGGCGGCCGCCGAGCGCGCCTGCTCGAAGAAATGGGTTCCGCGCGCGAGCCGGGTCTTGCCCTGCTTATCGGTGTTCCGGTCACGTTGCAGCAGGTCGTCGTGCGGATCGGTGTCGTCGAGGCCGAGCAGCACGATCAGCCGTTGCGCGAAGGCGGGGCGCATCTCCGACGCCGACACCGGCGCGTCCTCGGTGCCGTACGGGAAAGCGATCGAGTCATCCGGCACCGTGTACCAGCCGGCATTCGCGGCCACCGCCACTCGTGCACGGGCCTCCGGCATGAACTCGACGAAGCGGTGCACGAACTGTGCGCCGGCCGAGTGGCCGAACAACGCGTAGTCGGTCGCCGAGCTGCCGACCTCGTCGACGACGAGGTCGAACAGTTGCTCGATGGCGCCAAAGCTCCACTCGTCGTGCGGTCGCAGGTCACCGTCGCGGTCCACCGTTCGCCCCAGGTTGTAGGCCTCGACCCCGCGGTACTCGCGCTCCGAGAACTCCGGCACCAGCAGCAGGGTGTTGGTGCCCTTCAGCAGTGGCAGCCAGTCGGCCCGGTAATCCTTCCCATCCCGCTGCGCGCCGTGCATGACGATGAGGATGTCGGCGTCAGCCAGCGAGCCGTGCGGCGCGCTGTACCAGACCCGGATCGGGTTGTCCTCGAGTGGGCCGTCCGGACGGAAGGTGAAGCGGCCTAGGCCGCCATGAATAACGGATGACGCGGACTTTGGAGGTGACGCGGGGGGAGTGTTGGATGGCACGGGTTCTCCTGGGGTGATGGTGCAGCCGCTGAGCACGAGGCTTGCCGCGGCAACGGCGGCAGTGGCGGCAACGGCGGCGGCAACGAACGAGACGCGGATGCCGAGCAGCGACCGGCGGGTGCCTCCGCTATTCACGCTTCACCGGTGGCAGGCACACGCACGACATCCGCGCGGTCGTGCCGTCCACTCGCAGCCGGGGGCTGATGCTCGGCATGATTCGGGCGGTGTCCTCCGGGCCGCAGGCCTGCGGAACGTACCCGGTCTTCTTGTTGTTGGTGAGGATGCAGCGAACCGCCAACTGTGTCGGGGCAGTGGTGCTCAGCGTCACGCTCAGCAGCAGGCCGATTCCCTCCTTGCCGAAGCTCTTGAACCGTCCGGGAGCGCCGAAGACGAAGTTACCCAGGCTGTAGACCACGGGCACGCCGTCGACGAATTCGATCGGTGCCGCGATGTGCGGGCCAGTGCCGACGATCAGGTCGTACCCGGCATCCACCATCATCTGGGCCCAGTACCGCTGCGGCGGCAGGGTGTCGGTGTAGTTGTCGCCCCAGTGCACGTACGCGATGACCCAGTCGGCGCCTCCGGCTCGTGCCAGGTCGATGCCGCGTTGCACGGCCTCGGGGCTCAGCACCACGGTGCCTGGTTGGTCCTCGCTGGCGCTGTTTGCGTCGCCGAAGTCCTCGCCGAGCGCGACAATCCCGACCGTGCCGATCGGCGACGTGAGCAGCAGTGGTTGCTCGGCCTCGGCGATGGTGCCACCGGCGCCGAAGGTGTCTATGCCGACCTGCTGGGAGAATTCTTGCGTGTCGCGCAGCCCGCTGACTCGCATGTCCATGGCGTGGTTGTTGCCGAGGCCGAGCACGTCGACACCGGCCCGCTGCAACGCCCCGGCCACCAGCGGAGTCGAGTTGTACGAGTACGACTTGCCCGGGTTCGCCGGCACCGTTTGCTCACTGATCGGAGCTTCGGCATTGGCAATCACGACATCCCCGCGCAGCAGCGGCGCCACCTGACTGAACGGCGCGTCGTAGCCGGACTGGTCGAGCAGTGGCTGTGCGCCGTCGCTCACCATCGTGTCGCCGGCGAACTGCAGTGTCCACTCCTGCGGCAGGGGGCTGTGCACCGCCACCTTGATCGTCTCGACGGCTGGCGCGGTGCGGGTGCGGTAGTCGGTGACGACTGTGAAGACGATGCCGATCAGCGCGGTCAGGCTGATCGCGATCAGCCAGCGGTCACGGCGGAGTGCGCGTCTCATCGGATCTCCTGGGAGGCAACGTGGGCGGGCTTGCGGGTGTGAGAGAGGAAGGACGAGGCATCCGTCACGGCACTGCCGCCCTGGGACGCCAGCCACAGCCGGTCGCGGAATTCCTCGCCGGAGACCGTCCCCGTCAGGTGGCCGTCGCTCAGCTCGAGCACGGAGTCGGCGAGGGCGACCTCGTTGGGATCGTGAGTGGCGAGCAGCACCGTGCCACGGTGCCGGCTGATGATCTGCAGGAGGGTGTTGCGGCCCTCCTCGTCGAGGCCGAGGGTCGGTTCATCCAGCAGCAGGATCGGCGGGGCACCCATGATGGCGCGGCCCAACGCGATGCGCTGCCGCTGACTGAGTGACAGGTTCCTGCCGCCCTCGGCCACCCAGCTGTCCAGTCCGCCCGGCAGCTCGGCGCACATGTCGTCGAGACCCGTGACGGCGAGCACCCGCTCTAGTTCCTCGGCGGGCGCATCGGGCATCGCATACAGGAGGTTGCGCCGCACCGTGCCGCGGGTGAGCGGCAGGTCGGGACCGACCGCCCCGATCCAGCGGGCGCTGGAATGCAGCGTGGTGTCCTTAAGTGTCTGACCGTCGATGAGGATCGATCCGTCATCCGGCTCGATCGTGCGGGCAAGGAGCCCGAGCAGCGTCGATTTGCCGGCGCCGCCGTGACCGGTCACCGCGACGAACTGTCCGCCCGGGATGTCGACCGTCACGTCTGTCAGCGCCCCCTCGACACTCACTCCGCGCAACTCGATGTCGCCCCGGCGAACCCGCAGCCGCTCGCTGTCCGGGTCCCTGAGTTCGCGGCTGGAGCTGCGCAGGAATTCGAGGATCTTCTGCTGCGACACCTGCGCGCGGTGCCAGTAGTCGTGGGCGAGCCCGAGCCGTCGGATCGGTCCGGCCAGCTGGCGCACCACGATCGCGAACGCGACCACGGTTCCCACCGTGCTGCTTCCCCTGCGCACTTCGAACAGCCCGGTGACCAGCACCGCGGCGACCGCGAGCATGGAGGTGGCGGCTGAGATGCCGCGCAGGTAACCGCGTAGCCGGGCGACCCGGATGAGCGCGCGCGTCAGGGTGTCGTTCTGTCGATCCAGTCGGCTGTACTCACCCTCGGTCCGGCCGAAGATCTGCACCACCGACAGGGTGTTCATCTGTTCGTCGAGGTTGCTCATCACCAGGGACCGGCGGCGGCGCATGGTGCGGGTGGCTCGGCGCATGGCGTGGCCCGCCGCGAGCGAGGCGGCGGCACCGGCGAGCAGCACGGCAACAATGGCCAGCGACATCCAGAGATTCAGGATGACGAGAGCGGTCGTCGTGCCGACGAGCACGATCAGCGCGATGAAGCCGCCGAGCACGCCGCGGCTCACCCACAGTCGTGTCATCGACAGGTCACCGAGGAAGCGGAGGAGCAGCCCGCCGCGGGCGCGGCCCTGGAACTGGCGGGTCGACATGCCCTGCAGATGCCGGTACATCCGCATCCGGAGCGTCTGCACCACTCGGTATCCGATCCGTTCGGTGATCGAGAATTCCGCGGCCCGGAGCCAGCCGGTGATCAGGGCGACCACACCCAGGGCGATCCCCTGGGTGATGGCAGTCGTCCAGATGGCCGCGGCCTCGGCGCCGACGGTTGCGGGCGCGAGGGCGTCGATGATCGAGCGGATGAGCAGCACGTACGCCACCAGCGTTCCCACCTGGGCGAGGCCGAGCATCAGGACAAGGAGCACCTGGCCGCCTGTGATTCGCCACAGGCCGGAGGACTGACGCATCAGCGGGTTCCCGCTGCCGTTGCGGTCGCCGTCGGTGCGGTTCCGGCGTAATGCACCAGATAGCGCTTGTTCCGGGACCGGCCGGATGCCGCCGCGTTGCCAGCAGCGTCTTTGGGCTTCTCCTCTGGCCACTGTCCGGCCGGGGAGTACGGCACGCCCAGCAGGGGAGCGCTGATGGTGACATCGCGCAGCTGCTCGATCTTGAGCACCGGCAGGTGGGTGGCTTTTTCGGCTTCGTGGGCCGCGAGCGGTGACCGGGTGAGCATGCCCGACACGGCCAGCGTGTTGTAGCCGAGCTGTTGCAGGTGACTGATGCCGGCCGTGGCGCCCATGGCGTCGGGGGCGGCGAAGATGACGCCGTCGATGAGGTCGTGGAAGACCGCCGAATCGAGGAGGCGGGATGTCTCATCCTGGTAGATCCCGTCAGCCACCTCGACGAGGTTGACCAGGCTGCCGGAATAGGTGAGGTGATCAACGAGTTCGCGGAACTTGCGCTCCAGCTGGCTGAGCGGCTGCCGGTAGGTGGAGGAGAAGCCCACGTCGGTGAAGTCGAGCATGCGGTGTGCACCGGCATCGAGCATGCACCAGTAGTCGTTGCCGGATCCTGTGCCGGTGGCTTTCGCCGCGCCGGCGCGGATGCCGACCCGGCTGAGACCGTTCACCAAGTACCGCACCGTGGTGGTCTTGCCGGAGTTCATCGCGGTTCCGAGCACTGCGATGGTCGGCGGTCGTGTCCGGGTGGGGACGACCGGGTCGAGCGCGAAGTCCATCACGTTGAGCGGGCGGCCGCGGTCATCGCCGATCAGTCCGACCGGCAGAATCTGTGTTGCGGTATGTACCGCTTGGCTGCGGCTGATCACGTGTGAGGCGATGCCTCCGGATGCCACGAGCTCGGTGCGTCCCAGTGAGTCGGGTACACGCGACTCGAACTGGTCGGTGGCGTAGCGGTCGCCGTAGGTGACGATGATTTCGTCGTCGAGATGCAGGACGGCTCGGCGTCCGTTCGGTTGTTCGATGTGTCGGTGATGGCCGAGCCGGGTGACGCGGGCGAGGACCAGATCTCCGGAGCGGGGTCGCATGGCTCCCAACACGATGGTGTGCATGGCGCCGTGCGGTACTCGCCTGGTGGTGAAGGCGGATTTCGCCAGGTCTCGCCGATCGGGGCCAAATCTCTGGACCGTGACTCTGGTTCGGGTGCGCATGAAGTCCTTACCCGCGCGGCCCAGTGGGTCTGAGTTGGGTCTGACTGGGGTTGTGTTGGGGGTCGACCGCGCGTAAACCTCGGCCACGTTACGAGTCGGTAACGAGGTGCGCAATGGTTTTTCAGACTGCGGAGATAAGTACCATTTATCGGATTTTGGCTTACAGATGACTTGTGGAGCCGTGGGTTCGGCGTGGGTGCGGAGTTCGTTCGGAGTGCTCTTGGGGTCACGCGCGCGTGGCTGCGCATAAGAACGAGAAGGCGTTCGGGTGCCACCTTCTCGTCCAGTCCCGGCCCATATGACCCGTGCCGCGACTGCATTCGCCTCACCATTCGCCTGACCGCCGGCGGGTTGTCCCGGCGGTTAGTTTGGCGTGTTGCCTCCTCTGGTCAGCCAGTGGTGCCTTCTCTGATCCGCTATTCGGCCATCCGTTCGCCTGCGGGGCTGAGTACCCACCAGATGCCGCCGACGCCTTGGCCTGTGGTGTCACCGGCAGCCATGTCGCCGATGTAGTAGTACAGCGGCCAGCCGTTCAGTGTCACTTGGGTGGCGCCGTCGACGCCGGTGATGGTGCCGACCTCGCCGGTCACGTCCTCGACCTCGATCTCCTCGGCCGAGGCGGACTCGGTGGTCACGGCGGGCCAGTTGGTGGCGCACTGTCCTTCGCAGGTGCTCGTGCCGGACCCCTGAGTGTCGTTGTCGAACATGTACACGGTCATGCCGTTTCCGGCGACCACGATCTCACCGAGATCGGAGTCGGCGGTCATGAGCGCGTACTCCTCGCTGTCCGGGGCTTCGGTCTCCTCGGGCGCGGTGGTTTCGGATGTGCCCTCGTCGGTCGGCTGTTCGTCGGTGCCGTTGGAGCCGGCACCACCGGCACAGCCCGTCAACAGAATGGCCAAGGCGGCGCCAGCCAGTCCGGTTGCGAATCTCAGCTTCATGGGAACCCTCCCTCGTGGTCGCGCCCGCGATCGCGGTCACAGTCAGGAACACGACACCGGCGGGCAAATGGTTCACGACACGCCGCCTCTTTTCGCACCGGATGAACGCGTGCCCCCACGCTCACCGGTTGAACGCGTGCCCACTCTCACCGGCTGAACGCGCAAGCCCCCAACATTGATCCACCCGTTGATCGCGCCGAGCGCGAGGACATCCATCACCCGCGCCTCAATCCGACGGGCTGCCGCGCATCAGCGTTCTCCCGCTGCCGAGCGACCCGATCTCGACCGAAGCGATGTCGTCGAGGTCGACCGCGGTGCCGGCTTCCAGTCGGGCGGTAGTTCCGGGAAGTGCCCGCCAGCTCGACACTTCGCTGCGGTTGCCCTGGTCATCGATGACATACAACGCGTATGGCCGACCATCCGGGGCATCCGGCGATGCTTCGCCCTCGTAGCGGCACTCCAACTCGAGCCGGGTGCCCCAGCCGACTTGGGTGAAGGTCACCTCGGCGGTGATCGGGATGTCGCTGAGTGACTCGAGTGCCACGGCCTGCGAGTCGGTGTCGTCCGATCGGCCGAGGGTGAGCGGCACAAGGATCACCGCGAGCAGGATCGCGGCCGCCGCCGCGACCGCTGCGCCCACCCAGATCCGGGCTCGACGGATGCGGCGGACGTTGCGGCCGCGGCTCTGACGCAGGATGTCGTCCACCAGGTCGGCGCGCGGACCCTTGGCTGCGGCTTCCGTGTTATCCAGCAGTGCCCTGGCTCGTTCGCCGGAGAGTCGCGCCAGCAGGCCTGGCATGGGGCCGAGTTCCGCGACGGAGCGGCGGCATTCCTCACACGAGGCGAGGTGTTCCTCGTACTCGCGGCGCTCGGCCGGTGACAGTGCGCCGAGCACATATCCGGCATCCCATTGCGCGAAGCGCGGGTGGTCGGGGTTCATCGTGTCACCCCCTTTTCCTGCAATGCGAGGCGCAGTGCGCGCAACCCGTAGTGCAACCGCGACTTGACTGTGCCCTGCGGGATGCCGAGCCGAAGGGCGACCTCGGCGATGCTGCATCCGCCGTAGTAGGCGTGCACGATCACAGCGCGGTGTTCGATGTCGAGTGACTCGAGTGCCTCTTCGATGAGCAGACTTTCAAAGAGGGCGTCTGTGCTGTCCTCCTGGGTGAGTTCCGGGGTTTCGGCGACGCCGATCTCGTGCCGGTGTCGGGCGCTGCGGGCCTCGTCGATCACGAGGTTGCGGGCGACGGTGAACATCCAGGAGCGGGTGGATGCCAGCTCGCCGCGTCCGATCTGCGGGTTGCGCCAGGCGCGGAGGAGGGTCTCTTGCACGATGTCGTCCGCCTGGGTCGGGTTGCCGGTGAGGTGTACGACGAAGCGCCAGATGGAGGGCCCGTGGGCGTCGTACAACTCAATCAGCCGTAGTTCATCCTCTGGCGGCATCCCTCACCTCCTGACCTGTACAACGAGGCTGCGTGCTGGTTGGTTCACGGATCTTTAGTGAGAACGGCTGGCTGGCTCGGATGTGGATGTGGTTCGCCGGTGACGGCCGCGAGGGCAGTGCGGTGGTCACCGGTTCGCCGGCGTAGTGCGGTGAACTGTTCGGGTCGCCACGCCGTTTCTCTAAGCATGGATGCCTTTGCGCTCAATGTCTTCGCTAGCGACGTGATTCAGGTCGGCGGGCTGCCGTTGCATCCGCTCATCGTTCACGCCACCGTGGTGCTCACCCCGCTCACGGTGCTCGCCCTGCTGTTGGGGCAGTTCTGGCCCGCGGCCCGACGGCGGCTCGGCATCGTGACCCCGCTGGCTGCACTCGTGGTGCTCGTCCTGGTGCCGATCACGGTCCTGGCCGGGCAGTCGTTGAAGCAGGTGGTCGGGCCGATCCCCGCCGTTCTGCACCATGAGGCGTTGGGACTGATGCTGCTGCCGTGGGTGATCGCACTATTCGTTGTGGCCGTGGCGCAGTGGGTGTGGTTCCGATACGGGGTACCGCGGATGCAGCTGTCGTCGACGGGCTCGCTGGGTGCGGCGCGCGCGGACGAGGCGGCGCGAACTGCCCGGACCGTGCGCGCGAACGACGCTCCCCGAACGGCGCGCGGGGCTGACGCTGTCCAGACTGCGCGCGCGGACGACTCTGCCCGGACTGCGCCCGGGGCTCGGACCACACCGACGGCACGCCTGATCACCGTCGCGCTGGCCGTGGCGTCGGTAGTGGTGGGCGTCGGCACGGTCGTCATGATCGCGCTGATCGGTGACTCCGGAGCGCGTGCGGTGTGGGGGACGCTGCTCGGCTGACTCACGTCATCCGCCATCAGCATTGTCACCACCACCCTCAGCTCGGACCGGCTCATCGGACGCTGGCGGCGGACCTGACGCGGTGAGCCTTCGCAAGTCCCGCAGGGCAGGACTCCTCGACGACAGCGCGATCGGCGTCTGGTCAGGATCTCGATCCGTGGGCGGGATGAGCATGTAATGCCCGGAGTCGTTCCGAATGATGCGCCAGCCGTTGTTGTGCAGCAGCATGTGATGGAAACGACAGAGCAGTATCCCGTCCGCGACATCGGTCTTCCCATGATCTCGGACCCATTCGTCGATGTGATGAGCCTCCGTGAACCCGGGCGAACAATCGCAACCCGGCCACCCACAGCCACCATCTCTGGCAGCCAGCGCGATGCGCTGTGCTCGGCTGAAGAGGCGCTGCTCACGTCCCAGATTCAGCGGTTGACCATAGGAGTCGAAGCCGATATCGATGGTGCCGGCGGTGCAGGCGATTCGTTCGACTGTGGCGATGGAAACGGGGAACTCGGCTCCTTCAAGGTGGCCTGCTCCCTGACGTTGATCAAGATTCGGACTAGCAACGAGTACCCGTACGGCAGGCATCCGCGAGCCGACGATGCGTTTGGTCTCGGTTGTTCCTGCCGTCGCGGCGACGCGCAGCAGGTCCACCATCGCATCGTGGAGATACTGATCGGTGGTGCGCGGGTCATCGATCACCGATTGCGCCCAGGCCTTGTCCGCCTCGTTGACGAAACGTGGCCCGCCTCGCCGAGGCGACGTGATGCGACTGCAAATGTCGTCGATCAGGGCTGCCGTCTCGATGTCGGGATCGATGATGTATCGGGGCAGCCCGTTCGGGCCCTTCACCCGCCGGAATGCGCGGGCCTCATGCAGCCGTGCTTCCCGTTCTGCGACGAGTTGGTCGTCAAGCTCGTCTCGAAGCTGTCGGGCGAGCAGCATGGCACGGTCGGCATCGACTGGTCCGCCCGCGTCGTGCGCGGAATGCAGTATTCCCAGAAGGGTCGTCACCACGTTAGCCAGTGCCTCGGCGCTCACCTGCTCGCTGGGCTCGCCGACCCCGCGGGCCACCGAATCCAGCACGTCGACGGACAGCCAACCGGCTGTTACCGCGGCGCTCGCCGGAGCCAGCCACGGTCGACTAGGCGCCAGCGAAGGATCGTCCAGCCCGAGCCCGCCCTGGTCGGAATCCCGGTCCCGCTCCCGCAGGATGCCGCCGGCCCGGACCTGTCGGCCCGCGTCACGAAAGGTGGTGCCGGTGATGTGCTGGATGAACTTCTCCGGCGAACGGAACCCCTGACGCTGCGCGAGGCCGCTGTACCCGTTCTCGCGCGTGGATCGGGCCGCGACTTCCCCGGCGACAACGGCGCAGCGGGTGTCCAAGGCCCGGCGAATCTCGGCAAGATCGCGGTTGGCCGCGACCAAAGTGTCGTCATCGAGTTCGCCAAAGAGAGACGACTGCGCTGGCAGTCGCTCCACCGCCGCGAGGGCGGAAGCCATCGCGGCGGTGAGCTGATCGGAGAACTCGGACATGGTTACATTCTGCAATTCTTCGAACATAGATTCGAGAGCGTCTGCGACATCCGTGGAGAGGGAACGCTAGCGCGGCGAGGTGGAGGAGGGGCGAGCGCAGAATTGGTCACGCAATCGCTCGACCACGGTCCCAACAGGGAACCTGAGCGCAACCATCCGGGTGTCGTGTGCGAAGCTGCGTGCGCAATCGCTGCAGCACCAACTCCGCACGCCGTCACGCACGGCGCGTTCGTACTCGCGGAGCCCGATCGGCAGGTCGGCGACTATCGCCGTGGTGGTGAGCTCGCCCGAGGCGACTCCCCAGAACCCGATCGAGCACCGGCAATCCCAGTTCTCGGCATCCTGCACTTCGCCGCACGGACCGCTGTCAAAGACGAGTTCGCCGTCAATCGTGTCTGAGAAATCGACTTCACGCGCACCCTGGGTCTTCCGGGTGGCAACCAGTACCTTCACACTGTCCTCCAAATGTGGATGGGTGGTCCGGCACTGCTATGAGAGTAGGTTGGACCACCGACATTCGTAGGGGAGGGGCGGATGCCGCGGACGCTTGATGATTACCCGGGGGCGGATGCCGCGGCCTGCGCCTGATGGCCGCCTTCGGCAATCGCGACTGACGCTCCGGGCCATCGTCCCTCCGAGCCGGTCGGATTCCCAGCTCGATCGATCAGCCCAGCGTGGCCCCGTACTCGCCCAACCGTCGATCGCGACGACGTGGCGCCTTCGACGAGGGCCTGCGCAACGAGCATCCGGTCGAAGGGGTCTCGGTGGTGCCACGCCAGCTCGCGGAGTGCCGAAGGGTGGGCGGCAGTGAACGGCAGCTCGGTGAAGCCTTCACGTGCGGCCGACTGCGCGAATGTCACGCTCGGGTGACATTCGACTTTCTCGGGTGCCTTAGCGACATCGATCGCTGTGCGACGACGGGGCACGCCCGTTCGTGTGCCATGCGCCACCGCCACCGCCACCGCCACTGCGACTCCGGAAATGCGGAACGCTCCTGAGAATTCAGGAGCGTTCCGTAATTCGCAAGGTGCTATCCGGCGATCAGCCCGCCGTCGATGACGTGCTCGGTGCCGCTGATGTAGGACGACGCGTTGGACGCGAGGAACAGCACCAGCTCAGATACCTCGATCGTCTCGGCCATGCGGCGCAGCGGGACCTGGTCCGCGATGCCGCCGCCGGTCTCGTCGGTGGCTGCGGCCATCATCGGGGTCTTGATGTAGCCGGGGTGGACCGAGTTCACGCGGATGTTGTCGGGGCCGTACTGCAACGCGACGTGCTTGGTCATGCCGCGGGAGGCGAACTTGCTGCCGACGTAGGCGAGGTTCGGAGAGCCGACCACCGAAAGCATGCCGGCAGTCGAGGAGATGTTGACGATCGATCCGCCGCCAGCCTTCTGCATGGAGGGGATGACGGTCTTCATGCCGAAGAACTGCGAGTGCTGGTTCACTGCGACGACCTTGAGGTAGTCCTCTTCGCTGAACTCGACCGTTTCAACCACCGGGCCGATGATTCCGGCGTTGTTCACGAGCACGGTGACCGGGCCGAACTCCTTCTCGGCGGTCTCGACCACCGTCTGCCAACCGGCGAGGGAGGTCACGTCATGCTTGAGGAACCGGGCGTTCTCACCCAGTTCGCTCGCCAGCTTGTTGCCGCGCTCTTCGTTGACGTCGGTCAACAGCACCTTTGCGCCCTCGGCAACGAAGAGACGAGCATGTGACTCGCCCATTCCCTGCGCAGCACCGGTGATGATTGCTACCTTGCCATCAAGTCTGGCCATGATTTGCTCCTTGTGGGGACGTGCGCCGGGTTTCCTCGACGCCGATTGCTGTGACTGCATGGTTCGCTGGTCACACTTATGCAAACGCATGAAATTGAGTTTCTATTCCACGATCGCGGCAAGCGAGCATCCGCCCCCGATTGACCCGCCCCGAAGCCGTGCCTACCCTACGAATGAGGACGCTCCGGCAAGACCCCGAAACCCGAGGTCCCGAAACCCGAGCCCTCGCAGTCGGAGGTGTCCGATGGATGCTCCAGCCAAAAACGCCCGCATGGCGTGGGTGGCAATCGCGCTCGCCGTAGTGGCGGCACTCGCCGGGATCGCCCTGATCCTGATGTTCCTGCTCGAAGTGCCGACTAACGGCCCGTATTACTTCGGCACCACCAACGACATTCTCGGCGGCCTCAGTTTCCTGATGCTCCCCGTGCTCGTCGTGTACCTGACCCGGGCGATCGCGAACTCGCTCGGCACCCAGCTGGCACTGTGGATCGTCGTCGCGGTCTTGCTCCTGGCCGCGCTCTCCTCTTTCCTCCTTGCCGCCGAACTGCTGTCCTACAACGAATCAACCGCGATCACCATCGTCGGCTTCCTGACGCAGGCGGCATGGCTGATCTGGGTGTGTCGAACCTACCGCGAAGCCTCGGCCATGCCGCAAGCCACGGCGCGACTCGGTGAGCTGGTCGGCGCCGGGTACGGCGTCGCCATCGGACTCATCGGCATCGCCGCCCTTCTGCCATCGATGTCCGTGTCCCAACTCGTGATCGGCGTCCCGGGAGTGCTGCTCTTCGCGCTCGCCTGGGCGGCGACGCCGGTCTGGTACTTCCTGCTGGCCCGGTACCTGCGACCGGCCCCGATATCAACGGTTTCGAGGTAACCATGCCAATAGACATGCACCGGATGTCGCAGCCTGCAGCTGTCGCGGTGGGAAGTCTCGCCGGCCTCACCTGGGCCGCCGGCTTCCGCGAGTACATGGCGGCGATGGCGGGCCCGGACTCGAAGGTCTCCTGGTACGGCACCTTCGTCGGCGTGCTGCTGCCGGCGACGGCGGTTGGCGGCCTGTTCGGGTGGGCGGAGCATCGGCGGCGCAACAACCAGCCGTTGCCGCACCGCGGCGCGATCGCGGCCGCTCCAATGGTCATGGGCGTGCTGCCGCTGACCGCGCCCGGTGCCCTGGAAACGCTGAGGACGACCGGCCAGGGGAGCGCCGCAGGCGGGGTCGCCCTCGCTGCGATCGGCGGGGGATACGCGCTCGCGGGTCGCGGCCCGAGCTGGTCCCGCATCACCACCGGCGTGCTCGCCGCGGCGGTGGCGGCAGCCGCCGGGGCCAGCGTTCCGACCGTCAGCGGCAAGCGTCTCGCGCTCAACACCCCGCGCGGTGCCCTGACAGCGGTGCTCGGCACCGGCTCGGTGCTGATCCTCGCGATTGCCGCATCGCTGCCGTTCCGCGGCCGCGACTAGGCCGGAAGTGCAGGTGAGGAGCCGCCGCCTCACCCCACCAGCGTGAGCATTAGCCGCGAGTCCTCCACAGCCTCCACCTTGTGCCGTTCGCCGCTGTCCATCCGAATCAGCGCGCCCGGCGTGAGCTCGACCGTGCGTTCGCCGGCGGTCACCCGCAGCCGCCCATCGAGCGCCTGCATGATCAGCGTCTTCGGCGCCGCGTGCTCCTTCAGCACGAAGCCGGCCTCGAAGGCGAGCACGACCACGCGCACGTCCGGCGACGTCAACACGGTGAAATGACCGAGCTTGCCCGCTTCGACCGGAGCGCGCTCGAGCAGGTCGTCAACGACGGTAACGGATGCCGAGGACTCAGGGTTCGTCATACAACAGAGGCTAGCCAGCGAACGGATGTCGCGGACCGCCACCTGTCAGAAATCAACCAACTCCAGCTCAACCGTCACGACCTGGCCCGGCTCGATCGCCTCGGCCGCGCGCACCGCCTTCTTGATCGGCAGCGCGTACGTGCCGTCCGACTTGGTCGGAAAGATCGAGGTGCGCCACCGCGTCTCGCCGATGCGCACGTCGACCCGCACCGATCCGAAGCCGCTGGTCAGACCCTCGACCACCTGCGTGATCTCAGCCGCCTGCTCGGCGGGGACGCTCACGAACGTCCAGATGTCGTTCCTGCGCGCATTCCACCGCCAGAGTTCGGCCTCGAACACGTAGTGCATGGGTTCAGGGTGACGCAGTGGGGAAGGCTGTGCAAGAGCGGAGCAACCCTGGTGACGGATTCGTCGCGCTGACAGGAGTGCCTGTTTACTCGACCGCGTCGACCCGGCACTCGATGCCGGGCGCACCCAGAATCCGGCGGTCCCGGGTTAGCAGGGTGGCGCCGGTCTGTTCCGCCAGGGCCACATAGGCGGCGTCGTAGCTGCTGAGGTTCTCGCCGAGTTGCCAGACGCGGGCCGCGACCGTGTCCCAGGGCCACAGCTCGATGCTCAGGTCGCCGAAGCCGTCGAATGCGAGGGAGGCTTCGGCCGGCGAGAGCAGGCCGGCGTTCCGGCGGCGGCGCAGCACGTTGGCGACCTCGAACGGCAGTACCGCGGGGGCGAGCATGGTTGCCGTGGCCAGTCGTCGGCCGATCGAGTCCGCGGCAGGGTTCGGGTCGATCAACACCGAGAGGACCACGGATGCATCGACCACCAGTAGTTCGCTACGTGCGGTCGGCATCAATGTCGCTCAGCAGGTCGGCGGCTTCCACCGCGGGGTAATGGGCGGCGCGAGCGCGAGCCCGGGCGATCGCCTCGATCGGGCTGGGCCTGGATGCCAGCGCGATGAGCTCGGCGCTCAGATACTCCTGCAGCGAGCGGCCCGATCGGGCGGCGCGCGCGGCGAGTTCGTCCCGCACGTCGTCGGGGACCGCGCGGATGGTGATGGTGACGGCCATGCAGCTAGATTAGCGCGCAGGCATGCATTCTGCAGCCACGCGGAGGATGTGGCAGTGGCGACGCGCGTGCTCT